>OMZR01000007.1 GCA_900315575.1 uncultured Veillonellaceae bacterium
GGCACGCCCGTGCTCGGCGCCATCCTCGGCGCTTTGCTCTCGCATCCGAATCTCGCACACGTCACGCTGAATGGCGAGACGCTTGTGCCGGGCCGTGGCGGCATCATCTCGATCCTGCTCGTCGCCATGCTCGCAAGCCAGGTGGAAAAGCAGGTGAAACGCTTCGTGCCCGAAGCGCTCTCGCTCTTCGTCACGCCGCTCGTGACGTTCCTCGTCTCCGGCACGATTGCCATCCTCGTTCTGCAGCCCGTCGGCGGCGCGCTCTCCGACCTCATCGGCAATACCGCGACGGGTGCCATCGCGTCAGGCGGCGCTCTCACCGGTGCCGTGCTCGGCGGCACGTTCCTGCCGATGGTCATGCTCGGCATCCATCAGACGCTGACGCCGATTCATGCCGAACTTTTGGCGCGCTATGGCGTCACGATCCTCCTGCCCGTGCTCGCGATGGCGGGCGCCGGGCAGGTCGGCGCGAGCTTTGCCGTCTGGTGCCGCACGAAGAACACGCGCCTGAAGAAAATCATCGCCTCGGCGCTCCCCATCGGCATCCTCGGCGTCGGCGAGCCGCTGATCTATGGTGTCACGCTGCCGCTCGGCAAGCCTTTCCTCGGCGCCTGCATCGGCGGGGCCTGCGGCGGTGCGGTCCAAGCGGCGTTCGGCGTCGGCGCCGCGACGCTCGGCATCAGCGGCCTGCCGCTCGCGGCCGCGACGGACAACATTCCCATCTATCTCTTGGGCCTCGTCTGCGCCTACATCGGCGGCTTCGTCGCAACGCTCGTCATCGGTTTTGATGACCCCGTCGAGACAGCAGACGACCAGCCTTCTCCTTCGGAAAGGGTGTGATATTTTTGCAAAATGGCATTTCCATTTATCCCGGCCTCGACAACACGCCCGAAGAAAATCTCGCGCTCATCGAAACGGCTGCCGCCGCCGGCATCACACGCGTCTTCACATCGCTGCACATCCCCGAGAGCGACACGCATGCACTCAAAAAGGAAATCGGCACGCTACTCGGCGCGGCGCGCGCGCACCACATGGAAGTCATCTCCGACGTCAGCCCGAAAACACTCGAATTGCTCGGGCTCAAGGAGTTCCGCCCCTCGGCGTTCCGCATGCTCGGCATCACGACGATCCGGCTCGACTATGGCTTTTCGCCCGAAGAAATCGCGCAGATCAGCCACAACAGCCAGAAGCTCCGCATCCAGCTCAACGCCTCGACGATCACGCGCGACCTGCTGCACCGGCTCGACGCCTGCAAGACGGATTTCTCGCGCATCGACGCGCTGCACAATTTCTACCCGCGCGTCGGCACGGGCCTCAGCGAAATGACGCTCATCAAGCAGAACGCGCTGCTGCACCGCCTCGGCATTCATGTCGGCGCGTTCGTCACGACGCAGGGCGGCAAGCGTCGCGGCCCGCTCGGCGAAGGCCTGCCGACACTCGAATCGCACCGCACAATGACGCCCGAACGCGCGGCACGCCACCTCGTCGCGCTCGGCACGGACTCCGTCTTTCTCGCCGACAGTCTGCCGACACAGGCGGAAATCCAGTCGCTCGGCCAGCTGCGCGACGACTGCGTCACGATTGGCGCTGAGCTCCTGACGGACGACGATGCGAGCCGCCGCCTGCTCTCCCACGTCTTCACCTCGCGCGTCGACGAAGCGCGCGATGCCATCCGCGCACAGGAAAGCCGCAGCATCATCGCAAAAGCCCATGCGACCATCGCGCCAGAAACGGCCGAAGCCCGCCCACGCGGCGTCGTCACGATTGACAACAAACAGGCCGGCCGCTACATGGGCGAGCTCGAAATCGTCAAGAAGAACCTGCCCGCCGACCCACGCGTCAATGTCTGCGCACGCATCGACCGCGCCGACTTCCCGCTGCTCGCCTGCATCTCGCCCGGCCGAAAATTTTCTTTCACATTCCATAGCAAGAACTAGGAAACGCGTGGTATGATGAAGAATAACAAACCACAAAGGACTGAATGACATCCATGAAGAAAACCGCCCAAGATGACGTCTGCGAAATCCACAAGACGCATCCGTCCGCCCTCGAGCTCGCACGGCTCCACGAAGCCGACGACGAGACGAGCCTGCGCCTCGCCGAAGTCTTCAAAGTGCTCGGCGACCGCACGCGCATCAAGCTGCTGTCGCTCCTCGCACACAAAGAAGAGCTCTGCGTCTGCGACATCGCCGAGGCGCTCGGCATGGGCCAGTCCGCCATCTCGCACCAGCTCCGCGTGCTGCGCGGCGCACGCCTCGTGAAATTCCGCAAAGAGGGCAAGGAAGCCTTTTACTCGCTCGACGACGACCACGTCGTCACGCTCATGCAGCAGGGCCTCGACCACGTCCTGCACGGCTGAGCATCATTTCTCGCGCTTTCCGCTTTGATGTAGGGAAAGGAATTTTTGCTATGAAGAAGCACCGTTTCGCGAAAAAAATCCTCCTGCTCCTCGGCCTCTCGCTGCTCGTCACGACGAGCACGACGCTCGCCTCACCGACGCTCAAGACCGGCTCGCACGGCCACGACGTCATGCTGCTGCAGCAAAAGCTCATGGAAATCGGCTATGCGCCCGGCTCGGCTGACGGCGTCTATGGCAGCGGCACGGAGCGCGCCGTCGCCGAGTTCCAGCGAGACCAGAACATCCACGTCACGGGCGTCGTCAATGCCGCGACATGGCGCGCGCTCAAGAATGTGAAAAGCACGAAGACCTGGGGCATCGACATCCAGCCGCCCGCAAAGACAAGCGACACGACGCTGGCCGTCAAAGCCCCGCTCGCGCCGAACAACGTGCCGATCCTGCCGCGCAGCAAAGTCAGTTCCATCATCCAGACGGCCAAGAACTACATCGGTACGCCCTACAGCTTCGGCGGCACGACGCCGAAGGCGTTCGACTGCTCCGGCTACCTGCAGTACGTCTTCGCGAAAAACGGCATCTCCATCCCGCGCCTCGCCGACGATCAGTACAAGCTCGGCACGCGCACAAAGAGCACGAGCCAGCTCGAACCCGGCGACCTCGTCTTCTTCACGACATACGAGCCCGGGCCCTCCCACTGCGGCATCTACCTCGGCAGCGGCGAGTTCATCCACGCGAGCTCGAGCAAGGGCGTCAGGATCGACGCGCTGTCGAATGCGTATTGGCAGCCAAGGTATATTGGCGGGAAGCATATTGTGATGTAAAAAAGAAGGCGTGACTTTCGCACCCGCGGAAGCCACGCCTTCTTTTATGTTATGTTGTACAAGGGACTCCCCCCCGCCGCTCGGGCCCCGTAAATCCTCCACTGGAGGATTTACGCCTCTGTGAGGGGGGCTGCCCCCAGGTGATAGATCCACGTATACGCAATCGGCACGATGACGAGGGTCAGGATGGTCGAGGTCACGATGCCGCCGATGATGGCGTAGGCCATCGGGGCGCGGAGTTCGGCGCCGGAGCCGGTGCCGAGAGCGATGGGCAGCATGCCGAAAATCATCGCAAGGCTCGTCATGAGGATCGGGCGCAGACGGAGCGCGCCTGCGTCGGCGAGCGCTTCGACGCAAGTCTTGCCTTCGGCGAGCTTCTTGCACGCGACGTCGATGAGGAGGATCGCGTTCTTCGTCACGAGGCCGAGGAGCATGATGATGCCGATGAGCGAAACCATGCTGATCGTGCTGTTCGCGAGATACAGCCCCCAGATGGCGCCGATCAGCGCGAGCGGCAGCGACAGCATGATGACAAACGGCTCGCTGTAGCTCTCGAACTGCGCCGCGAGCACGAGGAAGATGAGCACGACGGCCATGACCATCGCCATGATGAGGTCGCTGAACGCCTCGTCCATGTCATCGCTCTCGCCCGCTGCACCGATGGCGTAGCCGGGCGGCAGATCGATATCCGCCGAGGCATCTGCAAATGCTTCTTCAAAGTCGCTGAGCGACGTGTTCTCGAGGTTCGCCGTGAGGCGGACCTCTTTTTTGCGGTCGTATCGCCGCACGCTGCCGCTCGCCGTGTCCTGTTCGATGCGCGCGACCTGCGCGAGCGGCACGCGCTTGTTGTCGCTTGCGGGGACGAAAACGTTCTGCAGCATCGCGGACGTCGCGCGATCGCCGCCATCGAGGCGCAGGCGGATATCGACCTGCTCGTCCTTGTCGCTAAATTTGCCAACGACCGTACCCTGGAGCATCGTGCCGAGCGTCTCGCCGATGGCCGCCGGCGTGACGCCGAGCTCGTTTGCCATCGCATCATTTCGCACGATCTTGAGCTCCGACGCGCCTGTGCGCACGGACGACGTGACATCGCGCACGCCCGGGATCGTGCGCAGGACGCCTTCGACCTCGTGGCTGATAGCCTCGAGCTGCGCTGCGTCGTCGCCTGTGATGGAGAGCGCGACCGGCTTGTCATAGCCGATCGTCACATCCGCCTGGAAGCCTGCGAGCGCATTGACGCGCGCGCGGCAGTCGCGGACGATTTCGTCCTGCGTGCGGTCGCGGTCCGCTTTGGGAACCAGCTGGACAAAGAAATTCGCGTCTTGCGTGTCGGAACGCTGGTAGACGTGCAGGACACCCGGCACCTCGGCGAGCGCCGCCCGCACGGCTTCGAGGTCTTGGCCTGCCGCCGTGACGCTTTCGCTGCGCGGCGCATTCACGCGCAGCGTGAACTGCGACTGATCGGACGTCGGCGTGAATTCCTGCCCGATCTGCGTCAGGACAAAGAGGCTCACGACCAGCAGCGCCACCGCGCCTGCCATGACACGCTTGCGCTCATGCTCCAAGATGTGGTGCAGCACGCCGCGATACCATGCTTCCAGCGCCGTGAACGCGGTTTGGAACCGCTGCCACGGCTGTTTCAAAAACGTTGGCATCGCCGGTTTTCCGACGGGCAGGTACAGCGCCGCCATCATCGGCGTCAGCGTAAACGACACGAGGAGCGACAGCAGCACGGCGAACGCGACCGTCAAGCCAAATTCCTTGAAATACTGGCCGTCGACGCCCGACATCATGCCGACGGGCAAAAAGACCGCCGCGACAGAAAACGTCGTCGCCATGACGGGCAGCACGATTTCCTTCGTGCCATCGAGCGCCGCCGTTTTTGCATCTTTCCCCATCTGGCGATGGCGGATGATGTTCTCGACGACGACGATGGCATCGTCGATGAGCAGGCCGACGGAGAGCGACAGGCCGAGGAGGCTCATCGTGTTGATGCTGAAATGGCCGAGGTGCATGAACGTGAACGCCGCTGCGATCGATGTCGGGATCGCGAGCGCGCTGATAACGGTGCTGTGCCAGTCGCCGAGGAACCAGAACACGATGACGACGGCAAAGAAGCCGCCGAGAATCAGGTCTTCCCAGACATCGTCCATGGACTGCGTGATGCGCGCAGCATCGTCGCGCACGAGGTGGACGGAGACGCCGGCAGGCAGCTTGTCCTTCAGGCGATCGAGTGTCTTCTTGACGTCGGCCGCGACGCGTACGGCGTTGCCGCCCGACTGCTTGCCGATCTCGATGCCGATGGCGGGCGTGCCGTCATAGCGGCAGAGCGCCGTCGCTTCTTTGAC
Source organism: uncultured Veillonellaceae bacterium (assembly GCA_900315575.1). Lineage (GTDB taxonomy): Bacteria > Bacillota > Negativicutes > Selenomonadales > Selenomonadaceae > Selenomonas_C. Next base: position 5,526 of record OMZR01000007.1, read on the forward strand.
CGTATCTTTCGCCATGCCGACCTGCTCGAAGAGGATCGGCTGTGCGCCGCGCGTCGCGAGCTCGGCGCGATAGACGTCATTCAGGCTGCGGAACGCGCCTGCCGTGCGGACCGCCGTCTGCCGGCCGCTGTTGTCGAAATTGCCCGCTGGAATGTCCTGATTCACGGCTTTGAGGCTGGCAGCGACGTCGCTGATGGCGAGGCCGTACTCGTTGAGCTTGTCCTGCGACAGCAGGAGCTCGACTTCGCGCTTCGTATTGCCGCTGACCTGGATCTGGCCGATGCCCGCGACTTTCTGCAGCTGCGGCTTCAGCGTATCGTTCACGAATGCGCTGAGCTCGCGGAGGTCGCCGTCTTCCGTCGTCAGCGCGATGGCCGCGACGGGCGCGGCATTCATGTCAAAGCGGGAGATGACGGGCTCTTTCACGCCGTCCGGCAGGTCGCCGCGCACGGCGCTGACCTTGTCGCGCACATCCTGCGCGGCCTCGGCGGGGTCGATGCCGATCTTGAACTCGATGCCGACGTCGGCACTGCCCTCCGTCGACGTCGACGTGATGTGGCGCACGCCTTTCGCTTCGGAGACGGCTTCCTCGATCTTGCGCACGACCTGCTCATCGATCTGCTCCGGCTGTGCGCCGTCGTACGTGACGCTGACGGAGACGAACGGATAGCTCGCGTCCGGCATTTCGTTGACATCCATTTTCTGGTAGCTCACGATGCCGAGCAGCACGAGCAGCACGAGCACCATCGTCATGAAGACGGGGCGGCGGATGGAAAGTTCCGGCAGACTCATGCGGATGCCTCCTCTTTTTCGTTCGACGTAACCGCCCTGCCGTCCTGCAAGCGGTCGATCTGGTCGAGGATGACCGCGTCGCCGTCCGCGAGGCCGGAGACGATCTGCACGTCATCGCCGACATCGTCGCCGAGCTCGACGCGCACGCGGCGCGCCTGGCCGTCCGCCGCGACGTAGACGTACGACAAGCCTTTCTTCGTCTGCACGCACGTTTTCGGCACGAGCATCATCTGTTCCGGCTGATCCGTGATCGAGACGCGGACGAACATGCCGGGCTTCAGCGCGAAGTCACCATTCGGCACGCGCGCCTTCACGAGGAACATGCGGCTGTCCTTGTCGGCTGCGGGATTCACGATCTCGACCGTGCCGGAAAAGACGCGGTCGGGATAAGCATCGACGCGGACGTCCACGGCAAGGCCCGGCACGATGTACGCGACATATTGCTGCTCGACCTGGCACGTCACGTAGACATCATTCATCTGCTCGACCGTCATGGCCGCATCGCTCGGCGAAAGAATCTGGCCGCGCGTGACCTTGCGATTCGCGACGAGGCCGTCGACGGGGCTCACGACCGTCGCGTCCGCAACCTGCTTCTGCGCATCGGCGAGCGTCGCCTGCGCCGTCTCGAGGTCGCTCTCGGCAACGAGCATCTGCGTGCGCGCGGCATCGAGCTGCTGCACGGCAACCGCCCCCTGATCGTAAAGCTCGGCCTGCCGGTTGTACGCCATAGCATCGTTGTCATACTTCACGCGCGCCTGCCGCACGGATGACGTCGCCGAGCGCACGGCATTGTTCGCCGCGACCGCATCCATGCGCAGGAGCGGCGTGCCCTTCGTCACGTACGTGCCATCTTCGACGAGCACCTCCACGACGCGGCCGGACGCCGTGCTGCTGATGACAGCCGACTGCGTGCCCTCGATGCTGCCCGTGAACGTCACCGGCAGCGAGACATCGCGCGTCGCCGCCCGTTGCACCGTCACGGCGAGCGGCGTCTCGTCGACCGTTGCCTCCTCCTGCGCGAACCAGAGCCGCCAGACAAGAGCCAGAGAAAACAGGGCGATCACCACGCCCACCACGAGTTTCTTCTTTGCCATTTGTTCCACCCCTCAAAACTGACCAACGGTCAATAACACTGCAAAAAAATATGCTTTCGCAAACTGAGAAACGATGCCGCTGCTGACAGCACGCCGGCGCACAGCGGCATCCACCAGACGCCCGTGAGCCCGAGCCATGGCACGAGGATTGCGAGTGCAACGAGCGGCGCAACGAGCGTGCCGAGGAGCGACAGCCCCAGCGAGACAGCCGGCTGCTCGAGTGCCGTGAAATAACTTGACGCGCAAACATCGACCCATTTCACGAGATACGACAGCGCAAAGATCGAGAGCGCCGCTAGCGACAGCTCCATGAGCGCCGTGTCGTCCGGCGCGATGAAGAACGTCAGCGCCCAGGGACCTGCCAGCTCGAGCAGCACGAACGCCCCCATGGACAGCGCGCCTGCCGTCGCCATGATGGCTTTCTGCAAACGGTGCATGCGCGCGCGAAGCCTGGCACCATGGCAATACGACAGCGCAGGCTGCAGGGACGACGTCAGACCGAACACGAGCATGCTGACGACGCTGTCGAGATACATGACGACGGAAAACGCCGCGACGGCGAGCGTGCCGCCGATCTGCAGCAGCACCGTGTTCACGACGAGATCCATGACGGACGACGCCGTGCTGTCAAAGAAATCCGACGAGCCATTGAACGCCAGTTTGCGGAACTGGCGCCAAGGAATCGTGCCGCGCACGAAGCGCAGCTCCGTCCGCCGCAGAAGGAATGGCACAAAGGACAGCAGCGCGCCGAGCCCGATGCTGAGGGTCGTCGCGAGCGCCGCGCCTGCGATGCCCCAGCCAAGCGGCACGATGAAGAGATAGTCGAGCGCGATGTTCAAAAGCGCCACGCCGACATTCAGCGCCATGCTGTAATTCTGCCAGCCGCAGATGCGCAGATAGTTGTCCGTCGCGAAGAAAAACATGCCGATGGGAGCACCGGCCGCGAGGATGTAGAGATACGTCGCGGCCTGCTCGATGACGACGGGCTCCGCACCCATGAGCGCGAGGAGCGGCCGCGTGCCGGCGAAGACGACGGCGGCAACGGCAATGGACACGAGGAAGATTGCGACGAGGGAAAAGGAAAAGATCCGCGACGCCTCGCGCTGCCGCCCCGCGCCCAGCCGCGTCGCGATCTGCACGGACGAGCCGACCGCGATCATGTCGATGACAGCGGAAAACAGCAGAAATAGCGGAAACACGAGATTGATGGCCGCGAGCGAGGCCGCGCCGAGGAAATACCCGACGAACACGCCGTCGATGACGGAATACAGCGCCATGGCGCTCATGCTGACCATCGCGGGCAGTGCGCAGCGCGCGATGAGGCGGCCGAGCGGCAGCTGCGCGAAATCGCGACTGTCTTTCATAGCAAACGATCATCCTTTCTCAACAGCCTTGCAAATCTCAGGAATGTTCCAGTGCTTCGAGCATGCCGGACGGCAGGCCGAGCAGCGTTTCGATCAGCCGGTGCCCTATGGAAAGATGCACCTCCATCTGCGCTTCGCCGATGTGCTGCATCTCGTCGCCCACCGGGTACATCGCATCGAAGATGCACCAGAAATAATGCATCGTGCTGTCGATGCTCCCCGCGAAGTGCATGCTGCCCTCGGCCTGTCCCTGCATCAGGATGCCACGCAGCAGCGGCTCGAATGTCTCGGCGAGCATCTTCTGCCAGATGGAGTCCATGATCTGGTACTGGTGCTCGCGGATCAGCTGGTCGAAGAGCGGATCCATCGGGTCGTCGCTCTCGAAGAGCCGCAGGAAGACGCAGAAACGCTCGACGGCATCCGTCCCCTTCTCCGCCTCTTCATAGCGGCGCGCAAAGGCTTCCGCCCAGCGCCGCCCGATGGCTTCGAGCAACACATCCTTTGTCGCGAAATAATAAAAGAACGTTCCTTTCGCAACGCCCGCCGCTTTCGTGATGTCCGCAACCGTCGTGGCTGCATAGCCTTTCTCCATGAAAAGCTGCACCGCCGCCGCGAAGATTTCCTGCTTGCGCTGTTCCGGTTCCTTGCGTGTCCGCATGATGTCCAACTCCTTTACTGACCGAAGTCAATAAAAGAATAACAGAAGAGCGGCCCGCCGTCAAGCAGGCCGCTCGCCTCTTAAGGATATTTTTTCTGAAAAAGCAACGTCGCTACCCTCTCCGCCTCGCATCCGCTCGGCACCTCTCCCAGGGGGAGAGGCTAACAGGATGAAAGTTCTTCGATGCGGATGTTGCGCAGGAACGAGCGGTGCTGCGCGTCGTCCTGCCAGACGAAGCCGACGCGCTCGACGTACGGTTCGATCGTTGCAATCTTGAGGAGCGGCGTCACGACGAGCAGCTGGAGGTCGAGCTTCTGGAACAGCTCGAGGCCGAACTGTGCCGAGGCGTCGGAGCTCTTGAGGAATGCCTCGTCGATGACGACGAAGCGGAAGCTCTGCTCGCCTGCGAAGCGGCCGCCCTCGAGGCCGAAGTTGTAAACGATGCTCGCGGCGAGGATCGTATAGGCGAGTTTTTCCTTCTGGCCGCCGGACTTGCCGCCCGAATCCGTGTAGTGCTCGTATTCCTCGCCGGTCTCGCGCCAGCACTCCGAGGCCGCGAAGTCAAACCAGTTGCGCACATCGACGACCTCGCGGCGCCAGCGGGCGTCTTCGTCCGTATCGGCGCGCAGACGGCGTGCGAGAGCTGCGACGTCCTCGAACGCCGCGTCCTCCTTCATGCAAGCATCGAGCGCGCGGCGGAATTCCTGCACGGCGCGGACATGCGTATGGACGCAGGAAATCTCGATGTAGCGTCCGGGATTGTAGTCGATTTCCCGAAGCGACGCATTGATGCGGCCGATGCGCTGCTGGATGTCCTTCGCGCGCAGCTTCAGATTCGCATAGAAAAGCGCCATCTGATGAACCGTGTTCTCCTGCAGGAGCTCGCGGAAGCGCTGTTCGTAGGCGGGCAGGCCGTCGCGCTCGAGCCGGTCGAGCACGGCCTCGTATTCGGCGAGCGCCTCGGGGCGCGGCGCAAGGTTGCGTGCGAGCTCGGGGAATGTCTGGTTGAACGACTCCATGGCCGCCGCGAGCGCACTCGTCTCGCCGCTGACGGCCTGCTGCGCCTCGCGCATGATGTCGGCCAGATGGTTCTGGTAGAGGTTCTGGAGCTCCTGCCGCGCTTCATGGGAAAATGTGCGGCTGCCCCAGGCGCCTGTAGCATGCGCCGCGAGCAACGGCGCCGCCTTTGCGAGCGCGAGAGCGTCCATGCGTGAAAGCTCGGCCTGGTCGGCCGCGGCCGCCGCATCGAGCTGTTCGAGCACGAGCTCGCTGCGCGCGAGCTGCTTCGCATGGTCGGCTGCCGCCTGCCGCAGGCTGTCAAGCTGCCTCTGCAGCGCGGCCTCCTTGCGGCGCAGTTCATGATAGACGCGGTTTTCCTCGCGCAGCGCCTGCTCCTCGTCGCGGAGCTTTGCGATGGCATGCGCGACGGCGGGGCTGTCAATAGCGTCGAACGACGAAAAGCCCGCGAGCTGCGCGGCAGCATCGGCCATCGTGCGGGCCTTCTTCTGGCGCGCCTTCGCCTTTCGAAGCAGCGACTGGATGTCTTTTCGCTCGATTTCCTGATTTTCACGCTCGGCCTTGAGTGCCTCGACTTTCCGCAGGTTCGAGAAGCCGAGCACATACGTCCGGCGGTCGTCAATCGCATGGCGGTCGTCTTTCTCGTTGCGGCGGCCGCCCGTCTTGACCTGCCCGGCCCGCGTGATGGCGTAGTCGGTGCGGCGGAAGTCGCGCAGGTTCTCCGTGCAGTGATGCGCGTAGCGGTGCGCGAGCTCCTGCGTAAGCCACGGCGCGAGCGGGCTCTCGCGGCGGATGTTGAGCTTGCAGCAGGCCGCGTCATCGGGCAGGCCCCCAAAATCGTCAACCTTGCCGCCATCGGCCACGCTGTAATAGACGAGCCGCACGGAGAGACGATGATGCTCCATCCAGTCGGCGACCTCGCCATAATGTACTTCGGGCACAAGCAGCGAGAGGCCGAAGCCATGCAGCAAGCGCTCGAGCGCGCCTTCCCACGCCGCTTCCTCGGGCTTGACTTCGAGCAGTTCTCCGACAAACGGCATTTCCGTCGCCGCAAGGCCGAGGTCATCCGCGAGCTCGTCGCGCAGGCGCACATAGGCCGTCGGAATGTTCGAGCGGCGGTTCGCGAGCGACGCGAGCTCGCCTTCGATGCGGCTGATGAGCGCCGTGACTTCTTTCAGGTTCCCCTGCTGGTCGGCGATGTCGCTGCCAATAGCGTCAAGCGCTTCTTCCTGCTCTTTCGCAATGGCCGCGATGCGCTCGGCCTGCGCGGAAAAGGCTGCCGCATCCTCCGGCACGGAAAGGCCGAGAGACTCGGCGAGCGCCGTATAGCGCTTGCGGTCTTCCTCGCGTGCGGCCTGCTTTTCCTGTGCGGCCGCAATCTTGCCCTGAAGTGCCGTCAGCCTTGCGCCGCCATTCTGCGCAAAGCTTGTGCGGACGTCTGATAATTCGGCTTCGGCGGCCTGCTGTTCGGCCCGGAGCTTGCTCTGCGCCTCAGAAAGCGCGTCATGCGCGGCGGCTTCTGTCGCGCGCAACGCCTGCACGGCCGCTGCGTCCTGCTGCGCCATCCAGGCGGGCAGTGCGGCCATCATCTGCTCGGCCTCGGCACGATTGCTTTCGAGCGCCCGATAACGCCGTCCGGCCTCGCGCACAGGGGCGAGCAGCCGCTGCTGCTCGCGGGCGCGGACGACGGACGTATGCGCGGCCTCAAGGTCGGAAAACTCCTGCAGCAGTCCCGCGACGAGCCCTTCCGCATCGGGCGGCTCGAGCATGTTCGCGCGCACGAACGCCGTCAAAGAATCGACTTTTTTGAGCGAAATCGTCTGCTGGAACAGGTCGAGCGCCTGCATCTGCCGGATGCCGAAGCGCTTGCAGAAATCGCGGCCATAGAGCGGATAATCGTCGTACGTATGGATGAAGTCGTCGGCCTCGAGGCGGCGCCGGAGTGCCCGCATGTCGCTGATCCGCGAGAAACGGTCGGCAATCGAGAGCGTCTTGTCGGCCAGCACGTAGAGGCGCGCGGGCGTCGCGGCGCTCTCGGTCTTGTACCAGAAAATCTGCGCGAGCGTGACGGTGCGGCCATAGTTTTCATCGGCAAAGACGCCGAGAATCACGCTGTACTCGTTCTTGTCGCGCAGCGCTTCGGGGCGGCTGCCGCCCTCGGCCGTCGAATGGTGCGCATAGTAGCCGCGCACATAGGAATTGAGGCTGCGCTCCTTCGCGCTCGCGTCGGCCGCCTTGTTGTACGTCACGCGGCGCGGCGGCACCAGAAGCGTGATGATGGCATCGACGAGCGTCGATTTGCCTGATCCGACATCGCCCGTCAAAAGCGACGTCGCGCCCGCGAGATCGAGCGTCCAGACCTCGCCATCGAACGTGCCCCAGTTGTAGACCTCGAGCCGCTGCAGGCGGAAACCGAGCTGCGGCAGATGCTGTGCACTATCGTCAAATAAGTCCATCGTCCGCCTCCTCCCGCTGGCCGTAGGCCGCATACGTTTTCAGCCGCTCATCAAAGTCCTGCAGCCACTCGGCCGTGATGAAGCTCCGCAGCAGCGGCAGCACCTCATACGATGCCTCCTCGCCTGGCAGGCGGCGCAGGAAGCCGAGCTCCTCGGCGCGCTGCACCTGCCGCGCGGCCATATCTGAAAAACGCACCTGATCGGTCACGGGTGGGAAAAACGGCGTCAGAAGTTCCGTCATTTCGCCTGTCGTCAGGATCAGGCGGCTGTCACCCTCATGCGCATCGTACTCGCCGAGCTTCTTGCGAAGGAGCAGCAGAAGCAGGCTCAAAGCATAGCTTAGCTGCGTGCGCGCCATGAGCCGCGGCAGCCCCGACGCCTCGTTCTGCCGCAGATAGGCGTATTCCTCCGCGCGGTCGATGAAGAGATGCAGGCCGAGCTTCCCGAGATAGTCGCACAGCGCTTCCTCGCGCCCGACGATTGTCTGCCAAAGCGCCTCATCCCGCCCGCGCTCGACCACGCCGCGCAGCAGCGCGATCGCCGCGCGGGAAAAGTTTTGTTCTTCGTTGTTCATGTATGGTATAAACCTCGATTTGGATTGGTTACTTGTTATTGCCAGAAGCAGCTCATACAGCAGCCTCCCTCTTTGAGGGAGGGGGACCGCGAAGCGGTGGTGGGAGTAGTTTGATGCGATGGCCGAACGAGATTCTTCGACACGACTAAAGTCCTTCATCTACAACGAATAATCTTGTCCGGCTACTGCTTCCAACTAGTCCTTCAGTCGCCTGCGGCGACAGCTCCCTCAAAGAGGGAGCCTGCCCTTTACCGTAACTTTTATCATTTTCTCTCAAACGGGAACCTGATTTCGTTCATGATAGCGATTCGTTTCCGATTGCCTTTTTCAAATGGAATGTGCATTTCCTCTGCCGCCGCATCCCCACGTTCCTGTCCTTCCGCCAGCACAAAATACGCCAGGAGCTCCGAAAGCCCTCCGGTCAGCGGATGGCGCTTCACGACTTCTTCAAGCGTGACATTTTTCCCGCCGTGTTCTTTCGCCGTCTCCTCGATGTTTTTCTGCAGCACTTTGCGGTCGATGGCTGTTGCTTCAAGCGCCTTTTCCAACGCTTTTCCGCCATCGGCCATGCGCGCCTCGGCCGCCTCGGCCGCCTCGCCCGCTTCGAGCGTCCGCGCCTTGATGCGCGTGCGCTGGGGGGGCTGGAAGATTTTCCGGTCCATCGGCAGCGAAATGTCAGCATGCGGCAGGTCGATGGCCGCGAAATCGCCGCGCGGCGGGCGCTTGCGCACGTCCGATGCCGTCCGCTCGATGCCCGCAATGAGCTGGTAGATGACGCGCTCCTCTCGCATCGAGCGCTCATCGACATAGCGTCGCAGCTGGCGCGAGAGCCGCTCCATCGTCTGCTGTACGGCCGCCGCGCCTGCGACCCATTCGCGCAGGAGCCCCGAGAGCCCTCCGCCCTGCGCCGCGAATTCTTTGAGCTCCGGCACGCGGCTGACGGCCGCGAGCAGCGCATCGAGCTCCGCCTGCCGGTCGCCTGCCATCAAAAATCTCCAGAACAGCGCGAAGCTCCGCCCTTCCTCCGACTCGCGGATGACGTCGCCGCGCTCGAAGACCTTCGCAAGGAGTTCCCCTTTGCCTTCCTGCCATGTCACGATGTCGTGCATGAGGCCGCGGCCGAGCGCGCCGAACGCTTCTTCGAGCGCGCGGAAGTCTTCAAGAATGCTCTCGGCCGTCTCACGCGCCTGCTGGTAACGCTCGCGCACCTGCCCGGCCGTGAGCTTTGGCTGCACCTTGCCCGTCTTTCGGAGCTCTGCGAGCTCCTCGTCGATGGCTTTTCGCTTTTCAAGCAGGATGCGCTCGCGGTGCGCGGCATCTTCGTCGCGGTCTTCCGCGATTTCGCCGAGCAGGTGGACGACCGTCCGCAGACGCGACTCCGTGCCGAGGAAGCCGCGCTTCGAGAGCCCCGCCGCAAAGCGCACGGCATGCTCAGCCGCTGCCGTGAGGTCATAGCACGGCGCATCGTCCGCGCCATGGAACCGCCGCAGCCAGCCATGCGCCTCGTCCGACCACATCAGGAGGTATTCACGCGCGGGACGGATGAGCCCTTCGCCCGCTTCCAGATCTGACTGTTCCGACCGGGCCTGCGCGGCCTCCTGCATCGCATCCTCGAGGTCGCGCAGGAGCTCGGCCTCCGTGACGCGCCGCCGTCCGGGTGCAAGGAATTCCTGCGCGAAGAACGCGGCCACAAACGGTGCCTGCGGCGACGCCAGCAGCCGCCATGCCGCGCTTTCCTGCCGCAGTGCCGTCAGACGCGCGAACTGTGCCGCCATCGACGCTGTCCCTTGTTCTGCCAAAGAATCCCCTCCCCTTTATTTCAGCAGATCGACAATCTGCTTGCCGATCAGCACCGTCGTCATCGCGATGAAGAGCGGCCGCACGTAGCCCGTGCCCTTTTTGAGCGCCATGTGCGCGCCGCACCAGGCGCCGACGATCATCGAGAGGCCCATCGGGATCGCATACGACCAGTTGATGAGGCCGAGCACGGCAAACACCGTCACGCCCGCGATGTTGCTCGCGAAATTCAGCGCGCGCGCATTTGCCGCCGCGCCGAGGAAATCGTAGCCGAGCATCAGGAACGCAAACAGCAGGAACGAACCCGTGCCGGGGCCGAAAAAGCCGTCGTAAAAGCCGAAGGTGAACGCGACGACGCCCGAAAGCACGAGCATGCGCGTCGTGAGCCCAGTGAAATGATTCTCGCGCCCCCAATCCTTTTTCAGCACGCTGTAGACGAGCACGACGATCAGCAGCACCGTTACGAGCGGCCGCAGGATGTCCGGCGAGACCTGCTGCACGACGAGCACGCCGATGACGGAGCCCAAGAGCGACAGCGGGAACAGCCTGCGGATGAGCCAGCCATTCACGCGCCCCGAGCGCACGAATGTCACGAAGCTCGCGACAGCGCCCATGACGGCCGCGCCCTTGTTCGTGCCGAGCGCAAGATGCGGCGGCAGGCCGATCCAGAGCAGCGCCGGCAGCGAGATGAGACCGCCGCCACCGACGACGGAATCGATGAATGCTGCGCAGAAGCCGAAAGCGATGAGGAATGCGAGGACGTCCGGGGGAAGAAGCTCCATGATGATGTTCCTTTCCAACTGAAAAACACTGCTTCCATTGTAAAGAAGAACGCCGCGCGGGTCAAGCGGCCGCATGATTTCAAGGTTCACTCCAATCATAGCTAAATAGAATCGTCAAAGTTTCCCTTCTCTATTGAAAATAGCCTCAAAATTTCGTATTATGAAGGAAAGAATTTCTTGTTTCCGTTTTATTCCTTTCTTTTCGTCGTTGTTCTTTCTGTCATGCTCTTTGCACACGTTTCAAAGGAGGCGTTTTGATTTGGACAAGATGAGTAAAGAAGCCCTCGCGGTCAAGAAAGCCGAACAAGCCTTCGACCGCAAACGCCGCACCATCGGACTTTTCGGCGGCCCGCTCCTCGCCATCCTCGTCTTTCTGACCCCGATCGAGGCCCTGACGGTGCCGGGCCACAAGCTCCTGGCGATCATGGTGCTCGTCGCTCTCTGGTGGATCACAGAGCCGGTGCCCATCCCCGTCACCTCCCTCATCGGGCCGACGCTCGCCGTCGTCACTGGCGTCGTCAGCGTCAAAGCTGCATTCGCAGCATTTGCAAACCCGATGATCTTCCTGTTCATGGGCGGCTTCATCCTCGCGAAAGCCATGATGAAGCACGGTCTCGACAAGCGATTCGCCTACTGGCTGCTCGCGCGAAAATGGGTCGGGTCGAACCCGAAGCGCATCTTCCTCGCCTGCGGCCTCGCCGCTGCCCTCTGCTCCGGATGGGTCAGCAACACGGCGACGGCAGCCATGATGTTCCCGATCTGCCTCGGCCTGCTGACGTCCATCAAAGAGATGTTCGCCGCAAACGGCCGCGAAATCGACCTGCACGAGTACAAATACGCAACCGGCCTCATGCTCATGACCGCGTACTCCTGCTCCATCGGCGGCGTCCTGACGCCAATCGGCACCCCGCCGAACCTCATCATGCTCGGCTTCCTCAACACGATGTGCGACATCCATATCTCGTTCTTCGAATGGATGACGTGGGGCTTCATCGCCATGGTCGTCTACTTCGTCATCGCCTATGTCGTGCTCTCGCACATGTTCCCGGCGGATGTCGACCACATCGAAGGCGCTGACAAATTCATCCAGAACAAGCTCGCCGAACTCGGCGCATGGAACCGCGCACAGAAAAACACGCTCTTCGCGTTCGCTGTCGCCGTCCTGCTCTGGATTATGCCGGGCATCCTCTCCATCGGCCTCGGCTCCGCGAGCCCCGAGCTCAAGATGTACAACTTGCTGTTCCCGGAGGCCGTCGCGGCCATGGCTGGCGCCCTCCTGCTGTTCCTGCTGCCCGTGGACTTCAAGACGCGCCGCTTCACGCTGACGTGGAAAGAAGCGATGGAAGGCATCGAATGGGGCACGCTGATTCTCTTTGGCGGCGGCCTCGCGATGGGCGGCATGATGTATCAGACCGGCCTCTCGCAGTGGGTCGGCGACCTCATCGTCGCAGCGATGGGCGGCGAGCCCAGCCAGGTCGGCATGGTCGCCATCTTCTCCGTCATGGCGCTCCTGCTCTCCGAGCTCACGAGCCATACGGCGGCCACGAACATGATTGGCCCGCTCGCCATCACGGCAGCCGTCTCGGCCGGCATCAGCCCGATTCCGGTCTCCGTCGGCATCGCGCTTTCCGCATCGCTCGGCTTCATGCTCCCAGTCTCGACCCCGCCGAATGCCATCGTCTATGCATCCGGCTACATCCCGATCACCAAGATGATTCACACAGGCGTCATCATCGACTTCGTCGGCATCGCCTGCGTCACGATCCCGCTCGTCATCTACTTCGTGAGCTGGATGGTCGGCTGAAAACTTTTTTCAAAGACACGAATGTCCCCGCAAGGCACGGCGCCCTGCGGGGACATTTTCTTGTTCACAGCCTGCAATAATCCGTCATGAAGAAGTCTTCCTCAGCCAGCGTCATGCAAGGATTCTTTCCTGCGGGAATTTCATACGCTTCAAGGATTTCACGACACTCGTCATCATCAAACGTCGCAACGATGCCAAGGTCGTATTTTGCACGGGACGCGCCTGTGTAAGGAAGCAGTGCATTGCTCTGTTCATGCTGCCCTGTTGTCAGCGTATCCATCCCGAAATCGATCAAAACCACAGCCTCAGCTTCGAGACCCTTGAACTTCCGGCACGTCGTCACGCGAATTTCTTTGTCTCCCAGCGAATACGCATAAACATCGTCCTTTTCATTCACCGGATGCAAAAAGTCCCGGATCGAGCAGGACTCAATGGTCATGCATGTCAGGATGACAATCCCCTCATCACCCCTCTTTTGAAAGGATTTCAAAAGCTTGTCCACGGCCTGCTTCATCCTTTTGCGATCCCGTGCAAAATACATCTGCGGCGTACGGCCGGGAAGTGCCGCCGGCTTCAGCATGGTCGGACGGAACTTCCGTTTCGACGGCTCTGGCACATCTTGCGATTCATTTTGCGAAAAATATGCATGATCGAGTCCAAGACGCAGCAGAGCGTCGGCGGTCTGCGATATCTTGTTCGTATTGCGGCAGTTCCGATAGAGCGTCAGTTTGCATTCTGAATCACCGATAAAATCCGGAATGGCATTATTCCCCTGAATCAACTGGTTTTGATCGTAGAAAACATAAAACGATTGAAGTGGAGAATCTTCCTCCATCGCAGACAGCCAGAGTATATCCATCGCTTCTGGGAGATTTTTCAAGCCAAAATCCTGTCCTTCATCAATGATGACATGCCACGATGGGATATGGCCAGCCGAAACATCCTGTCCCATGATGAGTTTCCAAAGCACAGGATCCCCTTTGCAGAACAATTCGAGCTTCTCGCCGAGCTGTTCATACCGTTCATCCTGATCGTCTATCCACCCCAGCAGCTTCGTACTCAGTGCATCTACCGTATAAAAATGAATCAGTGGGTAGTCCTGATTCTCCTCGCGCAGACGTTTCATCAAAAGCGTGTTGACCATCAGGAACAACACAGGTTCTCCATTCTCTGCATGGATTTTCGCCTTCTCACATGCCAAAATCGTCTTGCCCGTACCCGCACGTCCATTGATGACCGCCATCGGCTGTTCCTGAAGATAATAAAGAAGCCGTCTCTGCTCTTTCAAAAGAGACACAAACTTCTGCGCCTCCCGTACGTTGTCCGCCTTCGGAAGCTCCTGAATATGAAACACCGGATTAATGAGTGTCTTAAGATATGTATTCGCTTCGCTCTCCGTAAGGCGCATCTGGATTTTCAGGTGTTCGCCCACCCTTTTTCCTTTTTCGATCCGTGCCGTCAGAGGCTTGTCCATGATACGGGCAATAGCGGATTCCGCGTTCTCTCCAAGATCGTCGAGCGTCAACGTCAATGATTTCTGTGCTTCCAGTGGGAAATCAATCTCATCCAGCTGCTCGCGGAGCAAATTAGGGAACCAGACGGCATACATATACTTGCATTTTTCAACAAATGCTTTATCTTTTTTCGCTTTTAATGCGTCCCGCAAGTCACGCGCATTGCTGGATGCCTGCTCAAACGGACCACCATGCAGCATTTCCGTTCCATTCGTATAATGCCATGCTCTATCGTGGTACGAAATGCCAGCACCACTCTTGACTTCGATGACAAGAATGCCTTTGTCCTTGTGAAAAATCAAGAAATCAATCTCATGTTCTTCAAATGTATTCAAACGGAAAGGCTGAGAATGGAACACATGGTAGTCAGTGGGGAGATGCTCTTTCAAGCACTCAAACACTTGCTGCTCTGCAGCATCTCCTGCATTTCCTGATGGAGAAAACTCTGACGGATACATCGTAGCCATGATCATACCTCCAGTTTTGCGCGCATTTCCTTACATGAAGGCATCTGATTTGTCAAATAACAATGCCATCCCGTCCTTTGTGCCAGTACATACTGCTTTTCAGACAGATCCCTTACGATAAAGATTAAAACGTGCTGTTTTGGAAAAGCCAGATCTGCTTTGAAGGTTTCACCAGTTGCAGGATCTCTGAATTCCATCCCAAAGGCTCCCTGTGGCAGAGAAGCTTCCGGCACGTCCCATGCCCTGCTGAATTCTTCCATCTTCGCGCGTCCGGCTTCATCTCCAAAATTATCGCATTTTCTCGCCAAACGTTCCCAGACTTCTGCCGCAGTATAATCGTTGATTTCCGTTCCTGAAGAAATCGTGCGCAAATTTGCTGCTTTTTCAGGTTCTGCCTGCAGAACGGATGCTGCAGCCTCCCGCCGCGCTGGGGAATCCAGCGCATTCTTCTCTGATGTCCAGACCGTGCCGTCGCCTGAAAAGAATCCCATGTCCGGCTGCTCCATCGTGCCGATGATGACGCCGCGGTCGAGGAAGCTGTTGAACTCCTCGCAGCTCGTCTCCGGCAGCAGCATGCAGGCATGGCAGGCCGCAAGGTTGAGGCCGTCGCGCCCCTGCCCTTTGCTGAGGCTGCAGACAGGGTCATTCGAGCAGAACCGCGCATGATCGATGGCGCGGGCAAAAATCTTCGGCAGCGTATCGCCATAGCCCTGCCGCACAAGGCCACCGAGCGTGCCTTCGGAATCGCCATTTGCCGTATAGATGAGGATACCAGACATCGCTTCGCTTTCCGCACCCCCATCATCGCAGTAAATCCGCTCGCGCAGCGATGCAATGCTATAGCCGCATTCAAAGCTCAGCTCGCGGATCAAAAGATGCGCGAGCGAATGAAGCAGCAGGAACTTCGCAGTAATGATGCGCGGATGCTTCTGTGCAAAATTCGAATGTTCCTGATAATTTTTCGAAAGCCTTGCCGCCCGCTCACCTGCCTCGGGATGGTGCGAAACCCATGCCTTGATCGCCTCATCCTCAAAGACGAGGAAAATGCCCTCGCCGCGCACGTCATAACCGGGATACCAATTTGTCTCCGATCTCTTAATCGAAACGAAGCCCTCTTCCTCCGAACTCGCGACCGGCACGAGGCGCGAGAATCCCGTCTGCACGCGGACTTCGCGCAGCTTGTGGACGAGCACGACTTTTTGCAGGAACGGAAGTGCGGGATATGCATCAGGACTCGTCTCGCGTTCAAAATCCGCTGTCGGCTCTGTCTCCTCGTCAAGCAACGCCTGATACTCCTGCTCGCGGTAGCGCGGAGAATTGTACGGCACGCGCTCTTCGTCGGAACGGCCCTCCATGCGCTCAATAATTTCCTTGATAGCATCCTCCACGTCAGAACGATCGGCGCCGATCTCATCTGCGATCCGGCCTGCTCCTTTTTGAAGCTTCTCTACGAGAGCCTCTCCCGAAAGCTCTTCCTCATCATGCCACGTCTGATACTTGCTGTTGAACGTCTCGCTCGCCTCGACGTATTTTTGAAGTTCCGATCCAGATTCTGGCAGAACCAGCGACGTGCATATGAATGGATAATAGATGGAGGAAGCACCGCGCAGGACAGCGCGCACGTCTGCCGTGCATCCGCCCTTCTCGTATTCTCCATACATGCGCCAAGGATGGCGGCCACGGCACTTGCAGCCCTTTTCTTTGAGGGCCTGCGCACCGAGGACGCTTTGCAGCGTCTCCTTCGCACCACAGTGCACACACTCAATCGTGATGCCGGCAAAGCCCTGGTTGCTTCCTCGCGTAGTGATCTTGAGCTTCGGATGCTCCCTATTGCACTTCTCCCCTTCCTTCTGATGCTGGTGCGCCCACCAGAACCAGGGAAAATCATCGATATGCCCATGCTGGCAGACCGTGACGAGGCGGGCGACGACGAGCGGCTGCTTCGGCCCGCAATCGGGACAGAACGGCGCGCGCATGAAATCCATGGCAACGGTATCGGATTTTCCTGTGCCCGCATGCTGCTTCGCTTCCTCCATCCAGTCGGAAAGCTTCCGGAACGTATGGCACTTCGGACAGAAATACCACTCGGGGAAGCTCACATCAACCACACCCGGCTGGCCTCCGTCACGATCCAGCCGCTTTCCCTTCCGCGATTCTTCCGCGCGGGGCAGCCCGAAATGATCGACGCCGAGCGCTTTTTCCAGACGTGGATCGTGGATAGGCTTGATAGATTTCCAGAGCTCCGGCGCCCCCGTCATGACGACGCGCTCCGGGAGCGGCACGAGCGCCCCTGATCCATAGAGCAGGACGAGCTGCGACGAACGGATCTTGTCCGTATCCTCCAGCGTCACGGTGGTCGTTTTCATTGTCATGACCTCATCCCTCCTTCTTGAAGCGCAGATTGCCGGCAATGCCCTGATCAACGAAGCGCATGGATGTCAATGTCTCCCATTCCCCATACGCAGCATTCGGGCTGCCATAGACGGCGAGCAGCTGCGGCTTTTCCTTCTTCCTCGGTGCATCGTACATCGTTCCATATGTCAGCTGATCCTCCGATTTCGCGCGGCTGTCCCAGGCAGCAAAGAACCGTTCCAGGCGCTGTCTGACATATGCCTCCGCCCGCTCGGGCTGCATGCCGAGCGCCTCCTGCACCCGGCGCGCCCGTGCCTGGAACGATGCGATCAGCTGTTCGATTGCCTCATGATACGTTTCCTCGTCAAACACCGCTGCGCCCTTATCCGGAGACAGCTCTTTCTGGCACCGCAGGACGCCGAGCGCTGCTGCATGGAGCGCCCGATCGCAGGCAGGACGCGAGAACGGCGTCGCGCCCGTCGGTTCGACATAGCGGTAGAACGACGTATGGAACGCACGGAACTGCTCATAATACGAGCGGTCGCGGCTGCGGCATGCATCGTAGAGCACGAAGACGAGTCCCGGCACTTGGCGGCCGACACGGCTCGAAGCCTGGATGTACTCGCTCGCGAGCTTCGGCTGTCCAACCATGAGCATGAGGTTTAGGCGGCCGACGTCGATGCCGACGGAAAGCATGTTGCTCGCGAGCACCATGCCGATAGGATAATTCCGCTCTTCCCTGGGAAGCTTGTCGATGCCGTCATGGTACTGCACATGTTCCAGCTTTTCAAGGATCTCGTTGAGCTTCGTCGATGACGTGCTGCTCGTGAGTTCCTCCGGATACAACAGCGTCCTCTTCTGACATTTCATGCGCTTGGCGAACGACTTCAGCTCGCCCTGCACTTCGTCCGAGACGAGCGTCAGGCAATGGCCGAGTTCGCGGATGCTGTTGAAATACGCCGTCAGCGTCCAGAACGCATCCCGGACGTTTTCTGGCATGTCGATCGCCGCCGTCAGCCCCGCGAGATCGCTGATCATGAGATATTCCATCGTCGCCTTGCGCGCGCTCGCCGGCAGGACGCCGAGATACATGCGACCCGAGCGCGTGCGGTCGGTCTTTGAGAAATACGAATCCTCCGCATCGATCCCTGGCGGCGGGAACTGCCGCACATCGCGGCAGTAAAGCGCCATGCACTGCGCCTTCGCACGGCGGATCGTCGCCGTCGAAGCGATGATTTTCGGCTGATGCCCATGCGAGCGGAAGATCTCATCGAGCGCCATCTCATAAAGGCCGTCGATCGAGCCGAGCGGCCCGGAAATGAGGTGCAGCTCGTCCTGAATGATGAGCTCCGGGCCGCGCCCGCGGAAAAAGGCCTGCATGTTCTCTTGCCATGCGATCTGCGCAAACTTGTCGATCGTGCCGATCAGAAGCGTCGGCGGATGCTGATAGAGTCCTTCATCGATCACCTGCAACGGCAGTGCTTCCTCTGGATTTTCTCCGTACTCGTCCTCTCCATGAAACGGGCATGCTTCGTGCGGGCACGAGAAATAGAAGGATTCCTTGTCGGCATGATAGCCCCATGCAGCCTGCTTTCCCTTGTGTTCTGGAACCATCTCTGTTCCACACCAGGGGCAGCGGAGGATCTGCAGGCGGTTGACGGCATTGCCCGACCGATCATTCTTGAGCGCGTTCAGATTTTCCAAAGCGCCGGGATAGTCCTTGCTGCCGCTGAATTTATTGGGAACATGATTGCCGCCGATCCAGAGCCCGATCGTGACGGGCTCTTCGCAGAAGCGCTCTTCATCCTCGCGGCGGATGAGCTCGCAGGCGCAGATGAGTGTCGCGGCGCGCGTGAACTGCTGTGCCGTCAGCATGCGGAGCGTGTAGCGCATGATGATGTTCGTCCCGCCATAGTCCTCGGGATGGGCCAGGCGCCGGTAAAAGATCGTAAACGCCGAAAGGCCGAGATAGGCCTCCGTCTTGCCGCCGCCTGTCGGGAACCAGATGAGATCGACGAGCATGCGCTCCTCTGCCGCGCCCTCCCGCTCGGTCATGCCGCGCAGGCTCATGAGCAGGAACGCCAGCTGAAAGGGACGCCACTTGGCATCTTGATCCGGTTCCGCTGCAAAATCCGTGGATTGCAGCATCGCCTGCGTTTCTTTGTCTCCAGCATAGCGCTTCTTCTGCCCGAGATTCCTCTGTTTTGCGAGCTGGACGCGCTGCATGAACATAGCGCGGTTCGCCAGCGCAAACGCCGTCCGCACATCATCATCTTCGCGCAGGAGCTCGATGCCCGCCGCCATGCGGTCTGCCGCCTCGCGGCAGTTTTCGATGTCCTGCCGGCCGATCTGCTCCCGCTTCGCGTCCGCTGCAAACCATGGATCCGTCCGAAGCACATGCTCCTGTGCATCGATCCACTTCTGATAGGATTCCACGAGCGCCGTGAGCTGCTGAAGGCGTTCTTCGCGCGCCTCCTGCTCCCAAGCCCCCGCTGCGAGATCGGAGTAGTATTTCATCGAAAGCAGCGACTCCGGCCGAGGGACGTCTACCGCAGAATCGAGGCGCAGGCCGTAGTCCATGGGCGGCAACTCCGCACTGGGAAGAAACTCACTATGGAGCGAGCCCTTTCCCTCCGCATCGATGTTCCAGTCAACAGACACCCCGAAGCCGGAGGCATAGCGGAGATTCTTCCGATAAAGCATGGCGAGCCGCAGCTCTTCTTCGTCCGGCTCGATCCCCTGCCCGATGACAGACGAGCCGCCGAGCGCCTGTTCCACCGACTCCTGCGCCCGAAAGCGGATGCCGTTCTCCTCCGATGACACCTTGAGCTCTGGCTGGAAGATACATTCCTCTGGCTCAGGAACGACGCGGTCTCCCTTCGGATGATGATTCACAAGCATGAGCGTCACCGACATCGCGCCGCCCGGCATCCTGCGCCGCATGCCGCACAACTCGATTCGGTGCTCATCATCCTCTGGCAAAAGCTCGACGGAGGCATGTTCCTCCCCATGGAAGATCAGACGGGTACCTGGGAGATCGTGCGGCGTCCGCTGGTAGCGCTTCCGCTTCTTCTTTCCCTCGTCCTCTTCGGATGTCTCTTCCTCCGGCAATACTGCATACGTGCCGAACGAAACATCGACACGAACTTCGTCGATCGGATGGTCAGCAAAAAACGTCATGCCAAAAGAAGACGGCTGCATCTGCCCCGCCCGGCTCAGCTCCTCGCTGAACGCATCCGCGTCATCGTCTTCCCCGTGCGCATCGAGCCGAAGATCCTTCTCATCCACTTTGATGCCAAGCTCGTCATCATCTTTCTGCACGGGATCGTCATCGGCCGCCACATCCCCATCGAGCGCGACTGCCTCCGTCTCCGGGATGTCGGGTGCATCCTGCGTCCCCATCAAAGATGGCTGCGGATACAGCACGCCGCATGTATAGCGCATGACAGGCGAGGATGTGATGATTTCGTGCGCCTCGTCAACAGCGGGGTCTTCGCCGACCTCGGAACCAGGTCCGAGCAGCTGCTTCCGCATGCCTCTGACGAGCCGCTCCCTCGCTTCTGCGATCTCCTGCTCACGTTGTTCTGTTTTCTGCATCTGTTTCACGCTCCTGTTCCATCCAAACGGACAAGACCTGGATGGGCTTGTTCACATAGTTCTGTGGGACTTCGGCTTCATAGGGAAAAACACGCTCGATCTCAAAAACATCAACGAATTCTTCGATATGATCCTGCAAGTACTGAAACTCCGGCCGCCATTGTTTTTTCCCCTGCTTCCACTCGCAGTAAATTCTAGGAATCACATCTTTGGAAAGCCTCTTGTTGAGCCGGTTCCGTGCATTGCGAACCATCCGCGTCGCCCTTGCATATGCTTCCCACGATGGATTCTCTTTCCGATGCGGCAGGACTTTTTCCATCGCTTCGAACACTCGCTCCTCCTGTGGCCCGATCGTATCGCCAAAGTCCGATTCCAGCCAGTTGCGAATGCTCTGCGTCGTCCCGATTCCAGCACCGAAACCATTGAGCTCCAGCCGCAGATTCTCATCATCTCCAATCAACTTGCGATACGAACGAAGCTGTCGCTTCCACGACTGCACGAGCCTGGCCTCCCGCGCAAGCGCAGGAATCTGTGGCAAGATACGTTCCAGCAACTCATCCCGTGTTCCAAAATCATTGGTATGAAGGATCATCATACCCGGAACGACATCCTGTGTCGTGATCTCTTCCAGTTCAAAATGATCCGCTGTGCTTTCATCGCACTGCTGACTCCGATATCGGCTGGTCATCAAGAGATACCGACCGTCTGTGAGGACTGCCATACGGACGACATGCGCCAACGGGATTTCACTTTTGCCCTGACGTCCTTCCATGCACAGGAAAGCAGCTAGATGCTCCCGCCAAGAGCACTGCAGTTCTGCCTCCAACTCCGTCCATGTATCTTCGATCGAAGCATCTTCCCGCAGTATCTGCACCGCCTCTGATGTTCCAATCTCCAACCCCATCGCGCAGTCAAACGCGTCCTCGGCGCGTTCCCAGGACCGCATCATACTCTCATACCATTCCCGTTCAAAGGGATACAGCAACACAATGAACCGTCTCGTGTTCCATGCCAATGGCAAAGCAGACAAGTACAGACGACCGGTGACGATGACAAGATCATATGCCTCATTCACATCATACTGCGAGAGCTACATCACAGAAAGCTGTAAATGTGGAAACATATTCAGAAACTCTTCCGAATGCCACTTTTCTGGGACCAGCAATGCCACCCGCAGGTCACGGTCCTGCATGTCCAGAGATGACAAGAGTTCCTGCAGCCTCGTGCTCTTCCGTTCTGCTCCATCCCTCATAAGAGCCGTATACAGCTGTTCAATTTTCCCCAAGATTTCCTGCTGCTGCCGCACGATATCCTCACGCGATGACACGTTCTCCCGCATCCGCGCCATCACCTCGCAGTGTCCATTCCACGCCGCATCGAACGGGCGCACTTCATCTTCAAGCCGCATCCATTCCCTCTTCGCCAAGCTACGGAATAAGAGAAGGCGCAGATCCTCCTGTGCATGCTGATGAAGCCACCGGCAACCATTCAAGAATTGACGGACGTCTTGCTCTCCAATCCCTGCAAGCTCTACCGTCTGCACTTCAACGCCAGACGGGCTATAGACTCCCCACGGCATCGTGCAGTGTTCCAGATAGCGATGCGTCATGCCATAACAAGCAACGGGCTCCGGCACTGCAGATTTCATATTGGCATAGATCCGATAGTTGCCCTGGCAATTCACCAGGATCGGTGGCAGCTTCCTGGCTTCCAACAGGTTTTCGTACACATCATCATCGATGCGGATGCGCTCCGGATTCCAGAGGATTATGCGCACTGTTTTCCGCCGATAGTCGCGCAGTTCTTGCAGATTCTCCTTCCATGCATCCAGATTTTCTGCAACACGGATGGTCGGATACTTATACGTCCGATAAAACTGTGGGTTAGGAATATTCGTGGAATGTTTGAAGAACCTACCTTCACGGAAATGCTTGGGTGGATACTGGCGGAGATTGCCCCGAAAGCATTTCTTCTTGCCACGCTTCGTCAAAAAATCAATTGTAACAAGTTCCTGCAATGGCACAGGTGCAATACTTCCATACTGAACTGTGATCTTCGGGAACACCTCCTCCACCTGTCCAATATTTGCGATGAGGAATCCGGCAGTATCGGTTTCCCAAGGAATATCCATCTCAGTGCCACAAAGCGCGGACATCAGTTTTTGTCTGTCCGAACTTTGAATTGCCCATACATCAGAAAAATTTCCAACATAATCATAAGAAGGCTTTCTCGCATCATATAATAAATGAACACGAGACAGGTCTCCATCTTCAAACGTCAGATATGAAACCTGATTCGGGCGCACGTCCTTGTTTGGAAGCCCTCCATTCGCCTCATTCTGTTTCTGCAGGTATTTCATCTTCCAGACGCCATCTATCATCTTGAGTCGATATGCATCTTTTTGATAATCAACAGTCAGCACCCGATTTTTTTGCTGTGCTTTGGCAATCTCTGCCTGCCAGTCCTGCCGTTCCTGCTCGGCCGTCCGCTTATTCTTTGCCAGCACGAGCAGAGAAAGAACAGCCAGTGTCACGGCCAGGAAAGGCTTCTCCTGCGGGTACGAGCAGCATTGATACCTTTGCCCCTGCGCATCCAGCAGGAAGTCACGATAATCCCGCAGAATCTCATGCAGCAGGAGATTTTTCCCCTCATAAAAAATTTTGCAGGCCCGCAGCCGCTCAATCAGTTGTTCATTCATATCGTTGCCCGCCTCTTTCTAATATAGATTTTAATTCTTTGCTCTTTGTTTGTCAACGTTGGCTCTGCCATACCTCCCGCGTGACCATGTCCATACAGCTTACATGACCATCGGGCATATAGGATCCCGTATCCAGAAAAATCTGATGGCCCTGAATCACAGGAGAATAGCAGGAAAATCCACTAAAAAAGCACGTTGGCGTATGTCCAGTCACAATGGTGGTCTCACCATCGTACCCCCAGATGTAGTCGTCTCGAATCCAGAGAAGATCCTCCGGATCCTGTGCCTCGATCGGGCGCAGGGGATCGATGCCGGCATGACAGAAGAAATACGGCGCACCATCAATCTCTTCTGTATAGAAATAAGGTCTTTCCTGGGCAAAGGCAAGTACGGTAGAAAGGGCCATCCCCGCTTCGAGAATCTGCATCTGCGTGCTGTCACCGCCATTTTCCTGCCATATTTCCATATCTTGTCCATTGTTATCCGATGCGCCTTCGCGACAAGTGCGATATGCATCAAGCATCATCTGCTCGTGATTGCCACGCAGGAGATGAACATTGTCCCGCTTAGCAAGCGGCATGAGGAACGCAAGCACCGACGGTGTATCTGGGCCTCGATCAATGTAGTCACCGAGAAAGATCATCTCGTCACATTCCAGATCCGGCTGCACTTGCTGCCAAACTGATCGAAGCTTTTCCCATTCCCCATGAATATCCCCAAAAGCAAGAATCCGTTTCTTTCGCATGACGCCTCTCCTTTCTCGCGATCACCAGTTGCCGTTCGTCGATGGCAGGGCGGGCCAGTGGGCAATGGTGTCATTCACTTTCTCGATGGAAGGGGTGATCTGGGCGAGCTGCACGCTTTCGACCTTCCAGCCCATATCGACCGTTCCGTACCAGCGCCGCTTCGGGTGCATGTGGACGCGGACGATGTAGATCTGCTGAACCTGCATGACGTCCTTCTGCTTCCGATTGTCGGGAGCATGCGCCGTGAGCGTTGTCAGTGTGCCCGTGCGGACATCATAGACGCCATTGCCCTGATAGCGCGTGCGCTGGGCAACGGTGCCTTCCTTCCCAAGGCGTTCGATCTTGGCACTCTTCGTCGCGTCCGCACCGCTGAAGCCTGCTTCGTTCCAGCTTGCTGCCTGGGCTTTTGCAAGATACTTTTCCGCGATGTCTTCCGCTTTCTCACGGTAGATATCGTCATCGTATTCCTGCGCCGTCGTCGGCATGCAGAACGTGAGGATCGTGTGCTGGTAGATGTTGTAAACACCCATGATCATGAGGAAAATGATGACGAGGACGAACGTGCCGTTGCTGTAAACGCGGTTCGGATGACGCTTTCTCATGGTGCCACTCCCTTTCTTGCCCGCTTCGAAGCGGGACTCAGTCGCCAGAAGACGTGAGCTCGGAGAGCTCTGCATTCATGCGGCGGAGGACGGTGCGGAGCGCTTCGGCCCGCACCTGATCCGGCGCCATGGCGTCTGCGGCTTCCTCCATACGGCTCGCTCGAAAGACGCGCGCCGTATGCTCGATGTGCTGGATACGCTCCTCCGCTGCACGGATGCGCTTTTCCACTGCCGCGAGCTCCTGTTCGGGCTTTGTCTTTGCGCCTTTGAGTGCGCGGATGAGACGCTGCCGCACGAGCGTGGTGCCGAGACCACCCGCGACGGCCGATGGATAGAAATAACGCTGGCAGACCGGGCAGAAGCAGAGATCCTGCTGGATCGTCTCTGCCCCCGATGCGCCGCAGTTCGGACACGTTTCCATGGTTTACGCCTCCCCTGTCCCATGTTCTTCCTCGACGTCATGCGCATGATCGCGCCCATAGGCAAAGACGAGCAGCAGCAGTGCATCTGCCGTCAGCAGCACGACGCCGAGGATGACCACCGTCCATGCAGGCGGCTCAAGCGCCGCGAGAACAAAACTCGCGCCTGCCTGCACGCCGAGACATGCGGCCGGTCCCAGGAGCTGTCCATAGTTGAGCACTGCGAGGCTGTCCTGACGTGCCGCAAGCAACAGAGGCACGGCCGCCTGCACGAGCACGAGCAGCACCGTGAAGATCTCGCATGCCCAATATGCCTCCCCATGTGGGAGCGGCAGGACGATGTAAATGACCTGCCAGCAGAAGACGAGGGCTGCAAGAGCCAGATAGTAGAATTTCGTACGCATGGGTCAGACCTCCCTTTTCGCACCGCAGTGCGGGCAGAACGCGAAGGATGGATCGATGGGATGGCCGCAGTGAACACAGAACTGCGCCTCAGACGACGTCCCCGCCGCCTGTCCCTGGGCGGCGGGCGCGATGGCGTGACCCGTCATCTGCGTCATCGCGCTGCCGATCATCGTGCCAACGCCGCCGATCATGCCAAGCCCGATGCCGGCGTTGGCAAAACCGCCAACGCCCTCGTTCTTCGCAAGATCCTTTGCGACGGCAAAACTCTGTTCCTCCTGCCACGTATAGCCCTGGCGGCGACGGACCTCGGCAGCCGTATCAGCCTCGATGAGCGCGACGGTCTGATCGATCTGCGCATTCTTCGGCCGCAAGAACTGATCGGCATACGTCTTTCGCAGACGCTCAAAACTCGGATCACCATCCGGCTTTGCCGTCCCCATGACCCGGAGCTGCGTGAGTTCGAGGCCATAGCCCTTGAAGTCTGGGGCAAGGCGCTGATAAAGCGCTTCCGAAAGCTCGTTGAGATGCGCATCGACTTCAAAAATGCTGACGCCGCCCTCATGCATGTAGGAACCGAGATACGATTTCACTTTTGACTGCAGGAGGAAGTCGAACGCATCCATGGCCGTGCGTCCGCCGAAAGCTGCTTCCGTGCCGACAAGACGGCGCAGGAGCTGTTCGGCGTCCCTGACGCGCAAGCTGATGGCGCCATTTGCCCCGATCGAAAGCGGGATGCCCGTCACGGGATCAAGATACGTCACGCGGCCCGCCGTCCCCCAGCGGATCCCCATATTCTCGGCGAGGCTTACGAAATAGACTTCGCAGTGAAACGGCGACGTACCGCCAAAGAGCGACTTCACGACACCCGAAATGCCGGGCAGGTTCTGTGTCGTGAGCTGGTGGCGTCCGGGGCCGAACTTGCCGAGGATCCGGCCGTTCTGCAGCACAAGCGCTTCCTGTGCCTCGTGCACGATAAGCTGCGAGCCCGAGGCGAAATCTGTTTCCGGATGACGCCAGAGGAACGTGCGATGATCTCCTTCATATTTCAAGACAGCTGCAATGTTCATGATGCGTCTCCTTTCTCCTGCAGTCAGTATGTGGCGAGAAAATCCCGGAATACGGCGATAACAAAGGCAAGGATGGCAAGCGCGAGCGCAACAGGCACCCCCGTATGGAGAATCCACCAGCCGAGCATGGCGTCGTAATCATGGGAAAAATCATCCGTGGCATTCTTGAGCCATGCATAAAGCTGTGGATGACTGCGATAAAGCGACATTGCTCATGCCTCCTTTCCTTTCTTCGGTCAGAGCCCCTTCATCAGCCCGCCGATTTCCTCGCGCAGCTGCTGAACGCGCTTCTCGGCTTCCGCAACCTGCTTTGTCAGTTCCTCGTAGCGGACTGCAATCGCTTTCTGATGTTCCATGCCGGGCACAGGCACCTGCAGCATTTCAAGTCCCCGCAAGGCAAGCGCGTGGTGCGAAGATCCTCTGCTATGCACGCCAAGCTGTGTCTGCCCCTCTTCGCTCTGAAGATAGAGGAAAAGGATGATGGGGAGCAGCGTTTCGCTCTGCACCCTGAGCATGATGATATTGCTGTCCGCTAAAATCTGCTGGCCTTCGAGATCCTCCAGGAGGCGTATACGATACGGCGGAATGCGCGAAAGGACGATGTCCCCCGCCTGAACGCAATAACGCTCATCCTTCTCTGAAATGCTCTTGAGATATGGCATTTCTGAAATGGGGCCGAGCATCGTGCTGATCCTGAGTGCCCGGCAGTTTGTCGGCGTATCCGACGCTTCCTTGATCCGCTGCATCGCGATGAATCCGCGATTCACAGACGCGACTTCTCCAAGCGCCGCACGCCTGCAAATGCCGGTTGGCGTCTCAACATAATGAGCAGGAAGCAGAGAAGCATCGTTTTCCAAGATTTTCGCAGGTGCGATGTCAAAGACATTTACGCCTTCCTCATCCGCGAGTGCAAGTGCCTTTTCATCTGGAAGCTCTGCCATCCAGAAGTTATGGAATGCTTTCTCCCGTTCGAGTGCCGCCATGCGGATGACGGACGCGCTTTTCGTGAGGATGATGAGACTTTTCGGTTTGAGTTTTCTGTGATCCCTGCGCGCGCGTTCATTTGCATCCATCCATTCTCCGTCCATGCACCTGATCGGCAGCGATATCACGGCTGCAACAGCATGTGCTTCGACAAGGTGTGCGCGTTCCTCCTTTCCGTCTTCGCCTTCGAGCATTTCCGTCAGCACTTCAAATGCGAAGCCTTTCCCTTCCGGCAGTGCACCAAGCCAGCCCGCGAGGGCCTGCCACAGATCTGCCGCCGTTTTTTCCGGCAGCGCCTGCCGTACGAACAAGACGTTCGACGGATTGAATTCTTTCATCTCTCTTCGTCTCCTTTTTCCGTTTCTTCTTCGGCAGCTGCATGCGCAGGCTCTGGCGGAAGATGATGGTGGATCTCGTCTTCGATTTTCATGAATTCGCCGAGCTCTTCGCGATCGGGGAACTGGTACGGATGATTCATGCACTCGAAAACACCTTGGATGTACGCGCCTGTGATGACTTTGCGCGTGTCCTCGGGGAAGCGCGCGAGCAGGTTCTGGAGCTTCTCGTCCTCCCGAATCTGCTGCTTCAACGTATCGAGCACGACGTTCCGCCGCTGTTCGAGGCCCTCAACCGTCAGCTTCGCGCCATGCTCCTGCTCGAGCTCCGAGAAATAAATCATCTTGCTGGTGTGGAACTCCAGCATCGCTGACCAGCGCTTTTCTGCCGGGATGTCGTATGTCACGACATTGCAATGGATTGGCTCATTCCAATAAGGACGAATGAGTGTCGTATCCTCCTCACAGTGAAGCTTCAGACGATGCTCGTCATTAACGAGGATCCGGAAGAATGTGATGTCGCCTTCCTCTTTCATCCGATTCCATGTGCGATCCGCGACTTGCCATGGCACGTAATGGACATTCTCGCCCAGCTCCTCGAACTGCATGAGTGCCGCTTCTTTCTCGAATGCTTCATTCCTGTCGTATGTCACGAGATATTGCGGACGCTCCGAGCGGCGCAAACGGCGGAGCAGCATGTTTCCAATGTCTCTCGTCTGATAGTAAACTTCTACCATTTCAGGAAGGCTCAGATTGACATCCATCTGATATGCGGCGGTTCCATTTACTTTTCTCATGATATTTCCTCCTTGACGGTTGCTGTCATTTCCTCTTTCCTGATCTCTGAATACAGTATAGTATTTATCTACTGCATTGTCAAGTAATTTTATACTGCACTGCTTAAATAGTAATTTTATACCAAAAAAACAACCCTTGCACCTGAAACGATCTCGAGCGCAAGGGCTGTCATGTTCTCTTTTTGATTTTAAATCAGCAGTACACTCTCGGCACGCGTGGTGCGATGAGACAGGTGACTTCATAGTTGATGGTATGGATCCAGCCTGCGGCCGTGTCGGTCGGGAGGGCTTCGCCGCCGAAGAGGAGGGCGGTGTCGCCGACGTTCACATCTGAGATGTCCGTGACATCGACCATGACCTGATCCATGCAGACGCGGCCGGCAATCGGGGCTTTCTGACCGTGAAGGATGACATAGCCCTCGGGGCTGTAGGCGCGGATATAGCCGTCGGCGTAGCCGATGGGGAGCGTGGCGATGATGCTTTCGCGCTCGGCGATGAACTGGCGGCCATAGCCGATGGATTCGCCGGGATGGAGGTGCTTGAGGAAGACGACTTTTGCGTAGAGCTTCATCGTCTCTTTGAGCGTGATGGGATGCGTGACCTCGTCCGAAGGCCAGAGGCCGTGCTGGATGATGCCGACGCGCACCATGTCGTAGTGAGCTTCGGGGATTTCGAGGATGGCCGCGCTCTCGGCGATATGGCGGATGGGGATATCAATGCTACGTGCCTTGATGGCGTCGAGCGCCTTTTGGAAAGATGCGAGCTGCTGCTTCGTGTAGGTCTTGTCACGGCTGTCAGCGGCGGCGAAATGGGAGAACGCGCCCTCAAGTTCAAGGCCCGGCAGGCCCTTGATATAGGCTGCGAGGTCGGCGGCTTCTTCGGGGCGAATGCCGATGCGTCCCATGCCCGTCTCGATCTTGAGATGGACTTTCGCCGTCTTGCCGAGGCGCACGGCGGCGTCAGAAAGCGCCTTCGCGAGCTCCTGCGTGCAGACAGTCTGCGTGATATCGAAATCGACGACGGCCTGCGCTTCCTCGGGGAGGATCATGCCGAGCAGAAGAATGGGCTGTGTGAAACCAGCTTCCCGGAGCTCGACGCCTTCGCCGATCGTCGCGACGGCGAGATAGTCCGCGCCGTGCTCCACGGCGACGCGCGCACATGGAATGGCACCGTGGCCGTAGGCGTCAGCCTTGACAACGACGCAGAGCTTCGCGCCTAGGCGGACGCAGGTCTTGATGTGTTCGAGGTTTTCAGCATAGGCGGCAAGGTCGATTTCGGCCCAGGTGGCGCGGGTTGGCATGATTGGTTTCCCCTTTCGAATATGTAAAAAAAGTTCCTGCTTCAATGGTTGTTTCCATTATAGCAGGAACTTTTTTGCGTTAAAAGGCAAATATTGCACTTCGTCGGAGAAACGTGCTATTTGTCTGGCTTGTGCTTCCGACTACTCCCCCCGCCGCTTCGCGGCCCGTCCCCCCTCAATGAGGGGGGCTTCGGTATGAGATGGGCTCCGTTTCTTATGATACTGCGAGCTTCAAGCTTGGTTGTAGAGCTTCTGATAGATGCCCATGACGTCGCTTTCCGTCAGCTCGACGTAGTTGTTGGCCATGAGGCGGCCTTGTTTTGTCATGACGATGTCGGTGTAGTCCTTGAGGTCGGCTTCCTTGACGCCGTAGCCTTTGAGCGGCTTCTTCGGCAGGATCTCGTCGAGGAGCGCCATGAGCTTTGGGAAGGCTTCGTCTTCCGTCGTGCGCAGGAGATTGGCGATGTGGAGCGTGAGCTTTTCGAGGTAGCCGTCGTAACGCTTGTTCTTGTACGCTTCGTAGACGGCAGCAAACATGACGGCGTTCGATTCACCATGCGGAACGTGCTGCGCTGCGCCGAGCGGATAGCTCAGGGCATGGACAGCCGCACAGCCCGCATTGCCGAACGCGACGCCGGCGTACGTGCTTGCAATCAGGAATTTTTCAAGATACGCCTCGCGGGCCGGCAGGCCGTCCTTCTGGATAGCGAGGAAACCTTCGATGATAGCATCCATGGCCCTGCGCGAGAACGTGCGCGAGAACGGCGTCGATTTCGGCGAGGTGTAGCTCTCGACGGAATGAATCAGCGCGTCGATGGCGCTCGCACCAAAGACGCGGTCTGGAAGGCCCTTCAAAAACTCGGGGACGAGCACGGCCTGATCGGCGTAGAGAGCCGCGTCGGCGAGGCCCATCTTCGTGCCGAGCTTCGTGAGCTCGAGGATCGAGATGTTCGTGACTTCGCTGCCCGTGCCGCACGTCGTCGGCACGAGGATCAGCTTGTGAGCTTTCTTCGCGGGGAATTTCTTCTGGTAGAGATCGGTGACGGGCGAAAGCTTCTCGAGCGCGAAGAGCTTTGCAACGTCGAGAATCGTGCCGCCGCCGATGGCAAAGACGCGGTCATACGTTTTGCCGCCGAGCGCCTTGACGATGCCCTCGACCATGAGGTCGGTCGGCTCGCCCTGGCCATAGGCGCGGTAATCGATGACGGTCGCGCCCGAGAGCTTGCCTGCGAGATGGCGCTTCTGCGTGCCGCTGCTCGCAAAGACGAGGTCGCTGGATGACAGCTGGAATTCTTTCAAGAAATCTTCCACTGTGGGAAGCATACAAATCTCTGGGACGATTTGAAATGTCTGCATGGCGATCACCTCAGCAGTTCGCGCATTTCTTGATGGCACGCTCGAAGATATTGAGGCCGGCTTCGAGCTGGTCGTCCGTCATGACGAGCGGAGCGAGGAAGCGGATGACGTTGCCGTAGATGCCGGCGCCTTCGACGAGCAGGCCGTTCGCGGCACACTCATTGATGATCGCGCCCGTCAGAGCCTTTGCCGGTTTCTTCGAAGCCTTGTCCACGACGAATTCGATGCCAACCATGCCGCCGAGGCCGCGGACGTCGCCGACGCACTCGTACTTGTCTTTCCACTCGTTGTAACGCGCCATGACCTTCTTGCCGATTTCGAGCGAGCGGTCAGCGAGGTGGTCGCGCTCCATGATTTCGATGGTCTTGAGGGCCGCGGCGCAGGCGAGCGCATTGCCGCCGAACGTGCCGCCGATCGTGCCAGCAGGCGCGGCTTCCATGATTTCCTCGCGCGCGACGATGGCCGAGAGCGGCACGCCGGCGGCGATGGATTTTGCCGTTGCGATGATGTCCGGCTCGACGCCTGCTTCCTTCCAATACTCGGAAGCGAACATGCGGCCCGTGCGGCAGAAGCCGGACTGGACTTCATCAGCGACGAGCAGGATGCCCTTTTCGTCACAGATCTTGCGGATGGCCTTGACCCACTCGATCGGCGCGGGGATGAAGCCGCCTTCGCCCTGCAGCGGCTCGACGACAGCGGCCGCGACGTACTCGGCCGGACTGCACTGCTCGAAGACTTCGTTGAATTTCTCGACGTAGTAGTCGATGGCCTTGTCATCGGGCATGCCGGCCGGCTTGCGATAGAGATACGGGAACTCGGCGCGATAGACGCCATCGGGGAACGGGCCCATGCCGACAGCGTAGGCTTTCTTCGCCGTCATCGCCATCGTCATCAGCGTGCGGCCATGGAATGCGCCGGAGAATACGATGATGTTCGGGCGCTTCGTGAACGCTTTCGCGATCTTGACGGCGTTCTCGTCGGCCTCAGCGCCGCTGTTCGTGAAATAGGCTTTCTTCTTGTCGCCGCGCACCGGCGCAATCTGCGTGAGCTTCTCAGCGAGCGCGACATAGCCTTCATGCGTTACGACGTTGAACATGCCGTGGAAATACTTGTCGGCCTGCTCCTTGACCGCCGCGACGACCTCGGGATGGCAGTGGCCGATATTCAGCACGCCGACGCCGCCGATCCAGTCGAGGAAATGGTTGCCATCGAGGTCTTCGATGATCGCACCTTCGGCGCGCTTCATGACGACCGGATAGCCGCAATGGATGGCGCTCGGCACAACGGCCTCGCGGCGCTTGATGACTTCGGCGGATTTCGGGCCTGGCAGAGCGGACGTGATGATTTCTGGCAGTGCGTCTCTGAGCATGATGTTTTCCTCCATATCGCAATGATGTTTTGTTCTCTTGATGGATTTATCCTAGCACGAAAACCAACGCTCTCCTACGGGCGCTCTGACCGATTTTCACGAATACAATTGTACTCATAGCACAAATGTATTAAAATGATTGCTGAACGCATCTTGAATAGCAGGCTCCACCTCTGGGGGAGCAGTCACCCGTCAGGGTGACTGAAGGGGTAGTAGGGAGCACGAAGCAGACAAACTTCTGCTCTATTTCCTTAGAAACAACGATATGATTGACAGACTTCAGCATCCTACTACCCTCTCCACCGCTTCGCGGTCCCCCTCTCCCAAAGGGAGAGGCTGCTGAATCCGTCACGATATTGCTTTTCAAAGGAGGCGGCTGTATGATCCAGCTGCAGGATTTCTACCGCGAGGCGAAAGGCCGCTACGGCCTGCGCCTGCTGACGGGCACGGCGGGGCTCACGCACGAGTTCACCTGGGTGCATCTCTGCGAGGACATTGGAAATGTGTCGTTTCTGCGCGGCGGCGAGCTCGTCATCACGACGGGGCTCTCAGCGCTGCGCGAGCACTGGCTCGAAGACTTCCTCGCAGCGCTCTTGCGCCGCCGCGCCGCCGCGCTGATCCTCAACATCGGCAAGTACCTGCGCGAGAGCGATATCCCGAAGGAGCTCGTCGAGCGCGCGGCCGCCGCGCACTTCCCGCTCTTCCTGATGCCGTGGTCGACGCATATCTCCGACGTCATGCAGGACGCCTGCGCCCAGCTGCTCGAGCAGGCGCAGGCCGAAAAAGAAGAAGAACGTTTGCTCGCGCTGCTCGCGTCCCCCGCGCCGCTCCATGCGGGCGAGCCCGCCGTCGTCGTACGTGGCGAGGATGCCGCGCCGATGATGAGCCCCTCGTGGCTGGACGCCGATACCGCTCCGACCGTCGTGCTCTCCGCCCGCCAGAAGCATGCGCTCGACGAACTTGCAGACCGCAGCTTCGCGCTCGGCCGCTATGTGCTCGCACGCTTCTCGTTCGGCGGCAAAGGGATCGCCGAAACGGAGCAGGCCCCACTGCGCCTGAAATGGCGGCGGCTGCTGAACCGCCTCGGCCTGCGCTACTGGCTGTTCTTCGAGCCCGACAGCCTGCTGCTCCTGCTGGAGCTTGCGCCGCGCGGCAAGGACGCTGCGGCGCCGACGAGCACGCCGTCTCTTTCCGCAGCAAACGTCACGCCTGCCGCGCTGCTGCCGCAGCTGCTCGCCGCCGTCCCCACGGCGGCGCGAGCCGCCCGCACACGGCACTTTCGATGCTGCCCGCCGCGCACCGCGAGGCGGCGGCCGCCTGCCTCGCCGCGCAGGCGGCCGCCACGCCGTTCCGCGCCTTTGACGACCTGGGACCCATGCGCCTGCTCGCGACACATCCCGACCGCGCCCTGCTCTCGGAACTCGCCAACGAGCAGCTCGGCGTGCTGCGCCGCTATGACCTGCGTCACCATGCGCAGCTCACGGAGACGCTGCGCGCCTACCTCCAGACGGGTGGCAGCCTCCAGCAGACAGCCGAGGCGACATTCACGCACCGCAATACGGTCAACTACCGCATCCATAAAATAAAGGAGCTCACGGGATGTGAGCTCCAAGATGCCGGAGAACGCTTCGCGCTCCTGTTTGCCTATGAAATTGCCTCGTGGCTCAGTCTTTCTTCCAGACCTCGGCCATGAGGTCGTCGTACGTCGCCTCGAGGTGCTGGACGAGCACGCTGAGCATGAGCTGGATCATCTTCGAGTCGAATGTCTCTTCGACGAACGGCAGGCAGATGTCGAGATAGATCGTGCCGTCCTCGCGCAGGTAGTATTTGAAGATCTTGAACTGCGCATTGAGCGTGTTGAGGTACGCCGTAAGGCGCGGGCGCTTTTCCTCCGCAACGCCCGTCACGATCTGCGTGCGGATGATCGTGAAGATGCTCGTGTCGATGAGAATCGCCGTCGGCAAAATCTGTCCTTTCGTCTCGATACGCGAGCGGAAGATGACGGTCTGGTAATCATCCTCGAGCGACTCCGTCGAGAAGACGTTGATGTTGTTGTCGACGAGGAATTCCTGGAAGTCGAGCGCCTTCGTGTTGCTCTCGACGCCCGAGGCCTTGCGGCCGCGCGCCGGCTTCTTTTCAGCCTTTTCGGCCGGTTCCTTCGTCTCCTTCTCCGCCTTCGGCTTCGCTGCCGTCTCCTTCTTCTCTTCTGCCTGCGTGTCTTCTTTCTTTGTTGTCATGCGTTCTTCTTTCCTTCCTCGACCACGAGGTCCTCGAAGCCGAGGAACCTGGCGGCATTGTTGTAGCTGATGTCATCGACAATCTGCGCGAGCATCTCGTCGTCATCCGGGTATGCGCCGCACTCGACGAGGCGGCCGATGTAGTTGCAGAGGATGCGGCGGTAATACTCGTGGCGCGGGAACGAGAACGGCGAGCGCGAATCCGTCACCGTGCCAATCGTATTGCCGAGCAATCCGAGGCTTGCAAGCGTCGCAATCTGCTCCTCGATGCCCTTGCGCGTGTTATTGAACCACCACGCCGCGCCCTGCTGGACGCGTCCGCGCGTGCCATCACTCGGGAACGCGCCGACAATCGACGCGATGACCGCATTGTCGGCCGGGTTCGCCGGATAGAGGATGACTTTCGGCAGGCTCTCGAGCCGGTCGAGCGCGTCGAGGAGCAGCGTGATGCCTTTTGCCGAGTCGCGCGCCGAAATGCTGTCAAAGCCCGCGGCCGTGCCGAGCTGCGTGCGGCGCTTCGTGTTGACGTTCCGGAGCGCCCCGTAATGAATCGTGAGAATCCAGCCGCGCTCGCTGCACTCTTTGCCGAGGAACAGCATCAGCGCGCCGCGATAGCGCTCCTGATCGAGCTTCGTCGGCGTGCCCTTGCCGTTGATGTACTTGCCGACGATGTCGTCGAGCTCGAACTCTTCGACCTCATGGTAGCGCACACATTCGACGCCGCAATCGACGATGCGGCAGCCCTGCGCCGCAAAATAGTCGAGACGGCGGTGCAGCGCCTCGCGCACATCGGCCATCGTCACGATATCGACGTCCGCCGCCTGCCCGAGATCGTACTTCATGTAGTTCTCCCAGTCAGGGTCTTCAATCGTCAGCGCCCCGTCCGCGCGGAACGTCGGCAGCACCTGCGTCTTGCAGCCGCTCGTCTTGATGGCCTTGTGCCACTTGAGGTCGTCCGTCGGGTCATCGACTGTGCAGAGCACCTTGACGTTCGAGCGCTCGAGAATGGCCTGCGCGCGCATCTCAGGCTGCGACAGCGCGATGTTCGCGAGATCCCAGACCTCGTCCGCCGTCTTGCCCGAGAGCGGCACATGGCTGTGGAAATAACGCGCGAGCTCAAGATGCACCCAGTCATACATCGGGTTGCCGATGGCTTTCGGCATCATCTCGGCGAACTTCTGGAAGCGGTCACGCCCCGGCGTCCGCCCGCCCGTGATGAAGCGTTCCTCGACACCGTCCGCGCGCATCAGACGCCACTTGTAGTGATCGTCCGCGAGCCACGCCTCCGCAAGGTTGCGATAGCTCCGGTTCTCCGCGATCTCGCGCGGATGGATGTGCGAATGGAAATCGAGAATCGGCATCTTCTCCGCATGCTCGTGAAAGAGCCTCTGCGCCGTCTCGGTCTCCAGCAGAAAATCTTCATCCATGAACCGTTTCATGATAGAAAACCTCCTTTGCCTTTTTCGCGTTCTCGTTCGTTGTTCTTTGTGTATGTATTCGCTGTCCGGCTCGCAGATTCCTGCTGAAAAACACTTTGCCTTGCTATAAAATCCTCCGGCATGGAGCAAAAATGACATAAAATACAGAAAAAAGAAAGCCAAGAAACGTCCAAGCATGAACTTTCTTCGCTTTCTTCATATTTTAGGTCTCACAGCAACGCCAGCACCTTCAGCTGGAGGTCGGCATCAATAAACGACGCCAAACTCATGTGCAATCTGCTCGACTTCTTTTAACGAAAGATTCGTCTTGAGCGCAATTTCTGGAAAAGAAACTTTCTCTTGCAACATATGCCAAACGCGAATGACGAGTGCCTTGCCCTTGGCTTCGCCCTCCGCTCTGCCTCTCGCCTCGCCTGCTTTTTCTCCATCTTTCCGCGCGTCGCGCAGATTCAATTCGTATTTCATATAGCTCACCCTCTCTTTCTCATTCCTTTTCACGTCATTGACCCGCTGATCTAGTGCTTGCACCAGCGGGTTTGCACTGATGATGCCGCTATTCACATAGTCCATAAATGCCTGAAGCTGCGGCGTGATATCCTCGCCCATGCCACGCGTATTGAGGATAATCTTGACAGTATCATCTCCGAGTTTCAGCGTCGCATCGCGGCAGCAGGTGTTTTCAAAGCAATAGAGATGCCATCCGCGCTTGTAAGGATCAAACGGACAGATGAAAATAATGATTGTCTTTTTGAGCTCAACATAATCTTTACCACGCGCCAAATGATCGGCATCCATCTGCGACTGGTAGTAGCGCATGCGTTTCGCCAGTTCCTCGTCAGTTTCACTGCCGACTTGCATTTCCACGTCATAGACGGTATGCGCCTCGTCCTCGACGTACACATCGAGCCGCACGCCCTTGCTCTCATAGCCTGCTTTGAGCGACAATTCTTCACCGAGATATTTGATATCATGAATCGGTTCGTCCAGAATGGCCTCAAGCACACTCATGCAAAGTTCCTTGCTCTTCATGACGGCCTTGAACATGAAGTCATCCTGAATCGTGAGGTCTTCCCAAGCCTTGAAAACAAATGCCACGTGCACCACCTCTCTTGCCTTTATCCATCGATTTTATTCTTATTTTAGCGAAAATCGTCGTTTTCTGCAACCGCAAAAGGAAGCTCAATGAGATTCTGCTCCTGTCAGGAACACAAAAGAAGCGCCCGGTTCCGAGCGCTTCTCTTCCATATCTTGTTGTTGCTTCAGATTTTGAACTTCGCGGCCATATCCTGCAGCTCAGCCGCCATCTTGGCGAGCGCCTGCGACGCGGCGGCGATTTCTTCGTTCGATGCCGACTGCTCTTCTGTCGCGGCCGAGATGGTCTCGGTCTGCTCCGCCGTCTTCTGGCTGACGGTCTGGATGCCGGCGACGGCTGTCGAGATGTGGTCGCCGCTCTTCGAGACGTTCTGCACGGCGGCGTCGATCGTCGTCATCTGCACCGTGATGTCCGTGACCTGCTGCATGATATGCGAGAACTCGTCGCCGACGGCGCGGATGGCTTCGACGCCGCTCTGCACTTCCTCTGTGCCGCTCTTCATCGCGGCGACTGCCTGATCCGTATCGGACTGGATCGTCTCGATGCGGCGGCGGATCTCTTCGGCGGCCTCCTGCGACTGCTCGGCGAGCTTGCGGACTTCGTCAGCGACGACGGAGAAACCGCGTCCCTGCTCGCCCGCGCGGGCCGCCTCGATGGCGGCGTTGAGCGCGAGCAGGTTCGTCTGGTCGGCGATGCCAGCGATGGTCTCGATGATCGTACCGATTTCCTTCGAGCTCTCGCCGAGCTTTGCGACGACATCGGCCGACTGGCCGACGCTCGTCTCGATATGCGCCATGCGATTGATGGCCTCGCCCATGAGCTTCTGCCCATGCTCGGCCGACTCCGCCGCTTCCGACGACTTGCCCGTGATGTCTTTCGTCTGGTGCGCGACGCCGTCGAGCTCGGCGAGGACGCCCTCGACGCTCTTCGTCGCGTTGTCGACATGCTGCGTCTGCTCCGTCATGCCGTCCGCGACGGTCGAGACGGTCTGCGCGACATTCGTCGCGGCATCGGCCGACTGGTGCGCGCTCGCCGTGAGCTCTTCGCTCGAAGCCGCGACCTGCTCGCTCGTATTGCGCATCTTGCCGATGAGCTCCTTGATGTGGTTCTTCATCGCATTGAAGCTCTGCGTGAGGTCGCCAATCTCATCCGTCGCCTCCGGCACGATGTCCTGCGCCGAAAGGTCGCCCGAGGCGAGCTGCTCGGCATGGCCGCGCAGGATTTCGAGGCGGCGCGTGATGGCNNNAGGATGCCGAGCAGCGTCAGCACGGCATACGTGAATTTCAGCGTCGAAAGCTGGCCGAGGACGATGTCCTGCGGCACGAGCAGCGCGGCAATCCACTTCGTGCTCGGCACGGTCGCATAGGCGAGCACCATGGACGCGCCGTCTTTCTCGACGCGCAGGAAGCCCTGCGGCTGCTTCGTCATCTGGTCATACGCTTTCGCAAATGCCGGGACATCGGACGCCTGCTGGCCGTTCGTCTCGCTGTCTTCCGTCGCGATGATCTTGCCCGTGTTATCGATGATGTAGCCCGTGCCTTCACCGTGATACTTCATCGCCTGCGCTTCGCTCTGCAGGATGTCGAGGAAGATGTCCTCGCAGATGGCACCGCGATACGCACCCGATGCATCCTTGTACGGCGCGGCAATCGAGACGACGAGCTTGCCCGTGATCTTGTCGACATACGTGTCCATGAAGATTGCCTTTCCGGCCTCCTGCGATTCCTTGTAGAAACGCAGTTCCGTCGGCTTCATCTTCGCCGTGAGGTCGCCGGCGCGGTAGCCGACAATCTGCTCGTCGCGGTTGCCGACGATGAGGTCCGAGACCTCGTTTGTATCCTCGCCCGCGATGGCGAGCAGGCGGCGCAGGTCTTCGAGGCTCTTCGTACCGTCATCTTCCTTCGCCATGACGTTGGCGGCTGAGACGGCAATCTGCTTTTTCTGCCCGAGCCAGCCGTCGAGCTTGTCGGCCGTATCGTTCATGCTGGCCGTAATCTCGCCCGAAACGGCCTGTTCGAGATTCGTGCTCGCGAAATAATATCCAATGCCCGAGACGACGGCCAGAATCAGGCCGACGACACCGGCGAGGACGAAGAATTTTTCGCGGATTCTCAATGCAATCACCCTTCCTTGAAACGTTTTCCTTTTTTCGTACCAACTGTACCAGATGCGTCCACTCTAGCAGTGAAATCCATTTCAGAGCAAGGCTTTTTCTCCAAGAAACGACAAAAAAAATCATAAAAAAAGCAGTCCCATGTAAAAATCACAGGACTGCTTTCGAAATGTCACAAAACAGGTGTCAGCGCGTCTTCCGCAAGATCGTCGTCTTGAGGAACAGGCAGAAGCACACGATGGCGAAGATGATGCCGACCGGATAGCTGATGTCCGTCGAGAGCTTCAGGCCTTCCGGTGCCTGCAGGATGTACGTGCAGGTGACGGCCGACATGAAGACGGCCGGAACCATCGGGATGACATAGGCTTTCGAGCCGGGCTTCGTGCGATAGAGGTACACAGCGCCCGTCCAGAGGACGATCATCGCGAGCGTCTGGTTCGTCCAGGAGAAATAACGCCAGACGATGTTGAAGTCCATCTGGGAGAGGATGCCGCCGACTGCGAGCAGCGGAACAGCGAACATGAGGCGCTTCTTCGCATGCGTCTGATCGACGCCGAACCAGTCGGAGAGCGTCAGACGAGCGGAACGGAATGCCGTATCGCCAGAGGTGATCGGGCAGGCGATGACGCCGAGCATGGCGAGCACTGCGCCGATGCCTGGCATGAAGCCGACGCAGATGTCATAGACGACCGTGCCGGCGCCGCCAGCCTTCATGGCAGCCGCGAGGCCGCCCGTGCTGTCATAGAACGTGATGCCGGCCGTCGCCCAAATGAGGGCGATAATGCCTTCGGAAATCATGGCGCCGTAGAAGACCGGGCGGCCGAGGCGCTCGTCTTTGAGGCAGCGGGCCATGATTGGGGACTGCGTGGAATGGAAGCCCGAGCAGGCGCCGCAGGCGACCGTGATGAACATCAGCGGCCAGATCGGCATCTTGTCAGGGCCGAGCGGATGCAGGTTTGCAAGCGTCATGTCCGGCATCGTGTGGCCGCCGATGCCAAGCAGCATGCCGACCATGATGCCGAGCGCCATGATGATGAGGCAGGCGCCGAACAGCGGATAGAAGCGCGCAATCAGCGTGTCAATCGGCAGCAGCGTCGCGAGGAAGTAATAGAGCAGCACGCACGGCAGAACGTACGTGACGGCAACGCCCGTGAGCTTCGAGAGCAGGCCGGCAGGACCCGTCATGAAGACGGTACCGACGAGGACGAGCAGCACGACGGAGAACACGCGCATGATGAAGAGCATCGTCGAGCCCATGTGATTGCCGACGACCTCCGAGATGCTCTTGCCATCCTCGCGCAGAGAAATCATGCCGGACAGGTAGTCATGCACGCCGCCTGCGAAGATGGAACCAAAGACAATCCAGAGATAGACGCTCGGGCCCCAGATGGCGCCGCCAAGCGCACCGAAAATCGGGCCGAGGCCTGCGATGTTCAGCAGCTGGATCATGAAGACCTTCCATGTCGGCAGCGGGATGTAGTCGACGCCGTCGTTATGACGAATGGCCGGCGTGGGCCGGTCCGTCGGGCCGAAGACATGCTCGACGATTTTGCCATAGGTGAAATAACCTACGATGAGTGCACAGAGAGCAAATAGAAATGCTGTCATAGTTTCATTCCCTCCTATATGTGGAAGCGCAGGTCCGCCGCTTCCTATGTCTGATTGGCATCCTGCCAGATCCTACGAGCCTCCTTTCCTGAAATCAAAGCACGACCTGTATTTACTGTCTCACTGTTCTTACAATATACCACAAAACTGTCATGTTGTCTATTATTTCGTGAGAATTTGTCAAAATCCAAAATCTTCGAATCCAAAGACAAAAAGCTTCGCTTATGGTATACTGAATACGGATTATCTGCGCCGAGAAACCAAAATTTTCAAAGAGAAAGAAGGCTCTTTCCATGATTCTCGAAATCATCATCTTCCTCGTGTTCGGCATCGGCGTCGGCACGTTCGGCACGCTCGTCGGCATCGGCGGCGGCCTCATCTGCGTGCCGATCTTCATCCTCTTCATGAGTGACGGCGGCATCTACCCGTATTTCAAGACCGCCGCGCAGATCACGGGTACATCGCTCGTCATTGTCATGGCGAACGCCGTCTCCGGCACGATTGCCTACATCCGGCAGAAGCGCGTCTTCTACAAGGCCGCTGTCCCGTTCGCGCTCGCGACGCTGCCGGGCGCCATCCTCGGCTCGAAGATCGTCGATGACTTCTCGGGCTCGCAGCTCGACCTCTACTTCGGCTTGTTCCTGCTGCTCATGGC
>OMZR01000183.1 GCA_900315575.1 uncultured Veillonellaceae bacterium
AGCACAAAACTCGTGAAAAGTTTACTGTCGGACTGGTTTGCCTCTCAGAGCAGATATGTACAGGGATTGCTTGGAAATTTGGCGTGGGAAAGTTGAGTTCATCATGCCCATCGCGAAGGACAACTTCGAGAAC
This sequence comes from uncultured Veillonellaceae bacterium, assembly GCA_900315575.1. Classification (GTDB taxonomy): domain Bacteria; phylum Bacillota; class Negativicutes; order Selenomonadales; family Selenomonadaceae; genus Selenomonas_C. The sequence continues at coordinate 134 of OMZR01000183.1, forward strand.
GTCGACGAGCACGGCGCGCGCTACAGCATCAGCACACAGAAAGAGATTTTCCCCATGCTGGACAAATGCCACGTTTGTCTACGGGGGGGGGACAGGATTCTCGACTTCGGCTGCGGCAAAGGCGGTGCGCTCCTCTCGTTCCTCGACTACGGCTTCGACCATGTCGGCGGCGTCGAGTACGAAAAGAAGACGTATGACGTCGCGCAGGAGAACGTCGGAAAGCTCGGCCTCCAAGACAGGATCACGCTGATCAACGACGACGCGCGCAACGTCAAGGAGCAGCTCGACGACTACAATTGGTTCTATTTCTTCTTCCCGTTCGACAAGGTCGTCTTCGAGACCGTCATCGGGAACATCAAGGACAGCTACCTCCGAAAGCACCGCAAAATCCGCCTGATCTACTTCACGGCGATGGACTACCGCTTCATCGAAGCCACCGGCGTTTTCCGCCTGACGACCCAGTTCACCGTCGACTCGCGGCAGAGGGTCGTGGGGATTTTTGAGAGCGTGTGATGCGAGGAGGGGCAAAGAGAGGTACGGGGTTATTGTGCTGAAATTTGTCATCTATGGAATCGGCGCTCGCGGCAAACTTTTTTTGGAGTGGTTCGACAAGACGCGTGTCGCTGCTATCGTCGATCGCAATCCGAAGTTGCAGGGAACGCAGTACGAGGGCATTGATATCATTTCGCTCGACGCGTATGAAGAGAGGTTCCCAAACTTGTTCCTCATCGTCACGCCTTCGGATGACGGGCGTGAAATCCTCGTGGATTTGGCGAAGCGGGGAATCACGCGCGTGTTGCCGCTCCTCCGTGCGCCAATGGAACTGACGAGCTACGAGGCGCCGTTGCCGTTCGAGGAAATGATGCTCGTCGCGGGGGAGACAACGGTCGATACGCCGATCGCCATCTGGGGCGTCAATATTTTCACCATCGTGCTCTATGAGTATCTCGTCTCGTCGGGCTATCACGATGTTTCCATCATCGATTTGCCGGAACAGGCTGATGTGATTGCGGCCATCCAGGAGGATGCATCCTATCACTTCCTTTCGCAAGCAGAAGCGGACGCGAAGAGCGCAAAAATCCTCATCGTGGATCGTTTTTTGCATCGCACGTCGCAGGCAGTCCCTGCGAATGGCATTTGCTTTTACAAGTTCTTCGACTTGTCGTGCTATCAGAAATATCGTGATTTGAGTGTTTTCCGCAATCGGCATAAAGGGGAATCGTGCTTCGTGATTGGCACGGGGCCGAGCTTGCAGATTGCAGATCTCGATACGCTGGCGACGGCGGGCGTCCCTTGCTTTGGCGTCAATACGGTCTACCGGGCGTATTCGAAAACGAAATGGCGTCCGACGTATCATGTCTCGACCGATCCGTCCATGTATGCCTATCTGGAAAAGGATGTAGGTTTGCTCAAGGGAGTTGATGCCGTTTTCCTCGGCGATCGGCAAAGAAAGTCGCCGAAGGCCATCGATGCGGAAAACCTGTACGTCTATCATTCCAGCTTGGAATATTTCGAAGATGAAGGCTCTGATTTTTCAGATGATGTGAACAAAGTGTGCTACGGCGCGGGTTCTGTGCTCTATACGTGCTTGCAGATTGCGGTGTACATGGGATTTCAGAACATCTATATCATCGGTGCTGATTGCCAGTATAAAAACGCGGGCCATGCGGGCGACCATTTCATTGATGATTATGATGACGACGCGGAAGTCGATGGCATCTTGATTCCGGAGGATTTGTTCCGCGGCTATCGGTCGGCCAGACGCTTTGCGGAAGCGCATGGCATCCACATGTACAACGCAACGCGAGGCGGACTCCTCGAGGTTTTTGACCGTGTCGATTTTGATTCGCTGTTCACGGACGGCGCATTCACGCCAGAACATGCCGTGATTCATCCCCGCAAGATGTCCTGAGCATCTTTCTGCCGAGGACATCGTCACCTCCTCCATCAAGAATGCCCGCCGGAATGAAGTCAAACAAAAAGCGGCCCCGCAGCGCGTAGCTGCGGAGCCGCATCCGGGAACTCACTCGACCACGAGGCCGTTCTTCGCGGCGAGCGCGCGGATCTGGTCGGCCGTCCATCCGGAGACGCGTTCGATGATGTCGAGGTGAAGATGCTCGTTGATCATATTGATGATAATGTTTCCTTCGCTCTCGATGCGGGTTTCTTCTTTCAGTCCTTCACTGAGATTGCACATGGTTTTCATCTCCTTTTTCGTATCTTCGTCGGCTTTGATGCCGAAGTCCTTTTCTAGTCTTTGTGCGAGCGCTTCGTCTGTCAAGCGTGACAAGAAAATCAGGCGCAGGAAACGTAGGAGCTTTGATTGGATTTCGTCATTTCCGACGTAGACCAGCGTGATATTGATGAGGTCGTATGTGGTTTTCACCTCGTGGTGATCGCCGACATCGTTGACTTCTCGTATTTCGTAGTGTGTCACGGAACTCTTCTCGCCCTCGGGCAGGTAGAAGCAGAGCCAAATGGTGTAGACCTTGCAGATATTGCCATAGTCTTGCCCAACGAAGTCGCGCTCTTTTTGTGATGATGTCAGGCGGTTCGCGTAGAAGTACGCGCGCTAAGTACGCGCGCTTGTAAAGCGGGTAATCCGGATCGCTTCGTTGCGCCTCGATGTTGATGAGGAATTTGATACGGTCTCCAGTATCGGGGACACGCGCATAAAAGAGTAAGTCGAACGTGATGTATCCTTCATCGCGATCGCTTTGCTCCGTTCCAAGGCTGCGGATTTTCCGCGTCAGACGGTGGCGAGATTTCCGATTTGTCCGTCCGGGATCGACAGGGATGCTGCTTATCCACGGAGCGTTTTCAATGCAATCGCGTTCGATGGTTTCGAGACTGAAATGACGGAATTCCGTGACCGTCTCCTGGAGAATCGGCGCGAGAATTTGTCGCATGGCGAGAAATTCTTTTGCAGCCTTGTCATATGTCCGGCTAAGCAGACTTGTAGAGCCTACAACTTGAGGAGTTCGCTGGTTTCGCTTGCGTTTCATCGGCATCATCTCCTTTGTAACTTTATTTTACGACGTTGAAGGGGAAAACGCAATCTGCTTGCGAAGCCGAATCCCACCAGCGCAAGGTAAAAGTCTCTTGCCAATGAAAGGAAGCGTTGTCATTTGTTCAATGGAAAAAACATTCTCGTCACGGGCGGCACGGGGTCGTTCGGGAAGAAGTTTATCGGGACGCTGCTCTCGAGGTATCATCCAAACAAGGTCATCGTCTACTCGCGCGACGAGCTGA
>OMZR01000068.1 GCA_900315575.1 uncultured Veillonellaceae bacterium
TTGCGAAGGCAGTTTGTTTAGCAGCTTCTACTATAGCAGAGCGTGCAAGTGATTTCTTTTTTCATGCTGGCTTACCCACAGTTATGGGAGAAGCCTCCTGCTTTGCGGTTTTTGTTTGCGTTGGTTGTGGCGCATCGAGTCCTCAGGCAAAAAACACGCCCGCTGCGTCGAGCAACGCGCAAGAAACTGTCGCTACGCCAACCGCCGAGGAAGACGCCACGACGATCACCATCACGAACAATGGCCACAAGATGACGTTCGCGCTCAACAACAGCCCTGCTTCCAAAACACTCCTTTCGCAACTTCCCATGACCGTCGAGGTCAAAGACTTCTGCGACAATGAGAAGCTGTTCTATCCAAAAGAAAAACTTTCCAAGGAAGCACCGACTGTGCTCGCCAAACGCGGTACGCTCGCCTGCTTCCTGCCATGGGGCAATCTCACGATCTTCTACAAAGATTATGGTGATGACACGGACAGCGACCTTGTCGAACTCGGACATATCACAAGCGGCGAAGAGTACATCGACGGACTGTCTGGAGAACTCACGCTTGAAAAAGCCGCTCCCTCTCCAAAACAATAGCGGAACCCAACAGGCCGGGGCCACATCCATTCTTTTGGATGCAGCCCCGGCCTCATTTTATTCCAGCGAACCATCCCTGTATCAAGGAGCGATTCATATTGTCCGATATTTGACAAATAACAGCAAATCCTTTATACTCCAATAGTCAAATATTGGACTTTACTGGGAGGAACCATGCAAACACAGCTGAAGCAATTCTTGGACATCTGGGGAGGCTTCAATGCCGTCTATGAACGCATCGCCAGCCGCCTCGGCATCACAGATGCGGAACTCTATGTCTACCAAGCGCTCGAAGCCCATCATTTTTCTGCAACGAACAGCCAGCTGGTCAGCTATACCGGATTTTCCAAGCAAACCATCTGCGCCATCGTGCACCGGCTGGTGAAATCCAGGCTCGTCGAATTGCGTCAAGACCTGAAGGACGGACGCAAGAAAATCATCTGCCTGACCCATGAGGGACAAGAAAAAATTGGTGGCTGCCTGAAGCAGGTGCATGAACAGGAGCTCTCGGCGATGAATGCCATCGGGCTAAAAAAGATGCGCCAGCTGAACATGCGCATGGCAGAGCTCCTGCATGCAATGCAAGATGCGGAGGTACAAGAATGACGGGGTATGTCTATTTGATGCTGGCGATTGTCGGGGAACTCCTGGGGACGACCCTCTTGAAATATTCCGATGGTTTCAGTCGTCTCGGCATCGGCGTGCTCAGCCTCCTGTTTTACGGCATCTGCTTCTGGCTCTTATCCAAAGCTCTGCAGATGATCCATCTCGGGGTCGCCTATGCCCTTTGGTCTGGAATCGGCATCGTTGCTACGACGCTGATTGGAATCCTGTTCTGGCAGGAAATATTGACAGGCGCCGGAGTGCTCGGCATCGCACTGATTCTCGCTGGAATTGTCATCTTGAATCTCTTCGGCGCCGCAGCCTGAACAAAAGTTTTACAGGCATGAAGCGAAATATCAAGGTAGACGGGGACGCTATCTTTCAAGGCATGCGCGTTCCCTTTCTTGTAACTTGTGTTACAGAAAGGTTTGCTCTCATCTCGTAAAATGGAGACAGGTTCACGGACTTGCATTCGATCAGTAAAGGGGCGTTTTGTCATGTATATGGAAATCCTCAAAGACCATCACGAAAACATCTGCAAGCTCATCCAAATCATCGACCGTGCGGACACGGCAGAAAAAGTGCTGCGCCAGGCCGACGATCTCGCAGGCGCGATTTCCCGCCTTGCCGGACTCATCTCTGTCCATCTCGCAGCAGAAGACAAATTTCTCTATCCCAACCTCGCGAAAAGCAGTGACGAAAAACTGCGTGAAACCGCCACGGCGTTCGAGAAAGAAATGGGCGGTCTTGCGGAAGCATTCATGGCGTACAAGGAAGACTGGATGACGCCGACGAAAATCAAGGAAGCGCCAGATGCCTGCCTCGCCGCGACCCAGGCGACGATCGGTGCATTGAAGAAGCGCCTCGCACGCGAAGACAAGGAGCTTTATCCTCTCGTCGAAGAATGAACGACAGAAACGTACATCCAAATCAAATGATTCCATGAACGAAACGAGATGGAGCTATTGGAATTTCAAGTGAAACAGAGGGGCTCGATCTCATGAACCAATTTCCGCGAGCTGTTCCAGACGTACGGGAAGCGGTTCGCGACGTTCTGCACGAAACCTCACGCATAAGTCTCGACGAAAAACAGCAGGTCGGAAGCTGCAACAAAATGCAGTTTCCGGCCTGCTGTTTGCTTTGATGATTGTCATACGATGTCATCCGCGCCGCAAACGAAGAGTGTCGTGCGGTCTCCGATTTCCTCTGGCACGTACATCTTCATCGGATTCACGCAAACATAGCGGGCGTTCGGATTTTCCGCCGTCATCCGCCAAAACGGATACTTGATGATGCCGGGCGTATTCTGCCCGACGCCGAGCTCGAAGAAGAGCACGCGACGCCCTTCCGTGCGCTCCAAGAACGCCTGGTACCGCTTCGCGGCGGCGTACCAGCCGTCGTCTTCGACAAAGGAATCATCGGCGCGGAGATTCGTCGTCATCGGCGCGCCGTCGTCAGGGCAGACGGGGAGGAGCGAGGAATCGATGCGCATCGAGACATGTTGTCCCTGCGGCACAAAGAGATCGCCGTCCTCCGTGAAATGCCATCCCTCCGAGCGCAGCATGGCCTCGATCGCTTCGCGGTTGTCATACGTTTTCGTCGCCGTGCGCCCCGCCGGTTCGCTGCTCTGGAACAGACCGTAATCGCCCTGCGTGTAAAACAGCCGCTCTTTCTGGAGGCCTGCCCTCTGGAAGGCGTGATCGACGTTTGTCGTGAGGACGAAGAAATCACGTCCCGCAAGCGCCTGCAAGAGCCGAGCATAAAGGTCGCTCGGCATCGGCGCATAGCGGTTGACCCAGATATTCCGGCACCACCATCCCCAGAAGGTCTCCGCGTCGGGAAACGGGAAGAATCCGCCAGAGTACATATCCCGGATGCCGAACCGTTCGCGGAAATCGCTGAAATAGCGCTCGAACCGCGCACCGCTGTATGTGAATCCCGCCGCCGTCGAAAGACCGGCGCCCGCGCCGACGACGATGGCATCCGCCTCGTCCAGCAGGTTTTGAAACGGTTTTTCCACATCAACCGAGAATGTCTTCATAAATGTCACGATCCTCATCCTGGAATACGTTGAAAATCACGCGCGGCGATACGTCGTGCGTTTTTTGCTGCCTGCGCACTTCGCTGACGGCAATCTCCGCCGCTTCGCAGCGCGGGAAATGGAATAGTCCCGTCGAAATGCAGCAGAAAACGATACTCCGAAGCCGATGTTCCCGCGCAAGGTCGAGGCACGAACGGTAGCAGCTGCGAAGCTGCTGGCGGTGTTTTTCCGACACGCGGTCGCGCACGATCGGGCCGACCGTATGGATCACGTAGCGGGCTGGGAGCGCAAAGCCCGACGTGATTTTCGCCTGACCTGTTGGTTCTTCGTGTCCCTGCGCTTTCATGAGTTCATAGCACGCGGCGCGCAGACGCAAGCCTGCTGCCGAATGGATGGCGTTGTCGATGCAGCTGTGCCCCGGCACGAAGCAGCCGAGCATCTGGCTGTTCGCCGCGTTCACGATGGCATCCGCCGCAAGGCGCGTGATGTCATCTTGTCAGAGCGCGATGCCAGGCTCTTTTTCTGGAAGAGCCAGCGCATCGACCGGCGCTTTTTCCTGCGTCTCGGCCGACAAAAGCTGCTGTTCGAGAGCGAAATACGCTTCGGGAAGCTTCCGGCGCGGATCCCAGACATTCATGAGGCAGCGCAGGAGATACCGGCGCGCGGGCGCATCCATCGGAACCGTCTCTGCCTCGGCGCGATATTCTGGAAGGACATCGAGCAAATACGAAATCAACTGCTCGACACATGTTTCTTTTTCCATCATGCTGCCCCTTTCATCATGTATCGTTCGGCAAACGTTCCGATGCCATCAGGCGCGGACGACAGAAATGCGCTGCTTGATATGGCTGCCGTTCTCGATTTCATCGACCATCGCGATCGCGTAATCCGCATAGCTGATGATGCTCTCGCCCTTGCTGTTCAGCGTGAGCTCTTCGCCCGCGAGGAGGTACTTGCCCGTGCGCTCGCCGTCCGCCTGGAAATCGCCAGCCGGGCTGAGGTACATCCAGTTCACGTCGTCGCGCTTGCGGAGCTCCATGAGCGCTTCGCCCATCGCTGTCGCAAGCGGAAGGAACTCTGGCGGGAAGTTCGGCGCATCTTTGACCTGCGCCGTGTGCGTGCCATCGAGATAGAGCGAGCCTGCGCCTCCGACAATCAGGAGTCGGGTCGGCGTGCCCGCGAGGATGTCGCAGAGATGTGCGAGCGTCGTACTGTGCTGCGGCAGCGTCTCCTCCGTCCACGTGCCAAACGCATCGACGACAGCATCGAAGCCTTTGAGATCATCCTTCGTGAGATCGAAGATGTCTTTGACGATGACGTGCTGCGCATCCGACGGCTTTTCCGTGCGGACGAATGCCATGACGTCCCAGCCACGCGCCTTTGCTTCCGCGATGACCTTGCGGGCGACGCGACCGTTTGCTGCGACAACTGCGATGTTCTTTTTCATGATGTGTGCTCCTTTTCTTTGCAGAAAGTGTTTCGTTTGATGTATTAATCTTGATTACATGTATAAGTTAGCATAGATTTGTTGTATTGTCAATATATACATCAAAAATTCTGCAAAAAAATTTGGCAGCCGCATGTTCCTGCGACCGCCAATGCTTCAGCCTGCCTGCTGCGCTTCTTTTGCGATGAGCGCTTCTGTATCCGCGACAATATCCGCAAGCGTCATCTCCGCCATTTTCTGCTCCATCGCGTCCTGGATTTCCGCGAGCCTTCCGTCCATCACATGATGGATGTTGCGCCCGACTGGGCAGGCGGCGTTCGGGTTCTCGTGGAAATGGAAAAGTTGCCCGCTCTCTACGCTGTCCACGGCGCGGTAGACATCGAGGAGCGTGATGTCTGAAAGCTTTCGCGCGAGCGTCACGCCGCCATTGCCGCCGCGCTGCACGGTGATGAGGCCGGCAGCTTTCAGCTGGCGGAAAATGTTGCGCACGGCAACCGGATTCACGCCGACGCTGCCCGCAATCGTCTCACTGTTGAGCGGCATTTGACCGTCCAAGACAGCGACGCACGTCAGGACATGGACGGCAATCGTGAAACGGCTTGAAATCTGCATGATCGCACCTCGCTTTTGTTTTGATGTAATTCTTGCATCTACTTCTAAAGCATAGCACGGATCATTTTTTTCGTCAATCGATCAATTTCAAAATAGCCAGCCGAGGACAACGGCCCATGTCACTTCCTCGTGCGTGCAAAGCGGACAGAGGTTGCGTGAAAAATCACAGCATCATGGATGCGCCCAACGATGAAGAATGCGATGAACTGAAAATCTCTTGCAAAGGAAGGAATTTTGAATGTTTTTATAGAAATGATTCTCATAAGCATCCATCTTTCTTGACGAGGAGGAATTTCGCATGACAGGCTCGCTTTCCAAAAACTTTCGGACATTTCCTTTCAGTCTCCCGATGACGGTAACCGCGGTCGGGACAGTAGCGACGATCTGGTGCGGGAAGCGGTATCATATCGCTTTCGGCATCGCATGGCTCGCCCTCTCGATCCTGCACGGCGTCCAGCACGCGGGGAAAATGAAGCGCGATGCTTCCCGCATCCTTCCGCACGCTTCGAATCCGTCATTGCAAAGAGCACATTTGTTACGTTATGGACAATTTCGCTGACAAAGCGGCCTCGTGCTGAACCATGCACGAGGCCGTTTTACTGTGTATTCGATGGCGATTCCCTTGCCTGTTTTGTCACCGTTCTGTCGGCAGGAAGTGCGATGCCAAACGGTAGCCGCCCATGAGATTTCTCACGCGGAAGCCGTGCTGCTTCAAGATGCGTTCTGCGTAATAGGCGGTCTGCCCGACCTCGCAGCTGACGATGTAAGCGGCGTCTTTGTCGAGTTCCGCGAGATGACTGCGGAGCTTTGCGAGCGGGAGGTTGGTTGCGCCTTTGAGGTGCCCGGCCGCAAAGGCTTCCGGCGGGCGCACGTCGATGAGCCTGGCGCCGCGCTCGATGGCGGCTGGGACGTCGGCGACTGCGATGGGCGTCGTGAGGCCTGCTAGGAGATTCGTCGCGACATAGCCTGCGATGTTCACGGGGTCTTTTGCGCTCGAATATGGCGGCGCATAGGAAAGCTCCAGTGATGCGAGGTCTTCGACCGTGCCGTGCAAGTGCAGCAGCGTCGCGATCGTGTCGATGCGCTTGTCGACGCCCGCGCGGCCGATGGCCTGCGCCCCGAGCACGTCGCCTTTGGCGGAAAACAGCAGCTTGAGCGTCATGCGCTCGGCACCCGGATAATACGTCGCATGGGAGAACGGCTCGACGATGACGCTCCGATATTCTTCACCTGCCTGCTTGAGCGTGCGCTCGTTGTCGCCCGTTGCGGCAGCCGTCAGCGAGAAGACTTTCAGGATGGAAGAGCCCTGCACGCCCTGATAGGCATGCAGATGCCCCGTCATGTTGTCGGCGGCGAGACGCGCCTGCCGATTTGCCGGGCCCGCGAGTGCCAGTGCGCGCGGCTGCTGCGTGCGGAGGTCGCGCGTGCGCACGGCATCGCCGACGGCGTAGACATCCGGCGCATTCGTCTGCAGATATTTGTCCACGATGATATGGCCGCGCGCATCGAGCTCGATGCCGCTCCCTTTCAAAAATGCCGTGTCCGGCCGGACGCCGATGGCGAGCACGACGAGGTCAGCCGGAAGCTCCGTCCCATCTGCGAGCACGACCACAACGCCTTTCGGCTGCTTTCGAAATTCTTGGACGCCGTTTCCGAGGTGGAGCCTGACACCATGCGCCTCCATCTCTTCTGCCAGCAGGTGCGCCAGATCCGCGTCGAACGGCAGGAGAATCTGCGGCGCTGCTTCGGCGAGATGAACGGACAGGCCGCGCTCGACGAGGTTTTCCGCCATCTCGACGCCGATGAAACCACCGCCCACGACGACGGCCTGCGCACCCTTGCCGAGGCGGACAGCCGCCTGCTTCACAGCCTCGGCATCTTCCACCGTGCGGATGGTATGAATGGCTTCGTGCTGGATGCCCGGAATCGGCGGGACAAGCGGATGCGCTCCGGGCGCGAGCAGCAGCTTGTCATAGTGCTCCGTCACCGTCTTTCCGTCCTTCGCGCGAACGGTAATCTCGTGGCGATCCGGTGCAACGGCCGTCACCTCGCTCTCCGTCCGCACATCGAGCGCAAACATTGCGCGCAGCCGCTCCGGCGTCTGCACGAGCAGGCTGTCCTGCTCCTTTATCACGCCTCCAGCATAATACGGCAGGCCGCAATTGGCAAACGACACATGACGGCCGCGCTCGATGAGCATGATGTCCGCTTTCTCATCGAGACGGCGCAGACGCGCCGCGGCTGTCGCACCGCCTGCCACGCCGCCGACAACGATATACTTCTTCTTCATTTTGCAAAATCTCCTTCCTGCGTTTTTTCTTCCGAAGATGCTTTTCTCTTGCATATGAGCTGTGTCAGCGTCCCCATCGGGCAATAGACGCACCACGAACGTGGACGGAACCAGAGCATCGTGGCAAGCGCGATGATTTCCGACGTCAGCATGAGGCTGTAGAGCTGAAACGCAAACGATGCGATCCACGGCTCCACGCCGCCTGCGTACGCCCACTGCCACGGCACGCGCACGCTCCAGAGAATCGTGATGACCTCGGAGAGGCTTCCCGCGCCATGCGCGATGAGCCAGGTCGTATAGACGATATTTCCGAACATCGCAAAGAAAAACACCATGAACGCATAGCGGAACGGCTTGCTCTTCATCCAGGCCGGCATCGCATGACCGCGTGAAAGCCCAAGCTGGCCGCCGAACATCCGCAGGAACTGGCCGCGGTCGCAGTAGCGGTTGCAGAAGCCCTTCGTGCCGAAGCCGAACGCGAACACGAACGGCAACAGGAAGCTCACGAGGCCGAGCCAGGCAAAGAGAATGTTGAAAAAGCCCGCCGCAAAGAAGAACAGCGAGTACAGCCAGAGGTAGTGATACCAGTGGCGCTTTGCAGGCTGCACGCTTTTCATGGCCGCACCTCCATCAGGATTACGCCCGCCGGGCACACGCGGCTGCACATGCCGCAGCCAACGCACCGCGTTGCATCGACTACGGCATAACTCCCTCGAAAAATCGAAATCGCCTTGCGCGGGCAGACATCCATGCAGCTGCCGCAAGCCGCGCACGCCTCACGATCCGGCACGGCAATCCGTTTGGAACCCATTTGCTCCTTCCTTTCCGTTCCTGATAGAATCCATCAGGAACATTGATTGACACCCTGTATATGACTCATTATACTGTACATGATTTCAGATGTCTCGGCCATATTTCAGGGAAACGGGACATTCCTTGACAGATTGCGAAAATCTGTATAGAAACGGAGCAAAAGATGAAACGAAAAAACGACCGCAGGACGTTGATGACGAAGCAGATGATCAAGGACGCGCTGCTGGAACTCCTCGCGCATACGCCGTATGAAAAAGTCACGGTCTCGGCACTCTGCCGCCAGGCGGAAATCACGCGCGCGACGTTCTACCTGCATTATGACAACACGGAAAGCGTGCTCAGCGAACTGCTCGATGATGCTCTGCGCCTCACCGAACTCGCCGACCGGCCGCAGGCGCCATGGACCAGCGAGTTGCTTGAAAAGCCCGAAGCCGCTGCCGCACCTGCCGACCTCGACGCCATGCTCCCCGCCTGCCAACGAGCGGCGAGCAATCCGAAATACCGCGTCCTCTTCCTCGACGAGAGCCTGTCCCGTCACATCCTCCAGAAGCTCGCCGACTTCCAGCGTCCGCGCCGCGTCCCGCAGATCATGAAGCGCTACCACGTCAGCGAGTGGGAGGCGGAGCAACTCTTCGTCTACATGCTGCATGGGAATTTCGCCCTGAACCGCTCGCTCGGCTGGGTGCAGAGCGATGAATGGTATCGCGCACAGGCGCTGATCCAACGGCTCGTCGCGCCGTGCGGATTTTGATTTGGATGCTTTCAAGAAAAAAGGGGAAGGGCTGCATGAAACTCAAAACAAAATGGCTTCTGAAGAAAAAGACGTCAACCTCCTGCACGATGACGGGCGTCTGGAAGGCGGTCGCGTTCTGCCAGGGTGTTGTCGTGGTCTTTCACAGCCCCGCAGGCTGCGCCCATGTAGCGTCGTTCCTCGATCTCGGCGAGCGCTTTCGCATTCTGGCAGATGGCGGATTGGATGTTCCTTCTGCCGTGCCGCTTGTTTCTTCCGCGCTCCGCGAGAAAGACAGCATCTTCGGTGGTGCTGACCGGCTCCGCGCCTGCCTGGCGGATGCGTGGGAATCGTATCATCCGAAATGCTTCGTCGTCGCTTCCTCGTGCGTGGCAGGCGTGATCGGCGATGATGTAGACTGGGTCTGCGCAGAAGCCGAGCGGAAGTATGGCATCCCTGTTCTCTCGATGCCGTTCTCCGGCTTTCTCGGCGGCGATTACGGTGATGGCTATGACCAGACGGCGAATGCCATCATGAAGCGGTTCTTCCGCAGGCAGGCGCATGTCCCGAGGCGCGTCATGCTGCTCGGCGATCAGATGGGGCCGATGGGGCAGTATGCGCGCGAGGTAACGCGGATTCTGCGGAAATTCGGTCTCGACGTGCGCTACCAGTTCCCCGGCTATGTGCCGTTTGACGCATGGCAGGAGATTCCCTCGGCCGAGTTCTCGATTCTGCTGGGCTTTTCGGGCAATCCCGGCTCGCTAGAAAAAATGGCGAAGCATCTGGAACAATCGTTCGGCGTCCGCTCGCTCGGCGCAGTGTTCCCTGTCGGCTGGCAGGAGACAAAGGACTGGATCGAAAAGGTTGCCTGCCTCACGGGACAGGAGGCGCGGGGAAAAGCAATCCTGGCCGAAGAAGAAGCAGAGCTCGCGCGGCAGACCTCCATCTTTCAAAAACAGACCGCAGGCAGAACAGCCGCCATCGTCACAGGTCGCTCGCCCCGCTGGTATGATCCGGCAGAAACGGCGGCGACGCTCCTGCAGCTCGGCATCCGCATTTCCGCGCTCATTCTGCTCAATAACCTGCCTCCCGAGGACAAAGAACATCTCGCCGCGTCGTTTCACCGCGCCAGCAATGCGCCCGTCCTCGATGGCGCGGATGGCGGCTCCGTCATGGATGACGCCGACCTCCTGCTCGTCTCCAACGAAATCTACAGCACGAAGACAAAGCAGCTGTTCCTCCCCATGGTGCCGCTCGCGGGGACGGCGGGAGAAATCGCCATGATGCGTGCCATCGCACATCTTGTCTGCCGCTATGGCACGAAGGGAGGCATCGCCTATGTCGAAGCCTGAATGGGAAGCTGCCTGCAACCATACGGCTACGTGCGGACTCACGGGAGCCGCGTCGTTCTTTTCCTCTATTCCCGGCAGCTTCGTCCTCGTGAACGGGCCGCTCTGGTGCTATTTCTATGCTATGAAATATGTCGTGGATCAGGACGAAACGGCGATGGGCAGGTTTGCCTGCACGCAGCCAAGCCCATCCTCCCTTGTCTATGGCACGGAAAACGATCTCAAAAAGAGCTTCGCGTCCATCCAGGAGATGGGGACATTTGAGCGCGTCTTTGTCGAAAGCAACTGCTCCGTCAGCCTCATCGGCGATGACATCGCGGGCATCGCCGCTGCGCAAGACCTTCCCTGGCCCGTCTACGCAGCCGATGCCGGCGGCCTCCAAGGCGATTTTGCCGCTGGATGGCAGCAGGCATTTCTGCGTGTCGTAGACGAAATGAAGCCCGCGCCCCAGGTGAAGAGCCGCGTCAATGTGCTCGGGCTTTCCCTATCCGACCTGCAGGGGCAGGAGAACGCACGGGAACTGCGGCGGCTGCTCGAAGCTGCGGGACTCGAAGTGCAGGCCATCCCAGGCGCTGGCAGCAGCTGGGAAGACATCATGGCCATGCCGTCCGCCGAGCTCAACATCGTCGTCCGGCCGGAGCTCGCAGAGCAAGCGGCAAATCGGATGGAGAAAGCGTTCCATGTGCCGTATCTTGTCGCCGGGCTGCCAGCGGGCGTCGATGGCACGCTGCGATGGCTGCGCACGATCCAGAAAGCGCTCCCCATCATGAATCTTTCCGCACTGGAGCAGGAAGCAGAGACGCTGAAGCGCCATCTCGAACATCGGAGCGGGAATCTCCGTTCCCTCTGGGGGCAACTCTGGTTCGACGAAATCCTCATCGCCGCCTGGCCGTCCGATGCAGCAGCCATCGCAGAAGCCGTGCGGGGCGAGTGGGCGGACACGGCAAAGCTCGTCGTCCATCAGCAGGAACCCTCCGAACGCGCCATCCCCGCCGCCGACGTCATCCGCACCGTGCGTGCAGACGATGCTGCCATCGAGGAAGACCTGCGAGAATGGCAGGGCGGCCTGCTCCTCGCGAGCTCCCACGAAGCCACCCGCTTCGCCCGCCTTGGAAAGTCTGCACAGTTCGTTCCAATCGCCCGTCCCGTCTACGACGAACTTCTGGCCGATGCAACGCCGCTCTATGGCTTCGCCGGTGCGGCAAGGCTTCTGGAACGGCTGTTCCATGCGAGGATTGCAGGGCTTGCGATTTCCTCTTCCTGAACAATGCTCCTTCCAATCGGGGATTTCAGATAAACGAGCGTTCATTTCAGCGTTTGAATCCATCGTTTGACGGCAAGCCGAGCAGAGCCTGCCATTCCTGTGGAATCGTATCGAGCTCATACGCCAGCCTCGTGAGGCCGCCTGCTTCCGTATTTCGCATACAGAATCGCAGTGCCCTTCATCTTTGCTGCAAGGATTCGCCATGCAACATTTCCCGCAGAAATGGAAGAAGATATATGGGCAGGCAAATGACGTCATGCTCTTTTTGCAGATTCTTTGGATATACGAGCAATCGTCTGGAAATTCGTGACGAAAATTTTTGTGCGAACGCATCAAGCGAGGCATGCGTCCGATAGCCGGAAGATTTGACCTCGATGGGAATAATCTTGCTCCGTTCCGGGAGAAGAAAATCTACTTCGTAATGAAGCTTGGTGTTTTCCTTCGGAAACGTGTAGTAGTAGAGATGATACCCCTGGGCAACCAGCATCTGCGCCGTGATGTTTTCGTAGAGATACCCGAGATTCACATGTGCTTTGTCGCTGAGGAGCTTCTGGTAGATGTCATTTTCCACGAAATCGCTATCCAGGAACATCAAGGTCACGAAAAGCCCCGTATCAGAAAGGAAGAGCTTGAACTGTGCAAGGTCGAGATTCGCCGCCATCCCCATGTTCGGATCATCGGCGTGATGCGAGACGAGCACTGTCTTGGAATCCTGCATTTCCGAGACGAGTTCCAGGATGTCTTCGGCACGATGATTTTTCAGGACGCTCGATACTTGATAGCGAGCCGTATTCTTCGCAAGCTGTGCAGGAATGGAGCGGAAAATCATGGACGCCTTGCCCGTCCCATCAATCTTTTCAAAATCTGCGGCATACAGCGAAAGGATGGTCCGCTTGACGTCATCGACTTTTCGGAAATCGTTCGTTTCGAGATAATTTTCCACCGCCTGCGGCATCCCGCCGACAAGCATATAGATGCGGAATTGCTGGATGAGCTTCCGGTGGACAGCGTCTGCGATGGGTTTCCCCTTTGTGAGCATCGTTCGGAGGAGTTCTGGCACAGCATCCTTCCCCGTCGCAAGACAAAATTCCTCAAAGTCCATCGGCGTCATTTCCATCCGCGTTTCTTCGCTCGGGATGAGGATGTCTTTCACGTTCTTGCGGATGGAAATCAGTGAGCCTGTCTCGATGTAATCATACCGTCGATCAGCCACGAGGTGCTTGATCGCTTGGCGCGCGCGCGGGCAGAACTGGACTTCGTCAAAGATGATGACGGATTTTCTCTGCTCCAGGCTCACATGACAAAAGAGCTGGAGCTGCAAGAAGAACGTATCAAGGTCGGAAAGATCGTCGAACAGGCGAACCACATCTGGCGATGCCGTGGAAAAATCGATCAGGAGCACATGCGCGTATTCGTTCTCTGCAAAGGCTTTCGCTACTGTAGATTTCCCGACGCGACGCGCCCCCTCGATCAGCAGTGCTGTCCGTCCATCCGCCTTCTCCTTCCAAGCTTTCATCCGGTCATAAATCTTGCGGTAAAACATCGCTGTACCTCGTTTTCTGCAAAATCGCAAGTTTTATTTCTCGAAAAAACTGCAAATTCCACTTTTTTATATTTATATTTTACCACAAATTCCATGATTCTTCCATCAGACGATGAGGACGTGCCATTATATTTGATCTGGCAGCGAGCTCTAATGAAATTCCCCTGCAGCTATCGAATTTCCTCGCCGATTCTTATTTTTCATTTTTCAAAATCCGAAATTTGAATTCACATTTTCGTTTCTCGGCATTTTTCGCCACTTAACCATGTTCCGCCGAAAAGAGCGAGAGGATGGAATCTTTTGTGATTTTTTCGAGTGAGAGATCGACATCCCACGGAACACCTTCCGGCTTTTCAAAGCGCGCGCCTGCTCGTTCGAGCATCGGACGAAGCTTCAGGCACGAGTGGAAGGACGTTTTGAGCGCGGTGGCTGCGGCAGCATGACGACCTCTATAGGAGATGGAGAACAGAGTTCGGCATATAGACGAGCGATTCGGCAGAGGGGGGACGGCCGGATTCCACACGCATGCATAGAAAACATTCATCCGGCAGAGGTATCATAACCATATAGAAGATGTTTTTTGAAAACAAGGAGGATCACACCATGAGCATTCGCGAATCCCTGCAACAAAGAAGATCCGTCTACGGACTGAAGAAAAAACTCCCTGTCAGCATGGAAGCCATCCGGCAGCTTGTCACCGAAACGACGGAACTCGTGCCGGATGCATTCAACATGCACAGCCAGCGCGTTGTGCTCGCGCTCGGCGAGAGACACGATGCACTCTGGGACGCTGTCTATGATGCCTTCGGCGGCAAAGTCGCCCGCGAGAAAATCGACAGCTTCAAAGCTGGTGCCGGCACTGTGCTCTACTTCATCGACACGGACGTGGTCAAGAGCCTGCAAGACAAGTTCCCGCTCTACGCCGCAAACTTCCCTATCTGGGCGCAGCAGTCGAACGGC
>OMZR01000053.1 GCA_900315575.1 uncultured Veillonellaceae bacterium
GCACAAAACTCGTGAAAAGTTTACTGTCGGACTGGTTTGCCTCTCAGAGCAGATATGTACAGGGATTGCTTGGAAATTTGGCGTGGGAAAGTTGAGTAAGTTACTGTAGATCTTCTTTTGTTTCGTTGAAGCTCTATGGCATGTCTTTACGCCATATTGAGTTTCCGCTGCGTCAGAATCTTGTTGATGGCGGCGTCGATAGCACCATCGAGGGCGACGGAGATTTCTTCGTCCGTCGACTGCAGTGCCGCGGCATCCTCGTCGGAGATGATGTCGACGAGCAGGCCGAAGCGTTCGCCGTATTTCTGCTTGCAGAGGAAGCCGAAGATCAGGCCGAGGAAGCACCAGCCGCCGACCATCGCCCACTCCTGCGGGACGAGCGCGGCGTCGGAGCCCGGGAGGATGTACATGACGACCATGAAGCCGCTCATGAGAACGGCGAGTGCGCCGACGACACGATAGTGGCTGACGCGGTACGGACGCGCGAGATCCGGCTCCTTGCTGCGCAGGATGATGAACGAGATCGCGACCATGCAGTACGCAACGCAGCAGCCGAAGTTGCCGGCATCGACGACCCAGACGAGCATCTTGCGGCCGGCGAACGGCGCGAGAATCGTCAGCGCGCCGATGAGGTAGAGCGCATTGATCGGCGTCTTGTAGGACGGATGGAGTTTGGAGAACGTCTTCGGCACCATGTAGGACTCTGCCATGGAGTAGAGCGCGCGGCTGCCGCCCATCAGGAAGGAGTTCCAGCTCGTGACGATGCCGCACATGCCGCCGATGATGATGACTTTCGCCATCATGGCGGAGTTCATGACTTTCGCCATCGCGTCAGCGGTCACGAGGCCGGCGGCGCTTTTCTCGGACGCGAGAATTTCAGGGCCCGAGAGCGCGAGGCCGACGGCGATGATGACGAGCGCGTAGAACACGACGGACAGCACGACGGAGAGGATCAGGATCTGGCCGATTTTCTTGAGATCGACGTTGATTTCCTCTGCCGCCTGCGGGATGACGTCGAAACCGATGAAGAAGAACGGCGTCATGACGGCGACGGCGAGCGTCGTCTTCAGCATGGAGAAGCCGTCGTCGCCGACGAACATCTGAGATTCGAGGTTCGAGGCGTCGCCGTTGATGGCAGAGGCGACCATGAGCAGGATGCCCGCGCCTGCGATGATGACGGTCAGGAGCGTCTGGAGCTTTGCGGCCGCCTTGACGCCGCGGATGTTGATGTACGTCATGAAAATGGCGACGATGACGGCGACAGCGAGCCACGACGCATAGACATCAAAGCCCTCGACCGTGTAGAGATAGCCCTGGAGAAAGTCCGGAAACAGGAACGTCACGATCGTCGGCAGCGCACAGGCCTCGAAACATGCGACGCTCGCGTAGCCGAGGACGATGGCCCAGGTGCAGATGAATGAGCCAATCGGGCCCATGGCGCGGTGCGAGAAGACGTGCTCGCCGCCGCACTGCGGCATGGCGCTCGTGAGCTCGGCGTACGTCAGGCCGACGAAGAAGACCATGATGCCGCCGATGACGAAGCCGAGCGCCGCGCCGCCGACGCCGCCCGTCGTGATCCACGAGCCGGACGAGACGACCCAGCCCCAGCCGATCATGGCACCAAAGGCGATGACGAGGATGTCCCACGAAGAGAGGACTTTATCAAAGGAAGATGATTTCTGTTCCATAATGGATCACGCTCCTTTCATGCGGTGACGGGCGGGAGGTCGGGCGCGGATGATAGCGAAGCGGCGGCTTTGGCCGTTTCGACCGTCGAGGTATCGACGTCTTCTGCGCCCGCGATGCCGAAATGGGCAAATGCGAGGCGCTCGATGAGGTCTGCCGTGCGCTCGGCGCCGAGGAGCGACGAGTCAATCAGCATGTGGCGGTTGTGACGGTCGCCGCGGTACGTGCCCGTGACCTGCTTGTAACGGGCATGGAGGTCTTCGTCGCTCTTCGTGATCAGGAGCTCGGCCTCGGTCTTGCCGAGGTTGTGCTCGCGCATGACCGTCTTGAGGCGCACATCGCTCGGCGCATAGATGAAGACGTTGAGCGTCTTGACATTCGCATGGCGCAGGATGTGGTCGGCGCAGCGGCCGACGAAGACGCACGAGCCGCGCGCGGCAAGGCGGCGCACCGTCTCGCGCTGGAGGAAGACGACGCGGTCCGTGAGATTGTGGTAGCGGATGGCGCCGAGCTTCTTCGGATCGACGTCGCCCGTGTCGCGGCCGCGGATGGCATGGCCTTTTTCGGCCTTGTCGAGCAGGTCTTTCGAGAAGCCGGCCTCCTCGATGATGTCGTCGATGAGGTCGCGGTCATAACAAGGAATGCCGAGGTCGTCCGCGATGCGCTGCGCAATCTCCGGCCCTTTGCAGCCGTACTCGCAGCCGACCGTGATGATGAGTTTTGTTTTTGCCATGGGGTATCATCTCCCTGGGTGTTTCTTTTGATAAAGGAAGCTATTTGCCTGACGGCAAATGGCTAAGTTATCCGTAAGCGCTAAAGCGCCAATGGCTAACTTAAAAGCCGCCTTGGCGGTCACACATGCGTGACCGCCGAAGCAGCTCCTTTGCTGATATGATGTTATATGGAGCGTTGCGTTCGAGCGCAGCCCCCCTCATTGAGGGGGGACGGGCCCGAAGGGCGGGGGGAGTAGTAGGATACGTTAGCCAGACGGTTTTCGAACGGCATATCTAAAGTCTTTAGCAACGTTCGTGATACGTGTTTGGCTACAGCCCCCAACTACTCCTTCCACCGCTTCGCGGTCCCCCTCCCTCAAAGAGGGAGGCTGGCATTTTCGTTACGCTTTGCAATCCGAGCAGCCGCTCGAATTGAGTTGCGTCTTATTTGCTCAAACTCTCGACCGTCTCTTTGATGATGGCGAATGCCTTGTCGCAATCCGCTTCCGTGATGATGAGGGGCGGGATGAGGCGGATGATGTGCTTGCCGATGGCCGTGATCAGGAGCTTGCGGTCGAAGCAGCCATGCTTGACTTCGACGCCGCTGATCGTGTCATCGAATTCGCAGCCGATCAGCAGGCCCTGGCCGCGCACTTCTTTGACGTGCGGCAGCGTCGCGAGCTTCTTCTTCATATACTCGCCCATCTTCTCGGCGTTGTCCGCGAGGTTGCGGTCGAGGAGCTCATTGACCTCGGCGAGCGCGGCGGCGCAGGAGACCGGATGGCCGCCGAACGTCGTGCCGTGCGAGCCCATCGTGAAGGCGCTGGCCACTTCCTTCGTCGCGCAGATCGCGCCGATCGGCATGCCGCCGCCGAGCGCTTTCGCCATCGAGACGATGTCCGGCTTGATGCCGTAATGCATGAAGCTCATGACCTTGCCTGTGCGGCACCAGCCCGTCTGGACTTCGTCGATCAGGAGCAGCATGCCGTTTTCGTCGCAGAACTTGCGGAGGCCCGTCATGAATTCCTGCGTTGCCGGATGGACGCCGCCTTCGCCCTGCACCGGCTCGATCATGATGGCGATCGTGTTTTCCGTGCAGGCATCCTTGAACGCCTCGAGGTCGTTGTATGGTGCATAGGAGAAGCCGTACGTCATCGGGCCGAAACCGACCTGGCAGGCATTGCCCGGCTGGCCCGTCGCGGACATCGCGCCGAACGTGCGGCCGTGGAAGCCCATCTTTGCCGTGACGATGTGGTACTTGTTCGGGCCGTAGTGCTCGATGCCGTACTTGCGCGCCATCTTGATCATGGCCTCGTTGGCCTCGGTGCCCGTGCTCTGGAAGAAGATCTTGTCCATGCCGATCGTCGTGCAAACCTTTTCCGCAAGGAGTGCCTGCGGGATCGTGTACGGATAGTTGAACGTCTGCATGATGTCAGCAGCCTGGTCCTGCACAGCCTTGACGACCTTCTCGTTGCAGTTGCCCGCGCTGTTGACGGCGATGCCGGCATAGAAATCGAGGTAGGCCGTGCCGTTCTCGTCATACATGTACTGGTCTTTCGCCGTCTCGGCGAGGAAATCGAAACGCTCGTACGTCTCGATCATGTACTTCTTGACCTTTGCCTTGATGTCTTCTGCCGTGAGGCCCGTGTCCTTCAGTTTCATGTCATTGTCCTCCTATCGTGTCAATTGGAACAGTGGAAAGGATGCGGATGAACAAAAAAGACGCCAGCGGACATCATCCTCGATGTCCCGCTGACGTCATTGTCATCGGATCTTGTGGGGATGCGATGATGAAGTTCGCCCTCCCATCTTGCGGCATCTTTTTCGTCCTGTCGTCGTCGTCAGAGCCTTGACGTAGCTCTGCTACGCCTGCGGCTCTGTCTCCTAGACCGGAGCGAAAAATCTGCGGCAATCTGGGCGGTCGCCCTTCATCATCGCATCCCCTGCTCTTGAGCTATGTCCAATATATCACACAGAGAGGGGCTCGTCAAGAGGAAAATTGTAAAATTGTAAACCGCATTTTCTTCAGCCCCCCTCTCAGAGGGGGGAGGGCCACGAAGTGGCAGGGGGAGTCCCCTGCAGGGCTGTCCAATATGCAGAACAAAACTCCCGCGGGTGCGATCGCGCATCCCATTTCTTCAGCACACGACGAAGAATGTCGTGAACTTCAGCATCGCGTCCCCGAGGTTGCGGTACGTGTGCGCTTCCTCGCAGGAAAAGCGGAACGACTGCCCGGCGGCAACGTCATAGCTCTTGCCGCCGGCGAGCTCGATCGAGAGCGTGCCCGCGAGCACGAAGAGATATTCCTTCGTCCGTTCGCCGTGGCCGCCGCTCCAGTACGTGCCGCCGGGCTCGATGTCGATGCGGTAGATTTCGACGATGTGGTTGTCCGCAATCGGGAAGCACGTCCAGACGCGGTACTGCCCGGGCACGTCCTTCGTCGGCGCGAGGCTCGCGACATCGACGAGGTAGGCATCCTTCGACGGTGCCTGCGTGAGGTCGGAGAGCGACACGCGCAGCCCACTCATGATTTTCCCGAGCACGCCGATGGACGGATTGGCGTGCCCCTTCTCGATCGTCGCGAGCATGCTCTTGCTCACGCCCGTCTGCTCCGCGACGACGTCGAGGCTCATCCCCTTCGCCTTGCGGATGCGCCCGAGATTGATGGCGATATTATGTGCGAGATAGTCCATAGAGAAGCACCCCTCTCAAAAGAGAATTTGGCTCAAGAGCTGCTTCTATCGTGCATCCTTCTCGCTTATTTCCATCATAATGCAAAAAAAGTCCAGCGTCAAAGTATTTTTTCTTGCTATTGAGAGACAGCTGTACTACAATGCAAGAAGCAACAAACAACACAGCCCCCCTCATTGAGGGGGGGGACGGGCCCGAAGGGCGGGGGGAGTAGTAAGGTACTGAAGCCGGACAAGTATATCGAATACCTCTAAAGGACTTTAGAGATGGCGTCCTGAACTGTTCGGCTATCGCATCCTACTACTCCTTCCACCACTTCGCGGTCCCCGCGAATCCTCCACTGGAGGATTCGCGTCTCAAAGAGGGGGCTGAAGTTTGAAAATCATTCATCTGCAAGCATAGGAAGGGTTGTGTTATGAGAAGCTTTGTCCTCAACGAAAATGAAATGAACGAAATCCTGGAGCACCACGCGAGCCCGTTCTTCGTGGTCTCGACGGCGAAAGTCGCGGAAAACTACCAGTTCCTCCGCAAGCATCTGCCGCATGCCGACGTCTACTACGCCATGAAGGCGAACCCGACACCGGCCATCCTCGAGACGGTCGCGGGCCTCGGCTCGAACTTCGACGTCGCGAGCGCCGGCGAAATCGAAATGCTCGGAGCCCTGGGCATCGACGGCAGCCGCATGATCTATGCGAATCCCGTCAAAGACGAACGCGGCCTCGAAGCAGCGCGCGCTTATGGCGTCAAACGCATGACATTTGATGACGCAAGCGAAATCGGCAAGATTGCCGCCTACGTCCCGGACGCGGATGTCCTCGTGCGCGTCGCCGTCCATAACCGCCGCGCCCACGTCGATCTCAATACAAAGTTTGGCGCGCGCCCGGAAGATGCCATCCCTCTGCTGCTCGAAGCGAAAGCGGCGGGCCTGAACCCCGTCGGCATCTGCTTCCACGTCGGCAGCCAGTCCCTTTCGACGGCGGCCTATGAAGAGGCGCTGCTCTTCGTTCACGGACTTTTCGATGAGGCGAAAGCTGCCGGCCTCGACCTCACCGACCTCGACATCGGCGGCGGCTTCCCCGTGCCCGACATCGATGGCCTCGCCGTCGACGTCGCGGCCATGATGGAGACTATCGACCGTCAGATCGTGCGCCTCTTCCCGGATACGAACGTCTGCTGCGAGCCGGGCCGCTTCATCCCCGGCACGGCCGCGAACTTCGTCGCGTCCGTCATCGGCACGAAAGACCGCAATGGCCATCCGTGGTACATCCTCGACGAAGGCATCTACGGAGCCTTCTCGGGCATCCTCTTCGACCATTGGCACTATCCGCTCTTCACGTTCGCGAACGGCCCCGTGGAGAAGGCGACGATCGCGGGTCCGTCGTGCGACGGCATCGACGTGCTCTACGAAGACTACGAGACGCCGAGCCTCGAGATCGGCGACCACGTCCTCGCGACGGACATGGGTGCCTACACCTCCGTCTCCGCGACGCGCTTCAACGGCTTTGAAATCGCGCCGACGTACATCTACGAAGAAGAAATCGCGACGGATGCCAAGAGCGAGGATCAGGACTTCCGCGCTGCTGCACATTTATGAAAATCACCATTGTCTGCGCCGGCAAGCTCAAGGAAAAATACCTGTCGGCCGGCATTGCAGAATACCAGAAGCGCCTGACCCCTTTTACGCAGTTCGAAATCCGCGAGATCCACGAGGAAAAGATGCCGGACGCGCCTTCAGACGCGGAAAAGCAGCAAGTGCTTGACCGCGAGGGCGAGCGCCTGCTCCGGCAAGTTCCGGACGGCAGCTATCTCTATGTCCTCGACGTCTATGGCGAGGAGAAGAGCAGCGAAGAGCTGGCCGATGAACTCGGCCGCCTCATGGTGCAGGGCCGCAGCAGCATTACGTTCCTGATCGGTGGCGCGTTCGGCCTCTCCGAGGCAGTCCGTCGTGCCGCTGACTGCCGCCTGTCGTTTTCGCGCATGACGTTTACGCACCAGATGGTGCGCCTGCTGCTCGTCGAGCAGATCTACCGCGCGTTCAAGATCCAGCGCGGCGAGAAATACCATTGGTGACTCCTTTCCTCAGCCCCCTTCTAGAGGGGGGAGGGCCGCGTGAGCGGCGGGGGGAGTCCCTTGCAGTACAAAAACAATAAAAAAGACGTGGCTTCCGCGGGTGCGATAATTTCGCCCGTGAAAGCCACGTCTTTTTACTTGCGGATAATCAGCGCCATAAACACGAGATCTTCCGTCTTCGATGCGTTCTCGATGCCATGCTTCTCGCCATCGGGGCAGAATGTCGTCGCGCCTGCGTGCAGCGTGACCTCTTTGCCGTTGTCATTGTAGAGCGCTGTGCCCGAGAGGATGTGATACGTCTCCGTGTTGCCGTGGTGCTCGTGGACGCCGATGGAGCACGTCGGCGGGATGATGACCTTTGCGTACATGTCGCACTTGCCATCGAGCTCCTTGTCCGTCAGGAGCTTCACGATCGTGATCGTGCCTTTGCCGCCTGCTTTTTCCGTGGCCTGCGTCGGATTTGGTTCGATGAATGCCATGAAGAATCTCTCCTTTTCCCAGACTTCCTTTTTTCAGGGAAGTCTGCTAAAATAATCTCTACATGACTTGTTCGATACATCTGCGGAGATTCCTCTTTTTGCGAGGAATTTGCGCTTTTCTTTTTGAGGGGGCACATCATGGTTTATCTGTTGAAATTCGGCGCGAGCTGGGTGCTGCCGCCAGGCTGCTTCATCGTCGCGTTTTTCGCGCTTGCCTGGTATGCGTGGAAAAAACGCCGCCAGAAGAAGATCGCGGCCATCCTCGCGGGGCTGACGCTCGTTTTTTACCTGCTCTGCACGGGCTATGTCGCGGAAAAGACGATGGGCTGGCTCGAGTCGGCGTACTGGCCGCCAGAGCATCCACAGGGCGATGTCATCATCATGCTCGGCGGCGGCGCGATGCCGGATTCCCCCGATGTTGATGGCGTCGGCGCGCTCTGCGCCGACCCGGCGAACCGCCTGCTGACGGCCGTGCGGCTGCAGCGGCAGCTCGGCATTCCGATCCTGCTTTCGGGCGGGCAGGTCTACGAGGACACGGGCGCCGAAGCGAAGATCGCGAAGCGCATGCTCGTGAGCCTCGGCGTGCCTGAGAATATGATCTTTGTCGAGACGAAGAGCATTAATACGACGCAGAATGCGAAATTTTCGGCCGAAATCCTGCGCGAGCAGGGCTTCTCGCGGCCGATCCTCGTGACGAGCGCCTTCCACATGAAGCGCGCCGTGCTGAATTTTGAGAAACAGGACATCACGGTCGTGCCGTACCCATCCGACTACCAGGTCACGCACCATCCGGTCTTCCACTATACGAAGCTGCGGCCACAGACGGAAGCTTTATTAAATAATGTAACGGTGCTGCAAGAATCTCTGCGGACCCTAGTGACGAAATACATCGAGTAAGTGCGCGGTTCTTTACTACCCTCTCCGCCTCGCTTTGCTCGGCACCTCTCCCAGAGGGAGAGGCTTCTATATAAAGAGGCAATCCATGACCAAAGATTTAACAAAGGGCGAGCCCGCCAAGCTCATCTTCTTTTTCACGATTCCGCTTCTTGCGGGCAACATCTTCCAGCAGCTCTACGCGTTCGTCGATACGCTGATTGTCGGCCGGTTCCTCGGTGTCGAGGCGCTGGCAGCCGTCGGCTGCACGGGCGCGCTGATGTTCCTCGTGCTCGGCTTCATCATGGGCTTTTCCGGGGGCCTGACGATTTATACGGGCCAGCGCTTCGGCGCGGGTGACGCGGCAGGCGTGCGGCGGAGCTGTGCGGCCTGCGTTGTGCTGTCCGTCGTCATCGGGCTCATCATGACGACGTTTTCCGTCGCCATCTGCCGCCAGCTGCTGATCTGGATGCAGACGCCGCCTGAGATCATCGACGGTGCATATTCCTTCATCAGCATCATCTATCTGAGCATCCCGATCTTCGTGCTCTTGCAGACGCAGTCGAACCTCCTGCGCGCGCTTGGCGACAGCCGCACGCCGACGATCGTCATGGCCATCGGCCTCACGACGAACATGATCCTCGAGCCGCTGGTCATTGGCGTGCTCGGCTGGGGGATCCCGGGCGCGGCGCTCGCGACCGTCGCGTCGCAGGTCATCGGTACGTTGCTGACTTTTCTCCATATCCGTCGCAAAGTCCCTGCGCTCCACACGCATGCGGCCGACTGGCGGCCCGACCGCCATCTCTACTGGGAGCACCTGCGCCTTGCGCTCCCGATGGGCTTTCAGTCGAGTATTATCGCGATCGGCTCTGTCGTGCTGCAGGCCGCGCTCAACACGCTCGGCCCGACGGCCGTCGCCTCGTACGCCGCGGCGCAGAAGATCGAGTCCATCGCCATGATGCCCATGATGTCGTTTGGCATTGCCATCGCGGCCTATGCCGCACAGAACTACGGCGCTCAGAAATTCCGCCGGATCGGCGAGGGCGTGCGCAAGTGCTCGTATATGTCGCTGTCATTCTCCATCGTCGTCGGCATCATGCTGATACTGTTCAGCCCCGTGCTGCTTCGTCTCTTTGTCGGCGACGCCGAGGGCGCGGCTGACGTCATCTCCTTTGGCCATGAATACCTCATCGTCAATGGCTCGATGTACTGGGTGCTTTCGATGCTCTTCATCTTCCGCAGCACGCTGCAGGGGCTCGGTCAGAGCGTTGTGCCGACCGTTGCTGGCGTCATGGAACTCGTCATGCGCACGGCGGCGGCATTCTTCCTCGTTGGCTGGGTCGGCTACCTCGGCGCCTGCCTCGCAAACCCCATGGCCTGGGTCGGCAGCTGCGTCCCGCTTACGATTGCGTTCTTCTGGACGTGGCGGGGATTCAAAAAGCGCGTCGACCTCGAGACGGCATGAAAAAAGCGCATCCGCTCTGGGTGCGCTTTTTTCATGCCCTGTGCGAAGGCTTATTTTCCTTCGAGGTATTGCTCCTTCATCAGGAAGTAGAACGGCACGGCGATCACGAGGCCGCCGAGGCCGATGAGAATCTTGTGGAGGTCGGCCTGGATGAGCAGCCAGACGCTGACGACGATGGCAACTGTCGGAATGACGGGGCCGAACGGGATTTCGAGCGCGATGGCGATACCGACGACGTCGCGAACAGGATGGCGACGTATGGCGTGCCGAAGCGGCTGTAGCGCGAGAAGACGGGCGGCAGCCGCTTGCCGACCGTCACGGTGTTGTTGATGATTTTCGAGACATGGACGCCGAGGATGTTGATGATGCCGAGGCCGCCCCGAAAGTTTATTTTTCAATCATCATGCTGATGATTTCCTTGTCCGTCTCTTTCATGCCCACGCGGCCGAGGCGGCTGATGCTTTGGATCGTGTTCTCGACGCCCTTTTTCACGAGGCCGTCGCCGCCGTAGAACTGCTGGCCGTTCTGGTACATTTCGAAACCGAGGATGCCCGCATCGACGGCAGCGGAAATCTTGGCTGCGCACGAGGCTTTCGCGCCGTCGCAGACGATGCCCGACGTGATGGCGAGGGCGTTGACGATCGTGTGGATGACGGTCTTGTAGTTTTTCGTGACGATCCACGCGATGCCGGCGCCAGCGCCCGCACCTGCGCTGACGGCGCCGCAGTAGGCCGAGAGGCGGCCGATGCCCTCTTTTTCGTGCAGCGTCACGAGGTTCGAGAGCAAGAGCGCGCGGTAGAGTTCTTCCTGCGTCGCGTGATATTCCTTTGCGTACTCGATGACAGGCAGCGAAACCGTCATGCCCTGGTTGCCGCTGCCCGAGTTGATGACGACGGGGAGCTCGCAACCGTTCATGCGGGCGTCGGAGCCTGCTGCCGCGCGGGCGCGGGCGCGGACGTGGACGGAGGTGCCGTAGGCCTTGAGCAGCGTCTTGCCGATGTTCGCGCCGTAGTCGTGCTTCAGCCCTTCGTCGGCGATGGCCGTGTTGCAGGCGATCTGGCGGTCGAGGATGTCTTTGACGTCCTCGAGGTCGGCCGTCATGGCAAAATCGTAGATGTCTTCGATGGTCAGGCAGTCGTAGTCCGGCGTGCCAGGGGCTTTGATGGGGCCGAGGTCTTTTTCGAACGTCGTGATGCCGTCTTTGACGATTTTCACGACATTCGTGTGCTCGTCGGCAAGGCGGACGGAAGCCGTGTGGCCGCCCGCGCGCACGTCAACCGTGATATCGAGCACATGATCGGACTGTGCGGCCTCGACGTCGATGGTGGTCTTCTGGAGGTAGCCGCCGAGTGCCTTCACCTTTTCGGGCGCGGCATGCGCGATGACTTCGAGCCCCGCGTCCGCGTCGCCGAGGAACGCGCCCGCTGCCGCCGCGACCTCGATGCCCTTGCGTCCTTCCGTGTTCGGCACGATGACGCTCTTGACGTTCTTGATGATGTTGCCGGACGCCGTGACCGTGATGGCTTCCGGCAGCGCCCCGAGCACCTCGCGCGCCTTTGCCGCCGCGAACGCGATGGCGATCGGCTCCGTGCAGCCCATCGCCGGCACGAGTTCGCGGCGGAGGATTTCGAGATACGAGGCGTAAAGCGGATTCGTTTTTTCCATGGGGAAACTTCCTTTCAAAAAGGCGCGGCACTTGCCACGCACGAAAAAATATCGTATAATACAAACAAAAGAGAGCATCGCCTAGCGAACCGCCCTCGTAGAGTTTACATTACATAATGCAACCCGTCTCGGAGTTTGTCAGGCTAGGAGGCGGGTCAACCTTTTTCACTTCAATGGCAATCAGCCAGATCAGCAAAAGTGCGATCAAAAACTGTTCCATAGGCGTGCGCCCCATTCCTGAGGGCATAGTATCAGCCGCCAAACGGTGCTCTGGACCGATTGTATCACAAAGCCGGGCTGTCTGTAAAGACAGCCCTTTTTTCTATTAGAGAGGAACATGATTCATGTCCTACGAACGCACGGCCATCATCCAGAACGAGAGCGGCATCCACGCGCGCGTGGCAGCGGGCATCGTGCAGCGCGCGAAGGAGCTCGCCGCCAAATACGGCACACATCTCTACCTGCGCGGCGAGCGCGGCGAGCGCTTCGAGCTCCACAGCATCATGAAGCTCATCGCGCTCAAGGCGCGGCAGGGCGACACGCTCTTCGTCACGGCCGAGGGCGGCAAGGAGCGTGAGGCGGCAGGCGAAATGGCCGCGTTTCTCGAGGGCGACCTCGAAATGCATGAGCAGGCGGAGCTGCGCGAAGTCGACAAGCTGCTGCACGAGAACGCGCTGATGCAGGAGCGCCTCCAGATGATCCTCGAAGCCGTGCAGGACGGCATCTGCGTCGTCGACAAATCCGGCATCATCACGTACATCAACCCGTCCTACCTGCGCATCGTGCACAAGACGCGTGAGATGGTGCTCGGTCAGAACGTTTTCGAGAGCGCGCCGGACGGCAACCGCGTCGGCGTGCTGAAATCGGGCACCGCGCGCATCGGCGTCATCAGCCACAAGAAGAACGGCACGACCGTCGTCGCGAACGTCAACCCGATCTTCGTCGACGGAGAAATTGCAGGCGTCGTCTCCGTCATCAAGGACATCACGGAAATCCAGAACCTCATGGAACGGTTGACGCAGGTTTCGGCGCGCGCCGAATACCTTGAACAGGAGCTGCTGCGCACGAAGAAGACGGCTACGGCGTTTTCCAATTATATCGGCAAAAGCGGCAAAGTTGTCGACGTGCTCGCGCTCGCGACAAAGGCGGCGGCCAGCACGGCGACTGTGCTGATCCGCGGCGAAAGCGGTACGGGCAAGGAGGTCATCGCCGAGGGCATCCACTACGCAAGTGACCGGCGGCGCGGCCCGTTCATCCGCGTCAACTGCGGCGCTATCCCGCAGGCACTGCTCGAAAGCGAGCTCTTCGGCCACGAGCGCGGCGCGTTCACGGGTGCCGTCAAGCGCAAGCTCGGCAAATTCGAGCTCGCGAACCACGGTACGATCTTCCTCGACGAAATCGCCGAGATGGACAAGAACATGCAGGTCAAGCTGCTGCGCGTGCTCCAGCAGAAAGAATTCGACCGCGTCGGCGGCGAGGAAACCGTGCACGTCGACGTCCGTATCATCGCGGCGACGAACCGCGACCTCGAAGCCATGATGAAGGCCGGCGACTTCCGCGAAGACCTCTACTACCGCCTCAACGTCATCCCGCTGCTGCTGCCGCCGCTCCGCGAGCGCGTCGACGACATCCCGTTGCTCGTCGAGCACTTCATCGAAAAAATCAGCGAAGAACAGCACAAGTCCGTGCGCGGCATCACGCCCGACGCCATGGAAGTCCTCATGGGCTACCGCTGGCCCGGCAACGTCCGCGAGCTCGAAAACGTCATCGAGCGCGTCATCACGCTCATGGACACGCCCGAGATCCGCACGCAGGATCTTCCGAGCTACCTCAAAGGCGAAATCGCCGACCGCGAAGTCGCGGGCGGCGGCACGCTTGGCGAAGGCGCACCGAGCGGCGCCGTTCTTCCCTGGAGCGCCTACGAAAAGCGCATCATCGCCCACGCCCTCGAAAAATGCCATACCTTCAACGCTGCCGCCAAAGCCCTCGGCATCACGCACAAGACCGTCGCGGCCAAAGCGCGGAAGTACGGGCTCGTCGATGAAGAAAAATAAATGGAAAGTTTTTTCAAAAATCCGCATGAAACAGGAGCATTTCGTGCGGATTTCGTGTATAATAAGGAGGAAAACACCATGTCGGTGTGGAAATAGGAAAGCACCGAAACTGTGCGCGAGGAAATGCAGGCGGGGATGGGAAAAATTCCCGAACATGCGTAAAATTTACCGGCCATCGTTATCGCGATGGTAAAATTTCCCAGAATCCTGTCGAAGGACGCGCATCTGTGATGAATTTCTCTGACACCTGCTTCCGGAAAGCCCGGCTTTGACGGGCTTTGACGGAACTGTGATAAAAAATTCCCAGCATCGTGAAAGTTGGCACGCTGTATGCAATATACTTAGGGCAGAACAAAACTTTTGCGCAGCTGGGGCCGCGATTTTAATCAGGAAGCGATGATAAAAGATGGTCGCCCAGATTGCGGTAGATTTTCTGTTCCTGTCTAGGAGGCAGACCGCAGGCGTAGCAAAGCTACGTCGAGGATTTGCCGACGACGAGAGGACGGAAAAGATGCCGTAAGATGGGTGGGCAGATTTTATCAGTGCTTCCCCAGCATGTCCTCCAGCGAGGAAGAAAGAGGTACTGAACATGACGGAAGCAACTGTAACGATCGAGAACAAAACTGGCATCCATGCACGCCCGGCATCGGTCTTCGTCCAGACGGCGACGAAGTTCAAGTCCAAGGTCCAGATCAAGGCCAAGGGCAAGACGGTGGATGCAAAGTCCATCCTCATGATCATGAGCATGGGCCTCGTCAAGGGCACGGAGACGAAGCAGATGCTGTGAAGGCACTCAAGGAGCTCGTCGAGTCGAAATTTGGCGAAGAATAATCGTTAGAGGTTCCGACAAAAGGCCCGCCTGCGTCATGCGCGGACGGGCCTTTTTGCCGCACACGGGAACGCCAGGGGGCATCGGCGCGGAGGAAATGAACGGAGCCGCGCCATTTCAAAGAACAGAATTTGGGGGAAAGAACAATGGCAGAGAAAATTCGTGGCAAGGGCGTCATTTCTGGCATCGCAATGGGCAAGATCATGCTCGCGGGCCAGAATCTTGACGGCTACCTCGTGAGCTACCAGCCCGAGGACGTCGCAACCGAGAAGCAGAAGGCCATGGCGGCACTGACGGCCGTTGCCGAGCAGCTGCGCGAAGGCATCGAGAAGATGCAGAAGAACGACAAGACGAAGGAACAGGCCGCCATCCTCGAAGCGCACCGCATGATGGTGCAGGACCCGATGATGGCACAGAACATCGACGCGCAGATTGATGAAGTACAGAACGCGCCGAAGGCCGTACTCAAGGCGTCCGAAGAGCAGGCGAAGATGTTCGAGCAGATGGAAGACGAGTACTTTGCTGCCCGTGCTGTCGACCTGCGTGATGTCGGCAAGCGCGTCGCGAAATACATCCTCGGCGTCAAGGAGCCGGAAATCGGCGATGAGAAAGTCATCCTCTGCGGCCGCGAAATCGAGCCGTCCGTCATCGCGGGCATGCCGACCGAGCAGATCGCCGGCGTGCTCCTCGGCTCGGGCTCCACGACAGCCCATGCCGTCATCATCGCGAAAGCGCGCGCTATCCCGACCATCGTCGGCCTCAATAAGGAAGATCGCATCGACAAGATTGCCGATGGCGACCACGTCATCATCGATGGCGAACGCGGCGAGATCACGATCAACCCGACGCCGGACGAGATCGCTTCCTACAGCGAGAAGATCAAGGCCCAGGAAGAGCTCGCGCGCCACTATGCCGAGCTCAAAGAGCTGCCGGCTGTCACGCCGGACGGCGTCCGCATCGAGCTCATGGCAAACATCGGCACGCACATGGATGTCGACAACGCCATGAACTATGGTGCTGAGGGCGTCGGCCTGTTCCGCTCCGAATTCGTCTTCATGGGCCGCGAGGAAATCCCGACCGAGGACGACCAGTTCCAGGCCTACAAAGAAGCCATCGAGAAATGCAAGGGCAAGCTCTGCGTCATCCGCACGATGGACATCGGCGGCGACAAGCCGCTGCCGTACCTCAACATCCCGAAGGAAGAGAACCCGTTCCTCGGCTATCGCGCCGTCCGCATCAGCCTCCAGCGTGACGACCTCTTCTTGCCGCAGCTCAAGGCCATCCTGCGCGCCGGCGTCTATGGCAAAGTCGCCATCATGGTCCCGATGATCATCAACGTCAAGGAATTCAAGGACGTCCTCGAGCGCATCGAGCGCGCGAAGCTCGAGCTCACGCATGAAGGAAAGAGCTTCAGCAACGACGTCCAGGTCGGCATCATGGTCGAGACGCCGTCGGCTGCTGTCATGACGCCGGTCCTCGCGAAGTACGTCGACTTCTTCTCCATCGGCACGAACGACCTCGTACAGTACACGCTCGCCTGCGACCGCGGCAACGCCAGCATCTCCTACCTTTACAACCACTTCAACCCGTCCGTCCTGCGCCTCATCAAGCGCACGATCGAGAGCGCGCATCAGGGCGACAAGTGCAAGTGGGCCGGCATGTGTGGCGAAATGGCCTCCGACCCGTACGCCGCCGTCCTGCTCATGGCCATGGGCATCCACGAGCTCTCCATGAGCGCCCCGTCCATCCCGCGCGTCAAAGAGATGCTCCGCAAGACGAGCTCCGTCAAAGCGAAAGAAATCCTCGCCGACGTCATGAAGCTCGAAGACGGCGACGAGATCCGCGAGTACCTGCACAAGGTGCTCTGAGCAGCAGAAAGTTGCATGGATGCATAAAATATGGTAAAATGCATCCAGCAAACGATAAGGCTTAGTTCAGCACGAAAGAATCCGTAATGAAAGCCCACGAAGTTCAGGAGAAACTCCGTGGGCTTTCTTGCACGTTTTGTGCTATAATCACAGGCAGAAAGAGTAAATAGAAAGGTTCTCAATCAAATTTATGAAGGCTCATAATAAAAAAGCATACTTGCTCGTCTATGGCTGTCAGATGAATGTCTCTGACGCCGAGCGCATGGCGGGGGAGCTTGCGTCCATCGGCTACGCGCGTACGGACGAGATGCAGGCGGCCGACCTCATCCTCATCAATACGTGCTGCGTCCGCGAGAGTGCGGAGGACCGCGTGTATGGCAAGATCGGCGAGATCAAGCATCTCAAAAGGAAGAATCCGCGCCTGATTTTCGGCATCACGGGCTGCATGGCGCAGAAGGAGGGCGACGCGCTGATCGCCCGCGCGCCGCATATCGACTTCGTGCTCGGCACGAGCAAGGTGCACGAACTCAAGAATATCGTGCAGGAAATCGAGTCGGAGCGCGGCCTGGGTGCTGGCACGGCCGGCGGCGCGGCGATTGCGACGGCAACGCGTGACAAGCATGGCCGCTTTGTCGATGTGAATCTCACGGAGACGGAGCTCCCCGATGGCGGCCCCGTCGTGCGCGAGGGCAAGCTCTCGGCGTGGATTCCGATCATGTACGGCTGCAACAATTTCTGCACGTACTGCATCGTGCCGTACGTGCGCGGCCGCGAGCGCAGCCGCCGTCCCGAGGATGTCGTGGACGAGGTGCGCGAGGCTGTTGCGCAGGGCTACAAGGAAGTCACGCTGCTCGGGCAGAACGTCAATTCGTATGGCAAAGACCACAAGCTTGCCGATTTCGCCGACCTTCTCAAAATGGTCGATGAAGTGCCGGGCATCGAGCGCGTGCGCTTCATGACGTCGCATCCGAAAGACCTCTCGGACAAGCTGATTGAGACCATCACAAGTGGCAAGCATATCTGCGAGCATATCCACCTGCCCGTGCAGTATGGCAGCGACAAGATTCTTTCGGCCATGCACCGCATCTACACGGTGGATAGTTACCGCGCCTTGGTAAGACGAATTCGCGCGGCAATTCCAGATGTCGCGCTGACGACCGACCTCATCGTCGGCTTCCCAGGCGAGACGGATGAGGACTTCGCGCAGATGCTCGATTTCCTGCGTGAAATCCGCTATGATTCGGCCTATACTTTCATCTATTCGAAGCGCAGCGGCACGCCCGCGGCGAAGATGGAGGACCAGGTGCCGGACGCGCAGAAGCATGAGCGCCTCGAAAAGCTCATGGCCGTGCAGAATGAAATCAGCCGCGAAATCAACGACGAGCTGCTCGGCACGGTGCAGGAAATCATGGTCGAAGGCCCGAGCAAGAACGACGATGCGATGTGGAGCGGCCGCACGCGCACGAACAAGCTCGTGATTTTCCCGCATGATGCGGAGCAGCCGGGCGATTTCGTGAACGTCAAGATCACGCATCCGCAGACGTGGGTATTAAAAGGACAACGAGTGTTTTGAGAGAAACGGAGCCGCACTTATACGGAGCCCCCTTCTAGAGGGGGGACGGGCCCGAAGGGCGGGGGGAGTCCCCTGCACGACGGCTCAAGATGTACAATGTATCTTCCGCGGGTGCGACGTCGAATAGAAAGGTGTACCAATATGGAACTCACGCCGATGATGCAGCAGTATCAGGCGACGAAGGCGCAGCATCCGGGAGAAATCCTGTTCTTCCGGCTTGGCGACTTTTATGAGATGTTCTTTGACGATGCAAAGCTTGTGTCGGAGGAGCTCGGCCTGACGCTGACGAGCCGCAGCGGCAACAAGGACAAGGCGCCGATGTGCGGCATCCCGTACCATGCGGCGGAATCGTACATCAACCGCCTGATTGCAAAGGGCTACAAAGTCGCGATTGCCGAGCAGATTGGCGACCCGAAAGCCAAAGGACTGACGAAGCGCGAAGTCATCAAGATCGTGACGCCGGGCACGGTGCTTTCGGAGTCGGCGCTGATAGATGCTTCCAATAATTACATCGCGCTGCTCTACGAGCCTGCCGCTGCGGAAACCGTCGTGCTGGCGGGCGCGGACATTTCGACGGGCGAGTGCTTCTATGGCATCTATACGGGCGCGAACCGCTTGCAGACGCTGTTCGACGAGCTCTACCGCCTGCAGATGGCGGAACTGCTGCTCGTTGGCGACCTGTTGTTCCGCGCGGAACTTGACGATTTCGTGCACCTGCGGCTCGGTGCCTGCTCGTATACGCCGGTTGCAGATGTGCCGGACGCAGCCCATATCGATGACCGTATCATTGAGCATTTTGACGCTGCCAATCGCCCGGACGAGCCAGAGGCAAAAGCGGCCGTCGCGGCGCTGCTCGACTACCTGCACGAGACGGTCAAGACCGACCTCACGCAGCTCTCGCATCTGACGCGCCTCGATGCAAGCGAAAACCTCGCCGTCGATACGTACACGCTGCGCAATCTCGAAATCACGCGCAACCTGCGCGATGGCGGCAAGAAGGATACGTTGCTCGATGTGCTCGATTTCACGAAGACGGCCATGGGTAGCCGCCTGCTCAAGAAATGGCTCGAATCGCCGCTGCTTTCCATCGTCGCCATCGACATGCGGCTCGATGCCGTGCAGGAGCTCGTCGAGGACTTTGCGCTGCGCGACGCCCTGCGCTCGGCCTTTGCCGAGATTCGCGATTTCGAGCGCCTGCTCACGCGCATCGAGGTCGGCACGGCGAATGCGCGCGACCTGATTGCGCTGAAGCTGTCGCTCCAGATGCTGCCGTCCATCACGGCGGCGCTCGCGCCTGTCCAGACGAAAATGCTCCAGCATTCGGCGAGCGAAATTGCGACGTATGACGAAGACGTCGATTTGCTGACGCGCGCCATCGTTGACGAGCCGGGCCTGACGATCCGCGAGGGCGGCATCATCAAGGACGGCTACAACGCCGAGCTCGACGAGTACCGCCGCATCTCGCATGACAGCAAGTCGATGCTGCAGGAAATCGAGGAACGCGAAAAGGCCGAGACGGGCATCAAGTCTCTCAAAATCGGCTACAACAAGGTGTTCGGCTACTATATCGAGGTGCGCAACTCAGGCGCCGACCTCGTGCCCGACCGTTACATCCGCAAGCAGACGCTCGCGAATGCCGAGCGCTACATCACGGAAGAGCTCAAGGAATTCGAGACGAAGATTCTCGGCGCGCAGGAAAAAATCGTTCAGATCGAATACAATCTGTTCGTCGAGGTGCGCGACCACATCAAGGAACAGCTCGCGAGCATCCAGCAGACGGCGCATGCCATCGCGCGCGTCGATGTGCTGGCCTCGCTCGCGGAGGCGGCGGTCAACTATGGCTACGTGCGCCCGCGCCTCGTGCCGGGCGGGGAAATCGACATCAAGGACGGCCGCCATCCGCTCGTCGAGCGCATTCTGACACGCGACCTCTTCGTGCCGAACGACGCCCACCTCGACCACAAGACCTGTGAAATCATGCTGATTACGGGGCCGAACATGGCAGGCAAGTCGACGTACATGCGGCAGGTGGCTCTCTTGACGCTCATGGCGCAGGCCGGGAGCTTCGTGCCTGCGCGCGAGGCGACGATTTCGCCGGTCGACCGCATCTTCACGCGCATCGGCGCGAGCGACGACCTCGTCAGCGGTCAGAGCACGTTCATGGTCGAGATGAACGAAGTCGCGCAGATTCTGAAATACGCGACGAAGGACAGCCTCGTCATCCTCGACGAGATCGGCCGCGGCACGAGCACGTTCGATGGCATGAGCATCGCACGCGCCGTCGTCGAGTACATCGAAAAGAAGATTCATGCCAAGACGCTGTTCGCGACGCATTATCACGAGCTCACGGAGATGGACGACGACCTCGTCAAGAATTACTGCGTGGCTGTCAAGGAGCGCGGCAAGGATGTGGCCTTCCTGCGGCGCATCGTGCCGGGCGCGGCTGACAAGTCGTACGGCATCCATGTCGCGCGGCTCGCGGGCCTGCCGAAAGCCGTGCTGAAGCGTGCCGACGCTATTCTTTCGGAGCTCGAAAACGAGCAGGCAAAGCTCGTCGCCATCGAAAACGGCACGGGTGGCGAACGTGCGGCGGACGGCGAAACTGCGACAGCTGCATCGAAAGGTGCAAAGGCGGCAGCGCCCGCACCGGCCCCCGCGCCTGCGATGGGCTCGCTGTTTTCCTCGGGGCTCAGCGATGCACTGCTCGGCCTCGACATCATGACGATGACGCCAATCGAGGCGATGAACGAACTTTACAAGCTGCAGGAGCAGGCGAAGCAGGAGGCAGGCCTTTCATGAGTACGATTCATGTGCTTGATGACAGCACCATCAACAAGATCGCGGCGGGCGAAGTCGTCGAGCGGCCGGCCTCTGTCGTCAAGGAACTCGTCGAAAATTCCATCGACGCGGGCGCGAAGAAAATCGAAGTCGAAATCATGGCGGGCGGCACGAGCTTCCTGCGCGTGACGGACGACGGCAAGGGCATGACGGAAGAAGACGCGCGGCTCGCGATTCTCCGTCATGCGACGAGCAAGATTCGCGAGGCCGCCGACCTCCAGACCATCGGCACGCTCGGTTTTCGCGGCGAGGCATTGCCGACGATTGCCTCGGTTTCGCGCTTTTCGATGAAGACGCGGCCGCAGGGGGCCGACCTCGGCACAGAAGTCGTCATCACGGGCGGCAAGGAGCCGGACTTCATCGAGGCGGGCTGCAATATCGGCACGACGGTCAAGGTAGAGGACCTCTTCTTCAATACGCCGGCGCGCAAGAAATTCCTCAAGACGAACCATACCGAGGCCGCGCACATCAGCGACTTCATCACGAAGCTCGCGCTCTCGCACCCCGAAATCGCATTCCGTTTCATCAACAACAACAAGATGGCGCTCGTCACGCCCGGCAGCGGCAAGCTCTACGATGCCATCCGCGCCATTTATGGCAAGAACGTCTCGGATTCCCTGCTGGCACTCGCGCTCGGAAATCCCGACGAGGGCCTGCGCATCACGGGTTACATCACGAAGCCCTCGATGCTCAAGAGCACGCGCGGCTGGCAGACGTTCATCGTCAACGGCCGCATCATCCAGAGCCGCGCCATCGCGAAAGCCATCGACAACGCCTATAAGTCGATGGTGCCGAAAAGCGGCTACCCGATGGCCGTGCTCTGCCTCGACGTCCCGCCGCGTACGGTCGATGTCAACGTCCACCCGCAGAAGAGCGAGATGAAGTTCGAGGACGAAAGCCTCATTTTCAAGGCCGTCTACAAAGCCAC
Source organism: uncultured Veillonellaceae bacterium (assembly GCA_900315575.1). Lineage (GTDB taxonomy): Bacteria > Bacillota > Negativicutes > Selenomonadales > Selenomonadaceae > Selenomonas_C. The sequence goes on from OMZR01000053.1 coordinate 21,733, forward strand.
GCTTGATGCCGTGCGGCCCGCACAGGACCTCGGCCTTCAGCGCGTCGCGGCCGTCGTCGACCGTCCATCCGTGCAGATGACGCAGGAGCCCATGCATTTTGTGCCCGCGACGGCACCTGCACCGCGTCCTGCGGGCAGCACCGGCTATGCGCCGCGCACGCCGTATGAGGCCGTGCATCAGGCGGGCGGCTTTGCGGGCACTGGCGCATTTGGCGCACCTGCGGGCGGCTTCGTCCCGCAGGGCAGCGGTGCCGTGAGCTTCGCCGAGGCACAGAAAGAAATCGCGGCTTCGCGTGCCACGCATTATCCTGTGTACGGTGAAACCGCGCAGAATGTCGCGGAAGCGGGGCAGGGTAGCGCGGCGGCTGCTGCCACCGTTGCGAATGACGCCAGCAACGCAGATGCTGCGCAGGACGATGCGGCCATCGCGACAGAGAACGCCATGCTCTCCGAAGGCGCCGTCATCCCGATCGGCCAGGTCGACCGCACGTATATCATCGCGCAGGACGCGAAAGGCCTCTACATCGTCGACCAGCACGCCGCGCACGAGCGCATCCTGTTCGACAAGTTCTCGGCTGAAGCCGACGGCATCCCGTCGCAGCAGCTGCTCGTCCATCAGACGCTGACATTTGATGAAGGCGACGCTGCGCTCATCGAGCAGAACGCCGGCCTGTTCGCCCATCTCGGCTTCCGCATGGAGGCCGCGGGCCCGCGCGACTACCGCCTGACGGAAGTCCCCGCCGACATCCCCGTCGCCGAAGCGGAAGACATCATCCGCGAAATTCTCACGAACCTTCATGACCTGCACGCGGCCAGCGCCGCCGAGCTCCGCAAGCACGCCCTCGCCACAACGGCCTGCCGCGCGGCCATCAAGGCGGGCGAAGAGCTCAATTTCCAGCAGATGCAGATCATCCTTGACGAACTCTCCCGCACCGCCTACCCTTTCACCTGTCCCCACGGCCGTCCGACGATCCTCAAATTCAGCACGGACGACCTCGCAAAGATGTTCAAGCGGACGGGGTTCGATCTCAAAAAATGAGATGGATGAAAAGTTCAGGCGCCAGACGGTTCCCCTGACAGGGAATGCGTCTGGCGCCTTTGGTTTGCAAACCTATTATCATAAGCGCTTTGCAGATCAAAATCGATGTGCGCCCAGCCCAAAACTTTTTCAAAAAATTGTTCATAAAAGTCTTGCGTGTATTCTGTATACATGATACAATGAAGCCAGAAAGAGAGAAGAAGAAACGAGCGGAGAACGCAGAGACAATGGGGTCGGGCGTTCTTGCAGCTCGTTTTGTGTTTTTCTGAAAAGCTTTTATCGGACGGGCGGAGGCCGAGTGCTTCCGTAGAAAGAAAGGGTGCAGGAAGATGCGTAAGGAACATGATTTCATCGGTGAACTCGAAGTGCCGGAGGATGTCTACTACGGTGTGCAGACGATGCGCGCCATCGACAATTTCCACATCACGGGCCAGACGATCGACCCCGACTTCGTCCAGTCGATCGCGATGGTGAAGAAGGCCGCCGCGCTCGCGAACATGGAGACGGGCCGTCTGCCGGGCCGCATCGGCATGGCGCTGATCCAGGCGGCCGACGAAATCATCGACGGCAAGCTGCTCGACCAGTTCCCCGTCGATCCGATCCAGGGCGGCGCGGGCACATCCATCAACATGAACATGAACGAAGTGCTCTCGAACCGCGCGCTCGAATTCCTCGGCGAGGCGAAAGGCCGCTACGACCTCATCTCCCCGAACAACCACGCGAACATGGCGCAGTCGACGAATGACTCGTTCCCGACGGGCATCAAGGTCTGCATCAATCGCAAGTCGAAGAAGCTCATCGCCGCATTGACGCGCCTCGCGGACGAGCTCGACAAGAAATCCGTCGAGTTCAAGGATGTCCTCAAGATGGGCCGCACGCACCTGCAGGATGCCGTGCCCATCACGCTCGGCCAGGAAATGGGCTCGTATGCGTCCGCCGTCCGCCGCGGCATCCGCCGCATCGAGCAGGCACGCGAAGGCGTCCATGTCATCAATATGGGCGGCACGGCCGTCGGCACGGGCCTCAACGCCGAGCCGCAATACATCCCGCTCGTCGCGCAAAAGCTCAGCGAGGTTACGGGCGAGCATTATGAGACGGCAGAAAATCTCATCGACGCGACGAACAACACGGATGCTTTTGCCGATGTCTCGGCAGCGATGAAGACGACGGCGCTCGTGCTCATCAAGATGGCGAACGATTTCCGCCTCATGGCGAGCGGCCCGCGTTGCGGCCTTTCCGAGGTGAAGCTCCCGAAGCGCCAGCCGGGCTCGTCGATCATGCCGGGCAAGGTCAATCCCGTCATCGCCGAGGTCCTCGACCAGGCGTGCTACCAGGTCATCGCGAATGACGCGGCCGTCACGCTCGGCGTCGAGAACGGCCAGTTCGAGCTCAACGTCATGGAGCCGGTCATCTCGCACAACCTCTTCATGGCGATGAACTGCATGACAAATGCCGTCAACACGTTCGTTGACAAGCTGCTCATCGGCCTCGAAGCCGACGAAGAGCACTGCAAGGCATGGCTCGACCGCAGCGTCGGCGTCGTCACGGCGCTCTTGCCGCACATCGGCTATGAGAACAGCGCGATGCTGGCCAAAGAAGCCTACAACACCGGCAAGCCCATCCGCCAAGTCATCCTTGAAAAAGGCATCCTGACGAAGGAGCGCATGAACCACATCTTGAGCCCGAAAGCCATGACGACCCCGGGCATCGCGGAGTGACCTTTCCACTTTGCCTCCCTCACCGAGACGCAAAGTCTCCAGTGGAGACTTTGCGGGGACCGCGAAGCGGTGGTGGGTGTGTCGAAGGTACGTCTGAACAATTTGTACGAAAAAATCCTGCGAAGGGAGTGATTCCTTTCGCAGGATTTTTTCAGTGCTCGCTGTCTTCTCCGTAATCCGTCGACTTCGCATACCCGATGTACTCGTCGAAGATTTCGGCCGTGGTCTTCGTATCGGTGAATTTCTTCGCGCGGCTTTTCTGGATTTCCTCGCAGGCAAGCCGGAGCGCCTGCTCGTAGAGATGAATGGTGTCGATGGCGGTTTCGACGCCGCGGGCGCCATAGATGTCGCCGAGATTCATGAGGCCGTCGTAATCCTGTTCGAGTGCGTCGAACATGGCCTCGCGCGTCATTTCTTTCTTGAGCATGATGATGCCCCCTCTTTCGATCCTTTGAATTCTTTGTGTGCATGGCTTGATTCTTCTGCCTGTATTCGATTTCATCGGGGCTGATTCCTGCCTGGATGGGATGACGATAACTAAATCGAATGATTGCGCGCAGAAATGATTGACGGCCATGACTGTGCGTTATAAAATAGAAGATATATCAGAAGATTCGAAGAGAATCTGGAAGCAGGTGGTTGCGATGGCCGTGGATGTCATGCGCGCAGAACATGCCGTGCGCGAATTTCTCACGGCGCTCGGCGTGGAGACGGATGCTGCGGGGATGGAAAAGACGCCAGCGCGCGTCGCGGAGATGTATGCATACCTCTTTGACGGTCTCGGACGGGATGCCGCCGAAGCATTCGGCGAGCCCATCGAGGCCGGGAGCTCGGGGCTTGTTGCCGTGCAGGGCATCCCGTTCTTCTCGATGTGCGAGCATCATCTCGTGCCGTTTTTCGGCACCGTCGACATCGTCTACCAGCCGAAAGACGGCCGGATCGCGGGCTTCACACACTTCGTCGAGGCCGTAGCCATCGCCGCGCACCGCCCGCAGCTGCAGGAGCGTCTGACGCACGACATCGCCGACGCCGTCCAGCGCGGCCTCGGCGCGACGGGCGTCCTCGCCGTCTGCCACGCCCGCCAGCTCTGCATGACGCTGCGTGAAGGCGGCACCTACGGCACCGAAACCACTACGAGCGAGACGACGGGCGCGTTTGCGACGAATCCCCAGCTCGCCCGGCAGGCATGGACGCTTCTGGTTCACAAGGAGGAATGTTGATGACTTTTTGCCCGATTCACACCTATACCTTTCCCGATGGCAAAACTTTGACCGTCGGCCGCCGCACGCTCGTCATGGGCATCCTCAACGTCACGCCGGATTCCTTTTCCGACGGCGGCCGCTATGATACGGCCGAGACGGCACTCGCGCATATGCGCGAGATGGTTGCGGACGGCGCGGATCTCATCGATGTCGGCGCGGAATCGACGCGGCCGGGCTCGGCGGCGCTGACGCCCGAAGAAGAGCAGGCGCGCCTGCTGCCGCTTTTGAAGCAACTCCTGCCCGCATGCCCCGTGCCCATTTCCGTTGATACGTATCATGCCGAGACGGCAGAGAAGGCCATGCAGATGGGGGCCCATATCCTCAATGACATCTGGGGCCTCCAGTACGCGGGCGAGCGCGAGGGCGCGATGGCGGAGGTCGCTGCGCGGACGCACCGCCCCGTCATCGTCATGCACAACCAGCAGGGCAAAGCGTATGACGGGGATGTCATCGCTGCCATGCAGGCGTTCTTCCAGAAATCCCTTGCCATCGCGCATGCGGCGGGCGTGCAGGACGAGGACATCCTGCTCGACCCCGGCATCGGCTTTGGCAAGGACACGGCGACGAATCTCCTCGTGCAGCGCCGTCTCGAAGAACTGCTGACCGTGGGCGGCGTGCGTTACCCGATGCTCTTCGCTTCGAGCCGCAAGCGCTTCATCGGCGACACGCTCGGCCTGCCCACGGGCGAGCGCATGGAGGCCACGGGGGCTTCGTGCGTCGTTGCCATCACGAAAGGCGCGGACATGGTGCGCGTCCACGACGTGCGCCCCATCGCGCGCATGTGCCATATGACAGACTTCATCCTAGGACGTGAGAAATATGCAGAAAACAAATGAAAAGCTGGACAAGATCGCCCTTTCGGGCATGAAATTCTATGGCTATCACGGCTGTCTCAACGAAGAGCGCGAGCAGGGACAGGACTTCTACGTCGATGTCACGCTCTCGCTCTCGCTCCATTCGGCGGGCAAGAGCGACGAGCTCAAAAATACCGTCAACTATGCGGCCGTTTTCGAAATCGTCAAGAGCGTCGTCGAAGGTCAGCGCTTCCACCTCATCGAGGCCATCGCCGAGCATATCGCCGACCTCATCCTCGGCCGCTACCAGGAAGTGCGCGCCGTCGAAGTCACCGTGCACAAGCCGGCCGCCCCGATCCCGGGCGACTTCCAGGACGCGGCCGTGACGATCCGCCGCGCGCAGGGGGACCAGAAAGCATGAATATCCGCCTCTCCATCGGCGCCAACCTCGGCCGCAGAGCAGCGACGCTCCGCGAAGCCATCCGGCGCCTCGCGGGGCTCCCGGGGACGCGCCTCTTGGCTGCGTCCTCTTTTTATGAGACGGCCCCGTGGGGAAAGACGGACCAGCCGCCCTTCCTCAACGGTGCCGTCGAGCTCGAGACGGCTCTCGCGCCCGAAACGCTGCTGCATGAAACGCAGGCCATCGAGCAAGCCCTCGGCCGCGTGCGGCACGAGCACTGGGGCGCGCGGACCATCGACATCGACCTCGTCTATGCGACGGAGGAGGATGGCGTGGCAGCAGCGGCAGATGCGAACGGCACAAACGAAGCGACGCGTATCGTGCGCCGGAATACGCCGGAGCTCCGTCTCCCGCACCCGTACCTTCTCGAACGCGCCTTCGTCCTCGAGCCATTGCACGAAATCGAGCCCGGCCTCATCCTCGAAGGGCGTCCCATCGCCAGCTGGTGCGAAAAGAACGCCGGGCAGGGCGTGAAGAAAAGCGACGAACTCGCCGCCCCCTGGCCGCTCCAGAGCATCGCCTGCGTCAGCGCTGATCGCGGCCTTGGGAAAGACGGCAAGCTGCTGTTCCGCATTCCAGAAGACATGGCGTTCTTCAAGCAGCAGACAAAGACGGAAGGCAGTGTCGTCATCATGGGGCGGAAGACATGGGAGAGCCTCGGCAGAAAGCCGCTCGCTGGGCGCACCAATGTCGTGGTATCAAGTTCTATGAAAGCCCCCCTCTTTGAGGGGGGGCGGGCCGCGATAGCGGCGGGGGGAGTAGTAGGAAACACTGGCCGGACAAGTGGCACGGCTCATCTAGAGTATGCTTCCAATCTCAGCCAGCTCTCTGTGCTTCTTGAACACTTGCATTGTGAGCGTCCCCACCGCCCCTTCTGGCTCATTGGCGGCGGCACGCTCTATCGCCAGCTCCTCCCCTATACCAGCCGCATCTTCCTGACCGAAGTCGCCGCGACACCTCCCGCCGACACCTTCTTCCCGCCGCTCGACGGCTTTGCCTGCATCAAAAAAAGCCCGGCGAAAACACCGGGCGTGATGTTTGCGGAGTATCTGCGAAAATAGGAATTTTCGCAGCCCGCGTAAAAGGTAATCCAGAATCACATACGACCATCTTGTGAGACTCCCTCAGTCTCGCTTCGCTCGACAGCTCCCTCTGAGAGGGAGCCTTTGAAGCAACTCCGCGTTGCTAAGCCAATCTTCGGGAGGGCGGGGGCTTCGGGACAGCGAGCGAAGCGATGAACATCCGAGTGGCGCCGAAAGAGGCAAAAAGCTATGTTGAAAGCATTTCTTCCGGTTCCCATCGAACCCCCCATAAAATCGCGAGGGAAGATTCGTCGCTGAGCGAGTCGGCCCGAAGCCCCCGCCCGACCGCGACCGCGAACGAACCTTCGCGATCACGAACCAACCAAAGAAAGGACCACACCCCCCCATGGAAATCTTCCACAACGACTGGGCCCCGCTCCTGACGCCCGAGCTCGAGAAGCCCTACTACAAGAAGCTGCGGCAATTCCTCATCCAGGAATACCGCACGACGCGCGTCTACCCCGACATGTACGCCATCTTCAACGCGCTCCACTACACGAGCTACGCAGACACGAAAGTCGTCATCCTCGGCCAGGACCCTTACCACGGCCCCGGCCAGGCGCACGGCCTCTCGTTCTCCGTCTTGCCCGGCGTCGAGCCACCGCCGAGCCTCAAGAACATCTTTCAGGAGCTCCACGACGACCTCGGCTGCACCATCCCGAACAACGGCTGCCTGAAGCCCTGGGCCGACCAGGGCGTCCTGCTTTTAAACACCGTCCTGACCGTCCGCGAGCATCAGGCGTTTTCGCATCACAACCAGGGCTGGGAGCAGTTCACCGACCGGATCATCGAGCTCCTCAACGAGCGCGAAAAGCCCATGGCCTTCATCCTCTGGGGAAGCCCTGCGCGCAAGAAGAAAGTCATGATCACGAACCCGCGCCACTACATCGTCGAGTCGCCGCACCCGAGCCCGCTCTCCGCGAATCGCGGCTTCTTCGGCAGCCATCCGTTCTCGCGCGTCAACCAGTTCCTTGAAAGCTGCGGCGAGACGCCGATCGACTGGCAGCTGCCGGACGTCTGAGCAGGCGGCACGGCGACATATCGGACATCAAAGGAGGATGGAAACGATGCTGGATTTTCTCACGAATGAAAAACTCGGCCATCATCTCGGCGTTTTTCTCGATGTCGATGGTGTGCTGAACACGGAAGAAGATTGGAAACGTCCGTTCACGCTGAATTTTCGCTGCGTGCATGCGTTTCAGGCAGCGCTGGCAGAAGCAGGGGAACGTTTCGACAAAGTCACCGTCGTTCTCACGTCCACATGGCGGAAAGGCTGGAATCCGATCTTTCAGCCGCCATACCTCAGGACGCTTTGCGATGCCCTGCCCGTCGAAGGCATCACGCCGGAAGCGCCCGGCGTGATGCCGCGCGGAAAACGCGGCAAGGAAGTCCGCTATTATTTTCGTCGCCATCCGATGGATGCCTGCGTCGTCGTCGATGATGACCGCAGCCTCTTCACGACGATCGACCGCATGCGGTTGTCCATCTTTTTCACCGACGCAGCGACAGGCTTCACAGAGGAAGATACGAAAGCGTTTCTCGACGCTGTCAAGCGCGCCGTGAAGAAAGGCAAGAAGTAGCTGCCAGATGTCTGAGCATAGATGAGTTCAGCGGTTTTTAAAGGCCTCGTTGGGGAGGATGACGTTATCAACCGGATCTCCTGCGTAGTCATTCTGGTCCAGGATGCGGGCAAGGATTCTCCAATAATTGTATTTTCCCATCACGAGGTCGCGCGCTTCGCGCAATTCTTTCTGCCGCCGCTCCCATGTGCCAGCGTTGATGACGTCGGCGATGGTCTGGATGGCATGGACGGGATCGTGGATGTCGATTGGCGTTAGCGCATTTTCTGGGAAATATGCTGTGATGTCAGGCGCGCCATAGTAGAAGACATATGTGTTGGCAAGGAAGGGATCTGCAATCTTTTCCGTCCAGTAGCCGGGCATCGCGTTATTTTCAATTGCGATGTGGTACTTGTACGGTGCGATCACGTCCCATTTGTCCGCGAACGTACGCAGTCCGCGTCCAAAGAAATCGACTTGGTCTCCCAAAGCATCCATGATGTTGTTCACGAATTGCAGACGGTCGCGGTGCCCTTGTGTCCATGCCTTGTTCGAGCTGATGATGGAAAGGAGTTTTGTCTTTTTGGGGAAAGGGTGCTCTTGGAGCCAGGTATAGTCTCTTACAGCGGTGTTCATCATGCGGCCGCTGGAAACGTCCAGACGATAGCAGGCAAACCATGTCGGCACGCTGGCAAAATAGACTTTGGGAACGGAATAGCGTCCCCATTGCGTTGTGATGATGTTGTAGAACTGCTGGACGAAGTCTTGAGGATAGACTTCGATCATGGCGCTTTCGCCGAGCAGGCCGTAGACATTTTCTCGCGGGCAGCGGGCATGATTGTCTGTCGGAGTCTTCCATGAGCCAGCCTCGCCGGATAAGATCCAGTAATCGCAGACCGTCACGGAGGGATCGTTGAGGATGAACCGGTAGGTCTCTTTTGCGGTCGATAAAATGCCATCTTTTTGGAGGCTTCTCCCATAACTGTGGGTAAGCCAGCATGAAAAAAGAAATCACTTGCACGCTCTGCTATAGTAGAAGCTGCTAAACAAACTGCCTTCGCAAA
>OMZR01000079.1 GCA_900315575.1 uncultured Veillonellaceae bacterium
TTCCGTGCGCCCTCAGCGATCCATCGAAAGCCGCTCCCCGCCTACCTTCCAGCAACGCAGGCTCTCTATCGAGGAGAAAAGCTTTTTCCCTTCGCTTCAACGGTTTACGTAGAACAGGCTAGCACAAAAAAAAGGACTTGTCAAGTTGACAACCGTCTGCTATACTGAAGGCAACAAATGAATGATTGCTCATATGTTGCGCCGGAGGGAGTCACCACTATGACAGAGAAACAGAAGCGAAACCTCATCCGCATCCTCGTCGCGGCCGTGCTGACCGTGGTCGCGACGCAGCTGCCGCTCACGGGAGCGCCGCGCCTCATCGCGTTCCTCGTACCGTACCTCGTCGTCGGCTATGACATCCTTTACAAGGCTGTGCGCGGCATCGTGCACAAGAAGCCGCTCGACGAATGCCTGCTCATGGCCGTCGCGACGCTCGGCGCGCTCGCGCTTGCCATCTATGAGGACGGCGACTACACCGAGGCCATCGCCGTCATGCTGTTCTATCAGGTCGGCGAATGGTTTCAGTCGTATGCGGTCGGAAAGAGCCGCGACGACATCACGGATCTCATGGACATCCGCCCAGACTACGCGAATATTGAGCAAAATGGAAAGCTTACCCGCGTTGATCCGGACGACGTCGCCATCGGCACGACCATCGTCGTCCAGCCTGGCGAGAAAATCCCGTTGGACGGCGTCGTGACAAAGGGCGCGTCGATGCTCGACACCGTGGCTCTCACAGGAGAGAGCCTGCCGCGCAGCGTCCACGAGGGCGACAGCGTGCTCTCGGGCTGTATCAACAAGACGGGCCTGCTGTCCATCCGCACGACGAAAGCGTTTGGCGAATCGACAGCCTCGAAAGTCCTCGCCCTCGTCGAGGACGCGAGCTCGCGCAAGTCGAAAGCTGAGAACTTCATCGCGCGCTTCGCCCGCGTCTACACGCCGATCGTCGTCGGCCTCGCGATTGCGCTTGCCATCCTGCCACCGCTCGTGCGCATGGCTGTCTTTGGCATGGAGCCGGCATTCGGCACCTGGATCTATCGCGCGCTGACGTTCCTCGTCATCAGCTGTCCGTGCGCGCTCGTCATCAGCATCCCGCTCTCGTTCTTCGCCGGCATCGGCGGCGCGAGCCGTGCGGGTGTGCTTGTCAAGGGCTCGAATTATCTCGAAGCGCTTGCGAGCGTCGATACCGTTGTCTTTGACAAGACGGGCACGCTGACGAAGGGCACGTTCGAGGTCACGGACATCCATCCCGAGACCATCGCGCCTGACGAGCTGCTGCACATGGCCGCGCATGTCGAGCGTTTTTCCACGCATCCGATTGCGGCGTCGTTGCGCACGGCCTACCGTCACGAAGCCGACGGCTGCACGGTGGAAAACGTCGAAGAACTCGCGGGCAAGGGCGTCCGCGCCAGTGTCAACGGCCATGAAGTCTATGTCGGCAACGCTAAGCTCATGGAGGCCATCGGCGCGAAATGGCATCCATGCGAGAAGCACGGCACGATCGTCCATGTTGCGATGGATAGCGAATACATCGGCCATATCGTCATCGCCGACGTCGTCAAGGAACATGCGGCTGCTGCCATCGCCGCGCTCCATGCAAATGGCGTGAAGAAAACCGTCATGCTGACGGGCGACGACCACGTCGTCGCGACGGATGTTGCGCGCCAGCTTGCCCTCGACGAAGTCCATAGCGAGCTCCTGCCGCAGGACAAGGTGGAAAAAGTCGAGGAACTGCTCGCGAAGCAGCAGGGTGAGACGGGAAAGCTCGCGTTCGTCGGCGATGGCATCAACGACGCACCCGTGCTCGCGCGCGCCGATGTCGGTATCGCGATGGGCGCGATGGGCTCCGACGCCGCCATCGAGGCGGCCGATGTCGTGCTCATGGACGATGACCCGGCGAAAGTTGCAACGGCCATGCGGATCGCGCGCAAGACGATGCGCATCGTCCATGAAAACATGTACGGCGCCATCGGCGTCAAAGTCCTCGTGCTCGTGCTCGGCGCCATCGGCATCGCGAACATGTGGGCGGCCATCTTTGCCGACGTCGGCGTCATGGTGCTCGCCGTGCTCAATGCCATGCGGGCGATGTTTGGCACGGGTGCGAAAGTTGCAAGCGCAAAAACAGCAAGGCAGGAACAGGAGCACGAGAAATCTTACAAGATCGAAGTCGATTGCGCGAACTGCGCGAACCTCATGGAGGAAGCGGCGAAGCACACGGCGGGCGTCAAGAACGTGAACGTCAACTTCATGCTGCTCAAGATGAAGGTCGAATTCGAAGAGGGCAGCGACCCGAAGGAAGTCATGCCGCGCGTCCGCGCTGCCTGCAAGGCCGTCGAAGATGACTGTGAGGTATTCATCTGACAAAAAGGTAACGAAAAGACAGTGCAAAGATGGGACATAAATCGGTTTCACATTTTCCCTCGTGTGTGCTATAATAACTTTGTTATACACGTAACAAAGTTTGTCTGCAAATCTTATAGGGGGAATTTGATGAAGAGAGCCGCTATCCTAACACTATTCGCAACCTGTATTTTCTCGGCGTCCACGGCGTTTGCTGCCGTGCCGTCCGTTCATACATCTGCCGTGCCGTCCTCCACTGTCACGCGCGAGGCCTCCCGCACGGCCGCCGTTCCATCCGCTTCGACCCGTGCCCTGCCATCGGGCGCGACGACGCTCCCGTCGCAGACGAAGGCCCTGCCTTCCATGCAACGCCCTGGTACGGCAGGAGCGGCGGAGATTGCACCGCAGACGCTCCCGGACATGAGTGCGTTCCGCATTCCACCGCAGTCGTCGGCCTATGCGTTCCACAATGACTTCGGCAAGAGCAACCTCCGCAAATGGAGCAGCACCGAAGGCATGGATACGCCATGGAACAGCAACCGCACGACCGATACCGTGCACCTCCAAAGCTCGACGATGGCATTCCTCGATACGCTGAACACGGCCGCGCAGGCCGCAGGCGTCACGTTCGTCATCACGGGCGGCGCAGAGGAAGGCTACCACGCCAGCGGCCGCTATTCCCATGCGAACGGCTACAAAGTAGACATCTCCGATGCGGGCATCTATGAAGGCGGCCGCTCTTATGCGGTTCTCATGAACGCCCTCTCGGCCTACAAGCATCAGATTACGCATGAATGGAACCTCAACCATTTCGACATCACGATCTATCCGGAAGACTACGACGCATAAGTCATGCATAAGTCATAATCAAGGCATCTGCTTTTCACGAGCAGGTGCTTTTTTGTTGCGTCTTTATGCGTTCCTGGCATTGTGATAACTTGGGAAAGATGATATAATAACTTCTGGCTATGTGTTGCAAGAATCACAGACTTTGAAACAGAGCAGAAAGGCGGGATGCGGATGCGGTTGCGTGACAGGCGGGCCTGGCAGAAGCCGGAGGTCATCATCATCCCGATGATCGACATCATGTTCTTCCTGCTCGTCTTCTTCATGATGAGCACGCTCTACATGGTGCAGGTGAAGACGGTCGATGTCGATATGCCGCAGGCGGCGAGTGCCGAGACGCAGCTGGCGGTCTCGTATGTCGTGACGATGAAGCGCGACGGCTCGCTCTATCTCGAAGACCAGCCCGTCACGGAGGCGGCGCTCCTCGACCGGGCGGCGGCAGAGAACCAGCGCAGTGCGAAGTTCTCCGTCGTCGTGCGTGCCGACCAGGGGCTCGATTACGGCATGGTCGTCGGCCTGCTCGACAAGTTCAAGGCGCGCGGCATCACGCACATCGGGCTCGCTGCCGCCGATGGAGGCCGGTGAAATGGAAGCGATGCGCATGAGGGAACGCCGGTCGGGCGAGCTCCGGGCATGGGGCATCTCGCTTGTCGTGCATGTTCTCCTGTTCCTGCTGATCGGGGCGTCGGGATTCTTCCTGCTGGTGCGCGAGCAGCCGCAGCCATCAGAAGACGACGTCGTGGATGTCACGATGCTGGACGATGCGGGCGGGGGAGGCGACGGCGGCGAACGTGCGCCATCCGCGGCTCCCGCATCCGCGGCGTCCGCAGAGGCACCTGCCGTCACCCTGCCGCCCGAGACAAAGCTCCCCGAGATTGCGGAGACGTATACGAAGGAGCCGGAGAAGCAGCAGGCGTACCGGAAGGAGCATCAGGAGCATCCGGCCGCTATGGCATCGTCCGCAGCTGCGGCGGATGATGCTGCGGGTGCGGGACAGAGCACAGGGGATTCTGGTACGGCAAAGGGTGCAGGCTCCGGCGATGGGACGGGGCGTGGTGCTGGTTCTGGTGCGGGGAATGGCACGGGCAGCGGCGCGGGCGATGGAGGTGGTGTCGGCGCCGGTGTTGGTGCGGGCACTGGCACGGCGCCAGCTTCGCCGCCAGAACCCGTTGATGCTGGCGCTTATTGCACGTATCGCGCGACGCCTGCCTATCCGCAGAGCATGGTGCAGGCGGGCGCGCAGGGCAGCGTGACCGTGCTGATCACGGTTTCTCCTGCGAGCGCGGTGACGGATGTCTCCGTCGTGAGCTCCTCCGGCTATCCGGCACTCGATGCGGCTGCCGTCGCGGCTGGCTGGGCCTGCCGGTTCCAGATGAACGGTCATCCGGGCCGCTATCGGACGACGTATCGTTTCGTGCTTCAAGGGGACGATGACTGGTGAGCACAGGTGGGGGGATCGGGTGGTGATGATGCATGCTGGAACTGGTGAATTTTTCCAATCTTTCGGATGAGATCGAGCATGTTCTCGGAGGCAGCACGGCGTGTCTGCCATCGTTTTTTGCCCGCCATGGGTTGGATGGCCTTGAATTCACGCTTTATGAAGACTGGAATCCTGTGCAGTTTCCATCGGCATGGATTCATGGCGTGCATCTTCGTTTCTGGCTGGATTGGCTGGATTTCTGGTATGGGAATCGGGCGGCACTCACGGCAGCGTATGGGAGCGAGGCAGCATGGCAGGCATCCTTTGGCCGGACGCGCGAGGAATGGATTGCATTCTGGCGCCGCCATGTCCGCGAGGCCGTGCGGACAGGAGCACGGTATGTCGTGTTCCACGTTTCGCAGGCGCGGACGAGCGAGCTTTATCATCGCCGTCATGCCTATGGTTCTGCCGAGGTCATCGAGGCGACGCTCGAGCTCGTCAATATGGTTATGAACGTACTGCCCGAGGACTGCCTGCTCCTCTATGAGAATCTCTGGTGGCCGGGGCTGACGCTTCTCAATCCGAAGCTCGCCGACCATCTCCTGAGCGGCACGCATCATCAGCGCACGGGCCTCCTGCTCGATACCGGCCATCTCATGAACACGTCGACGAACCTTGCGACGGAGGACGAGGCTGTCCGCTATGTGCGGCGCGTCGTCCGCGGACTTGGCGGCCTTCGGACATCGATTTATGGCATGCACCTCCATCGCTCTCTCTCGGGCGCCTTCGTGCGGCGTCGGATGGCCGAGGCCGAGAGGGAAGACTTGCAGCCGCGAGGATTTTCCGAGGTCTTTGACTACATCAGCCATGTCGATGAGCATCAGCCATTCCGGACGGCGGCCGTGCAGGCGCTCGTCGAGGACGTCCAGCCGAAATTCCTCGTCCATGAATTCATTCAGGATTCCATGGAGGACTGGGAGCAGAAAGTCCATGTACAGCGTCATGCGCTCGGCTGGGAAAGCGATGCAGAGGATGGCCAGAAAGGAAAAACATCACGATGAAGACAGCACTTGATTTCAGGAACACATGGAAAAAGCGGCTCCTGCCGCTGGGCGGGATGCTTCTCGTCCTCGTGTTCGTCTGTATGCTTTCAGGCTGCAAGGACGTGCGGAAGATGTCATCGCCACAGGCAGACACGGCCGGGACGGCCTATGAGGTCACGGACGTGCAGGGAACGGTCGTCTCGCTGCCAGAAAAGCCGCATCGCATCCTGACGCTCTCGATGAGCACGGACGAGGTCGTGCTCGGACTCGTCCCGCCCGATCATATGGTGGCCGTCAACAGTCTGCTCGACGACCCTGTGAGCTCGAACGTCGTGCCGCTCGCGAAAGAAGTCGAAGGGCGCGTCACGGATCCAACGGTCGAGGAGATTGCGGCTATGCAGCCCGACCTCATCATCGTGCCAGACTGGGGCGACATCACGCGTGTCGCGTCGCTCCGCGACCTCGGCATCCCCGTCGTCGTCTGCAAGGGCGCGCGGAACCTCGAAGAGATCGAGGCGACTGTCCGCCTCATCGCGCAGGCCGTCGGCGAACCCGCGCGCGGCGAGAAGCTCGTCCAGAAAATGGACGACAAGCTCGCCGCCATCACGGAGCAGACATCGAAGATTCCCGATGGCGAAAAGAAAACCGTCGTGCTGATCTCGCTCATGAGCACATACGGTGGCAGCGGCAGCTCGTTTGACGATGCCTGCAAGTATGCGGGCGTCATCAACGGGCGCGCGCAGGCGGGCATCCGGGACGGGCAGGCCATGAGCAAGGAACAGCTCGTCGCCATCAACCCCGACGTGCTGTTCCTGCCGACGTACAACGACCATGGCTCGTATGACGTCGCGTCGTTCCGGTCGCAGTATCTCGATGATCCGTCGCTCCAGACAATCCGCGCCATCCGGGATGGCCGTCTCGAGGAGCCGGACGAGGCATACATTTACAACTGCTCGCAGGACTTCGTCTTCGGCGTGCAGGAAATCGCATATCGCGTTTACGGCGATGCGTTCCGGCAGGAGGCCGGGCAGCATCTGTCTGCCGTGGACGAGTGATAGAGACACTTTTAGGGAACCTGAGAAAGGAAGGAAATCATCATGAAGAAGCAACAGCTCACAGCTGCCATCCTGTCCGCGCTGGCGGCGGGAACGTTCTGCACGGCAGGCACGTCATCGGCCGCTGCTGCAGAAGAAGACGCAACCGATCTCGGTGAGACGGTTGTGACAGCCGAACGTGTCCCGACGGAAAACATGAATACGCCGGCCGATGTGGAAGTCGTGACGGCGGAGGACATCGAGGCCAATCATTATGCTGATGTCGCTGAGGCACTGAATCATGTCAATGGCGTTGTCATGACGAATGGCGCGAGCGGCAACGACCAGGTCGTGCGTATCGACGGCGAGGAGCGCGTTGTCGTGCTCGTCGATGGCGAGCGCCTCAATGACGACCAGGGCTCTATGAGCCGTGCGAGCGCGACGCTCACGCGCATCCCGTCCGTCAAGGACATCGAGCGCATCGAAGTCGTGAAGGGCGCGGGCTCGGCGCTCTACGGCAGCGATGCTGTCGGCGGCGTCGTCAACATCATCACGAAGAAGGCGAAAGAAAACCGCACCGAGGTCGATCTCAACACGGGCTCGTGGAAGTCGCACAACTACGAGCTCTATAACCAGGGCTCGGATGGCGGCCTGAGCTGGACGATTGCGGCTGGTCTCCAGAAGCGCGGCGATTTTTACTACAAGGACCAGCAGGGCGATACGACGCGCATGGATGGCAGCGAATGCAGCAACAATGGTGTATCGCTGAATCTCCGTCAGGAACTCGCGGATGACCAGTCCGTCGGTCTGCGCTTCGCACATCGCACGATAGATGGCGGTTCGCCAGCCTATGACACCTATGGTTCCTATGGCCCCGCAGGCGCGTTTTATTCGAAAAATCAGCAACAAATCATGAACGATGTCTCTGTGACATATCGTTTCAAGGAAGATACGAAGCTGCCAGGCTATCTGCGCTATTTCAATCACTACAAGGCGACGGACTTCAGCGACAAGTTCAACACGCGCATGCAGGGCATCGACTATCAGGACGGCTGGCGCCTTGACAAGAACAACAAGCTCGTCGCAGGTGCCGAGTGGCATCGGAGCAATTCATCGAACAAAGTTAAGGGCTATGAGGACAAGAAAATCACGACGACGGCGCTCTATGTGCAGGATTCCATGCATCTCGCAGACAAATGGACGCTCGTGCCGGGGCTGCGCATGGATCATCACAGCGAGTTCGGCACGCACTGGTCGCCGAAAGTCGCCATCAACTACCGCCCGGATCACGATACGAAGGTCTATGCATCGTGGGGACGCGTGTTCAAGGCGCCGACGGCAGATGACATGTACTACACGGATGCGTATATGAAAGGCAATCCGGATCTCGATCCTGAGTCCGGCCATGTCGAGAATATCGGCATCAGCCATGTATTTACACCGGGGACGTCTCTTGACCTGAGCTATTTCAATTCTGATCTGCATGATGCCATTGCCTGGGGCCCGGATTCAACAGGGATTTGGACATCGCTGAATCTGAATGAAGAAAAAAAGCATGGCCTCACGCTGAGCTGGAAGCAGGAACTTTCCAAGCAGTGGAGTTACAACCTTGGCTATTCGTATACACATACGGAATCGGATGCGAAGTCTGGCTATCTCCTTCATAACAGCATGCCGAACGGCTACCGCATCGGCCTTCACTATCATCAGGGCCCGTGGAAGGCAAACCTTGAAGGCCGCATGGGCTCGGGCCTCGATGAGACGTACTATGGCGACCACCACTATGCCGTGTTCGATTTCAACACGAGCTATGCGGCAACGGATCAGCTGACGTTCTATGCAAAGGCGCTGAACTTCACGAATCAGGCGTATTCGCGCTATGCAGGCTGGAACTATCCGGCACCGGGCCGCTTCTTCCAGATCGGCATGACGTATACGTTCTGAGGAATGGATTGCGATGCCAGTGATGACGGAAACGAATGAAACGGTCTTGCAGGCGGAGCATCTCTCGGCCGGCTACGAGGGCCGCACGGTGCTTTCGGATATTTCCTTTGCCATCCATCCCGGCGAACTCGTCGGGTTCCTCGGGGCGAATGGCGCGGGAAAGAGCACGCTCCTGAAGACGCTGCGAGGGCTCCTGCCTGCGCTTGGTGGCACGGCTCGGCTCTTCGGGCAGGATATCCACGAGCTTTCACCGCGCGCGTTTGCACGACAGGCGGGCTATCTCGCGCAGCAATCCTCTCTTCCGTTTGCCTACACCGTGCGGGACATCGTCCGGATGGGGCGGTATCCCTATCTTGCGTGGTGGCAGCGCGAGGGTGCGGAAGACGCATCCATCGTGCAGGCGAGCCTCGCATTCGTCGGCATGGAGGCACTTGCTGAACGGCCGATGCGCGAGCTTTCGGGCGGCCAGCGCCAGCGGGCGCTGTTTGCAAAAGTCCTCGCACAGCAGACGCCGCTGCTGCTGCTCGACGAGCCCGCGACAGGTCTCGACATCATCTATCAGGAAGAACTGTTCCGTTTCTGCCAGGAACTCTGCGCGGCCGGGCGCACGGTGCTCATGGTCGTGCACGAACTCGGCCTCGCAGCGCGGTTCTGCTCGCGGCTGCTGCTCTTGGGCGGCGGCAGGCTCCTTGCAGATGGCGCACCGCGCGACGTGCTGACGCCCGAGCGGCTCAGCACGGCCTATGGCGCGCCGATTGCCGTCGAGGAGGTTCCGCAGACCGGCCATTATGACATCTACGTCGAGCCGGGGCCTGCGCGGCCGGATCATCAGGAGCTCTTGAAGCTTTTGCTGGGCTCTCAATCTTCAGCCTCCCTCTTCGAGGGAGGGGGACCGCGAAGCGGTGGTGGGTGTGTCGGAGGCAGGTCGTGACGTTGTTATCGATTTTTTCATCAAAGGAAGGCAATTGCATGTTGCGCCGCAGCGGTATTTTTGCCGTCCTCTGCCTGCTGCTCGCCCTCGCTGCCGTGCTCTCGCTTGCGTGGGGGCAGATGGACATCCCGTTCCGTCATGTGCTCGCCTCGCTCGCGCAGGGCATGGACCTGCCATTTTTTGAGGGGGTCGCCGTGCCGGCCGACGAGGACGCCGTGCTCTGGCAGATTCGTCTGCCGCGCACGATCATCGGCCTCATGGTCGGTGCGGGACTTGCCATTTCAGGGGCGGTGCTCCAGGGCATCTTCGCGAATCCTCTGGCGGATCCGGGTATCATCGGCGTCTCGAGCGGTGCGTCGGTCGGCGCGATTCTCGCGATTGCGGCAGGTCTCACGGGGGTGAGCCTCTATGCGCTGCCAGCCTGTGCGCTCGTCGGCGCATTGCTTGCGGTCGGCCTGACGGTCTCGCTTGCCATGCGTCATGGCCGCGTGCCTGTGCTGACGCTGCTGCTCTCGGGCGTCGTCGTCGGCATGTTCCTTTCGGCCGTCACGGCGGCCGTCCTGACGGCGCTCAATGAGAGCAAGATGCAGGCGTATCTTTTCTGGACGATCGGCGGGCTCGATTATCGGCGCTGGGATCATGTCTTCCTGGCCATCGGCCCGATGGGCGTGAGCACGGTCATCATGCTGCTGCTCGCGCGCCATCTCGACGTGCTCGCGCTCGGCGATGATGAGGCGCGTGCGGTCGGCATGCCCGTGACGCGCTACCGTATGATGTTCCTCGCACTCGCCGCGCTCACGACGGCGACCGGCGTCTGCGTCAGCGGCAACATCGGCTTTGTCGGCCTCGTCGTGCCGCACATGATGCGCATGATTCTCGGGCCGGGGCATCGGCTGCTCCTGCCGGCGAGCCTGCTCGCGGGCGCCTGCTTCCTCGTGCTCTGCGATGCAGCCGGCCGCATCCTCATGCCGGGGGCGGAGATCCGCGTCGGCATCATGACGGCATTTATCGGCACGCCGTATTTCCTCTATCTCCTGCGCCGCGAGACGCGGAAGATGGATTGAATCTGACAGGAGGTTTTCATGGAAAACATCATGGCAGGCGTCGAGCTGTTCCAGAAGGGCGGCTTCATCATGTATGTGCTGCTGCTCTGCTCGCTGTTCGTCGTCGCGACAGGCATCGAGCGGTGGCAGTATTTCCGCCGGATGGATGCCGGCCGTGCATTCGCCGAATCGTTTGCCGAGCTGGCAGGACGTGCGGACTGGGATGGAGCCATGCGCCTCGCAAAAGAGGCAAAGGGCGCGCTCCCGGCGCTCCTCACGGAGGCGGCAGGCTGCGGGCGCGGCGCGCACACGTATCTTGAAATCCAGTCGGGACTTGTGCTTTCACGCTTGCGCGCACGGCTCTACTATCTTTCCGTCATCGTCACGATGGCGCCGCTCCTGGGCCTGCTCGGCACGATCAGCGGCATGATTTCGGCGTTCAGCGTCTTCAACGTGCAGACATCGCAGGCATCAGCCATCACGGGCGGCGTCGGCGAGGCGCTTGTCGCGACGGCGTTCGGTCTCTGCGTTGCCATCCTCGCGCTCGTCGTTCATGCGTATTTTACGCAGCGCGTCGACTGCATCCTGACGGACATGGAGGAATGCTGCTCGCTGGTCGAAAGCCATGTCGCTGCATCGGAAATTTAAGGAACTTAAATGGTCGTTGCATCCTAGGAATGAATACAGC
Source organism: uncultured Veillonellaceae bacterium (assembly GCA_900315575.1). Taxonomy (GTDB): domain Bacteria; phylum Bacillota; class Negativicutes; order Selenomonadales; family Selenomonadaceae; genus Selenomonas_C. The sequence goes on from OMZR01000079.1 coordinate 11,290, forward strand.
GCCGTTTTTTGAGAATCATGGAGGAATGCATATGAAAAAGCACATGAAAGCATGGATGACGGCTGGTACCGTTGCGGCACTGCTGGCAAGTCCTGCAGCGGGGATGGCTGCAGAGACAGCCAGTACCTCTGGCGAGGCGAGTACGGATCTTGGCGAAGTTGTCGTAACAGCGACGCGTTCGGAAAAGCGTGATATGGATGTCCCAGCGGCAACAACGGTGATCACGTCCGATGATATTCATGCAAGCGGTGCACAGAACGCTGCGGAGGCATTGGAACGGACGAATGGATTTTCTTATGCGGCATTCGGACAGAATGGCGCTGCTATGGGCACGATGGCGAATGATGCTACGCTCCGCGGCATTGATAACGGCACGCTCGTTCTCGTCAATGGCAATCCGGTCTCATGGCGTGGCAAATATGACCTTTCTGCTGTTCCCGCTGGAATGATTGACCGCATCGAGGTCGTGAAGGGGAGCGGTTCCGTTCTTTACGGCAGCGAAGCCATGGCCGGTGTCATCAACATCATCACGAAGAAAGGCGCAGCAAACCAGGTGACAGCCGGGATCGGAAGTTCCGGCCAGCATCACTATGCCGTGAATGTCGGAGACGAACGTCTCGCCGTCAATTACGATTTCAGTCAGTGGAAGCATGGCGTGGATGTCAGCAAAACGGAGACGGATTTTGGCGAGACGAAGACGATTTTGCGCGATGTGCGCAAACAGTCCGTGGGGCTGAGCTACAGCATTACGGATCATCTTGATTTCCTTTATCAGTATCTCAATACGGAAGCAACGTACAACCGCCAGGTGACGGAGTCTTCGGCAGCAGCTCCTGTCGGTGCACTGTTCAATGCGCGGAAATATACGACGGATCGCCATATTGCACAGCTCAATTACAAAGACAAGTTCTGGAAGGGCAGTCTCTATTTCAATACGGGCACAGTGGAATCAGACGGACCGACGAATTATACGTCATCCGGCAAGGCAACGACGTCGCGGACGAACTGGTACAATACGAGGGAGAGGAATACGACATATGGTCTTGATGCACAACGCCGCTGGAAGCTTGCACCGCAGGATACGCTGATTGCCGGGACGTCGATGCAGCGGGAACAGTTTGACCGCCTGTATGCACGTTCGACGAGTGCGGCAAAGAAGTACAGCCGGAATAATTGGGCGCTGTTCACGCAATACGAGCATGATTTCGATGAGAAGAACACGATGACGCTGGGGGCGCGCGAAACGTGGACGACGGGGGCATGGAAGGATCAGAATTATAGCAATTTCAGTGCTTCCGGACAGTGGCTGCATCGGATGGATTCGGAAAACAGCCTCTATGCCAGCATCGCACAGTCTTTTATCATGCCAACATTTGCCCAGATGTATGGCGCGACGACAACAGCAATCCCCAATCCGGATCTCAAGCCGCAGAAAGGTGTGAATTATGAGATCGGCTGGAAGGAAAAACATGGTGTCCACACTTGGAAAGCGGCGCTGTTCCATACGGACATCCGTGACAATATCTCAGCAAACTGGCGGCCAACGAAGAGCAGTTATGAATATACGAACGAGGACTTCCGCAACACGGGCGTCGAACTCACTTGGGATGTCAATGATGCAACACCGTTTTCTTATCATTGGGGCGTAACGTGGCAGAATCCGGAAGCCAAGAGTTCGAAGAAAGGCTACTGGGATCGGAAATACGGCCGCATCCAGCTCACTGGCGGCGTGAAATATCATCAGGGAAAATGGACGTCTGATCTTTCGGCGTCGTTCCTTGGCGATCGCGTGCAGAGTCCGTCGAGCGCACATTCCTTTGATACAAAACCATATCTCTTGACGAAATGGAATACGATTTATGCTCCGGATGCACAGAATGAGCTCAGTCTTGCCATCGCGAATGTGCTTGACCGCCATGACGTCATTTCGCATTCCACGTCGACTTACTATAACTCAACTTTCCCACGCCAAATTTCCAAGCAATCCCTGTACATATCTGCTCTGAGAGGCAAACCAGTCCGACAGTAAACTTTTCACGAGTTTTGTG
>OMZR01000120.1 GCA_900315575.1 uncultured Veillonellaceae bacterium
GACGAGGATGTCCTGTCCCTTCATTGCTGCCCCCTCCTTCCTTCCGCCTTTATTCCGTCCGCCGGACGAAGCAGAGCAAGCTTTTCCTCTGCCATCGTGCGGATGCTCTCTGCAATGCGCGCCGCAACAGCCGTCGCTTCGAATCCCTGCCCTGTCATGACCTGCAGCAACCCCTCGTCAATACTCGCAAGGATGCCGCGCCGGTACGCCTGCTTGACCTCTGTCGAAATGTTGATCTTCTTCACGTTCGGATGTGCGAGCAGCGCGCGGAACATGTCATCCGAGAGTCCTGTCCCGCCATGGATGACGAAAGGAAGATCTGTAAGATAACCGATTTCCTCGATCATGTCATGATGGAGGACGGGCGTGCCATGATAGAGGCCATGTGCCGTGCCGATGGCCGCCGCGAAGAGATCGATGTCTGTCGCGCGCAGGAATGCACGAATGTCCTCCATCGAAGCCACAGGGATGCCAGCATCCTCCTCGGCACGCCCCGTCTTGCCGATCTGGCCGACTTCCGCCTCAACGTGCACGCCATGCGCATGGGCATAGGCGGCAATTTTATTCGTCATGGCGATGTTTTCGGCCAGTGGCAGCGCCGAGGCATCGACCATCACTGAATCCCATCCCGCATCGACAGCCGCTCGCAAAAGCGCCATGTCCTTGCAGTGATCGAGATGCAGATAGAGCGGAACGCCCTGTTTTTCTGCGAGCGACCGCACATGCGCTGCGAATTCCGCACGGTCCATCACAGCGAACACACGGGAAGACGTCTGAAGAATGACTGCGCAATGTTGATGCGCTGCCGCCTCGATGATGGCTTTTCCGGATCCCACATCCCATACGTTGAAGGCAAACATCTGCTCCATGCCAAAACTCCTTGAACTTCGAAATCGCACAAAAAAACAGCGGACATCCGTTTGCACGATGATGTTCGCTGTGGATATCTGTATTCTATTATACAGGGTCTGTCCCCCCCCCGCAAGACATTCGTTTTCGTCATTTGCGGTTCGACAAGCTGCAGTTTTGTGACGGGGTGAACTTTGCGCCGGCTTTCCGGCGGGAGCTCGTGATAGTTGCCGAATTTGAAGGAGAGATAGCTGTCAACATCGGCAATGCCGGAAAACGTCTGGCCTTCAAAGACGGTCGGAGCGCTGTGCTCGTACCAAGCCCGCAGGTAGCCTTCGTCTTTCGTCGGCGTCGGGAACGTCAGGATGCGCACCCAGCGGGAGGAATGATGACATCCTGCTTCCACGAGCTTCGCATAGCGGCGAAAAATCGTCTCGCGCGGCACGCAGCTCATGACGCGGAACAGCAGGCGCTTCCATGGGTTCTTCGCCGCGGTCTTTCCGACTTCGCTCCAAAGGAACTTGCGGATGAGGTAGCAGCGGGCGCTGTGAACCTGACGCGCGATGGGTGCTGCGGGCACACTGTCGAGCGGGAAGACGTCGATGAAGACGCCCTGCTCGTAAGGCATGTGCTCCTGATGCTCACGCAGGAACGTCGTCCCTTTGCGGCGGAGCTTGCCATAGCCCCATCGATACCCCGGCGTATTTTCGTGATCCTGGAAATAGAAGCGGCTCGTGTCGAGCTCGGTCTCACAGGCGCGGCGGAATTTTTCGTACTCCCCGCGCAAGAGCGCGATGTCGGCATCGTCGTCCCAGGGGATGAAGCCGCCATGGCGCACGGCACCGAGCAGCGTCCCCGCAATGATGTTGTAGTGAATGCCGCACTTCCTGCAGATACGATCGGCCTCGAGCAGCAGTTCGAGCTCGACGCGCTGCAGCTGGTGCAGCTGTTTTTCGTCCAGCTGGATCATTTGATGTACATCTCCGGCTCGTTCATCATGATGTCCGTAATGCCCTGCGCCTCGAGCGGCGCAAGGTCGAGCTTCGTGCCCGTCGGCTTTTCTGGATAGAGGTGGCCGCTCATCCAAGCGCGCACAGCGCGCCCCGCGAGCTCGTCTTTCGGCACGTCGATGCAGCGCCAGAACGGATGGATGTCCGTCGCGCCGCAGCCGCCTTTGGCAAAGTAAAGGCAGTCCGACGCATGCGTCGCGAGGACGGCGAGATGGGCGTCCGGCTGGAGGCGATGGATTTTTTCAAGAGAACGCGGATAGAACGTCGAGTAGATGATGCTGTTCTCGACGCCTTTCCTGGCTGAGAGATCGAGGATCTTTTCCTCCATGCCTTCATAGGGGATGCTGCTGTTCTTGAGCTCAATGTTGAGGAGCAGCCCTTCGTCGAGACGCGGCTTCAGGAGGTCGAGGAGTTCGGCCGCCGTGAGGATGCGCTCGCTCTTTGCCGCGCCCGCTGCGATGTGGAGGCTCTGGATCTCATGCAGGCTGAAATCCTTAACGAAGCCCGTGCCTTCCGTCGTGCGGTCGACGCGTTCGTCATGGATGATGACGAGCTCGCCATCGCGCGTGAGCTGGATGTCCGTCTCGATGCCTGTGAGGCCGCGAATGGCCATGGCCTTTTCAAACGAGGTCTGCGTGTTTTCGGGATAACGCTGGCTGCAGCCGCGATGTGCCCAGAATTTCATTTGACGTCTTCCTTCCCCGCCAGCTTCGGCGGATGCACTTCGTTGAATTTTTCCATGAGCGCTGCGAGCGCGATGGATTCTTCGTCCGACAGGCTTTTTTCCTGTGATTCGGGATGCTCGTCGAGACGGTGGAGGAACTCGCTGATCTCATAGCGCAGGCCGCTGCCGAGGTAGGGTTCGGAGTACCGCTCGATGTCATTCGGGTCTTCGCGATGAATCTCGAAATAACTCATGAGCCACCAGGGCGCTGGCACGACGATGTAGCCGGTCGTGCCGCTGATGAGCAGGCGGCCATCGGACTTGACACCGAGGCCGCACGTTGCGGTCGCAAAGCCCGTCTTGTAGCGCAGGCTGACTTTCGTGAACTGGTCAATGCCATTCTCGTCATCGATGCTCTCAAAGCGGATGTCCTCGTAGTCGAGGCCGAAAATCTTGAGAATCGGCATGAGGACGTAGCTGCCGAGCTCGCGGAAGCTGCCGCCGAACTGCCGGTCCGTGAGCTCGCGGCTCTTCGGATTCTCGAGCTTCGTAAAGCACGCTTCGATGTTGCGGACCGCGCCGATGCGGCCGCTCATGACGATACCCAGAAGCTTTCGGAAGCACGGGCAGTAGCACGTCTTGATGCCTTCCATGAGCACGACGTTCTTCTCTCGCGCCAGAGCATAAAGCTCTTCGGCCTGCGCTTTCTGGAGCGTCATCGGCTTTTCGCAGAGGACATGCCGCCCATGCTCGAGCGCGGCTTTTGCATAGTCATAGTGATACTGGTGCGGCGTCGCGATGTAGACGAGATCGACATCGTCAAAGAGCTCTTCCTGCGTGTCATAGGCGCGGATGCCCCATTCCTTCGCGAAGCGCTCAGCGCTCTCCTTGTGCGGGTTGTAAACGCCCTGATGATTGACGCCGCTGACAAGCGTCGCCTCCGGCATGAAACGCGTCGTGATGCGGCCCGTGCCGATGACGCCGATGCGCTGGATATGGCGCATTTTTTCGCGCAGCATCGTACTCGAGACATCCTTTGTGCGTTCAAGATAGACGACGTTGCAATATTCCTTCAGATAATCGAACTTGCCGAGCCAGTCCGAACCGATGGCAAAAATGTCGATGCCATACTTCTTGATGTCGGAAAATTTCTGCCCCGGCGTCTCCTCAATGATGATCTTGTCGGCGAATCCCGTCTTGCGCACATTCTCGATGCGCGTCATGAGCGGATCAACGACATTGAGCTTGCCGCGTGCCTTGTCAAAGCTCTCGGTTGTGACGCCGACGATGAGGTAGTCACCGAGCTCTTTCGCGCGCTTCAGCAAGCGGTAATGTCCCTCATGAAAGAGGTCGAACGTTCCATATGTGATTACTTTTGTCAAATATATCCCCTCTTTCTTCATTTCTCCTGCGGCTCTGCAGCGTCGAGATGCTGTGCAAGCCATGCATAGACCTTCTCGCCGCACCTGCCGACGTTCGCCGCACTCTCGCCATAGGCCGCGCGCTCGGCAGCAGCATCATAGGGCGTCCCCGGCAGCGTGCCGTCGAGCAGCGCTGGCAGCGTATGGAGCGCATCTTCCTCGCATCCATACTGGACCCACTCCGAAAGGCGTTGGAATCCTTTGGCATGAGCACGAACCTCGGCGGGGTCGAAGATGAGCGGGACTTCGCTGCACGCTTTTGTCGCGACATCGACGCGCCAGAGCTTCCGCGTGTTGAGGTTCATATAGTGATAGACCGTGCCGCCGATGTGCCGCGAAAAGATGCCATGCCCGCCCGTAAAGAAATAATCATCGGGTTCATTTTCCGCCAGCGGCGCAGGCGGCGCCCACGGCTCTGCCACCCCCGTCTCCTTGTCGATGGCGACGAACATGTTGCCCCAGTTCGGCGCGAGGATGATCTTGTCATCCGTGAAGGCCGCACTGCTGAAAGCCTGGCCGCCGCAGGGAGCATTGAGTCCTGGGTGGAAGCAGGAGAGCCCTTCAACTGCCGCATCGTAGACGCGGAGCGCTCCCGTCATCGGATTCCAACGACGGACCTTTGTACCTGCCAGCGGCAGAAGATAGAGATCGTCGCCATCCGGCGCGATGATGTTTGCGCCGCCTGTATTCTGCCCGATCGTCAGCGACTGGTGTTCGAGCGTATCTTCTGCAAAGACGAGAACTTCTTCCGTAAATGGTGACGTGAGATAGAGCAGTCCGTCCTTGAGGAGGCTCCCTCCAACAAACCAGTCCCCCTCCCGCGTCTTTGCAGAATACCGCTGCTGCACGCCATCGATCTGCACGATCTGCTCCGTTTGCAGGTCGATGCGGAGGAGATGTGGATAGCGGTTTGGCAGCAGGAAGAGATAGCGGTCATCGGCCAGTGCCATCGCGAAGCGGCCGCCATATGGCATTGCGCCATCCGGCAGCTGGATCTGCCGCACCTCGCCGTGATCAAAGACGATGACTTCCTGCGCATTGGCCGGGCAGGCGAAGACTTTGCCGAGTCGTTCATAGGCCCAGGCGAAATAACCGCCGGAAGTATAGCGTGAAAGCTGCGCCGCGAAATGGAACGTGCCGTCCGCGCCCCTGCCCCAGAGCTGGTTCGCCGGCGTCACGAGCCACCGCTCCACCTCTTCCTGCGGGAAAACGCCCAGGACGCTCGTGATCCAGCCATCGGGCCGCGGCAGATCATGCAGGCGGTTGTTGAAGAGAAAGAGCGGCTTGCCCGCCGCACCGAAGAGCGCCGTGACACTCGTGCCAGCATCGCCGAGATAGACGTCTGAAAGCGCGATCGTCGGCTCGATCTCCGGCGTCGTGTCGTAGATGCCAATCTTGTCGCGCAGGAACATGTCGCGCAGTTCCTCGAATTCCCTGACATAGCCGGGCCGCATCGTGTGGAGCGTCGCATCGAGCAAAGGATGTGGCCGCCAGAGCAGGCAGGCGTCGTCGCGCCCGCGGAACGTCTCGAAGACATAGCGCATTTTCTGGAGAAACCGCGTCGTATCCGCGAGGAAGCCGCTGAGGCTCGTGTTGTAGAAATAGACCGTGCGGCCTGCGAGCTGCGCCTTCCATTCATCCGGCGGCTCCGGTGGGTTCTCGCAGAGATGCACGACCTTGTCGAGTTTTGGCGAACCGAGCGGCAGGAGCTTTTCCTGTACCTCCTGCGCGTAGTACGGCATCCCCGCCTCGCCCTGTGCGATAATGTAATCGAAATTGTCATAGGGCGGCAGGTAGCGCTGGAACTCGCCCATGCCGCCCGACGTCACATAATACGGCACATAAACGAGGCAGTCCGTCCATTTCTTGAGGTTCGACGAATAATACTTCATGTCGACAGACGTGACCGTATTGTAATTGTCATAAGGATTGTGAACGAAGATGGCGTCCGGATGGAGCGCTTCGAGATCGACGCTCTCATGATGGACGACGGGCACATACTTTGGGAAACGATCAATCTCGTAATTCCACTGCTTTGGTGTCCCGTCGGCATTTCGGTCGGCGTAGGGAATGGGCACGACGAGCGTGCGGCAGTGCGCACGGTCATGGTCAGCCGCCATCCAGATGCTTTCGAGGCTGTCCCACATCGATGCCTTGTATGGCAGGAAGACAATGAGCTTCCGCACCTGCGCCTGCTGCACCTGTGCCATCAGCCTGGCGCAGAGCTCGCCAAGGCGCGTCCCCGCCATCTGGCACGCCCTCGCGTCCATTGCTGGCGGCAGAGCCTGGAGCACCTGCCCGACTTTGGAAAGAGGCCCCTGATATGCACTGCGTTCCTGCGGCTCGATCTCCTCTTCCATGACATGCACGATGAGTGCGACATGCTGCGCGAGCTCGGCAAAAGCCTGCCGTCGTCCCGCCTCTTTTGCCCGCTGTACTTTCCGCTGGAAGATGTCCAGCAGACTTAGAAGTTTCTTCTTCGTCCGTATCCTCATGCTGATTCCCGATCTTTCTTCGAAAACTGATTTCTTTTCATCATATCATGGCGTCATGCTTTCTGCAATGACTTGCGGCTGCCGCATCACGCCGAGGACACTGCCCGGCAGAATGGTATCGCGCAGGCGCTGCCAGCCGGGGCGTCCGCTGGAAAAACACGTAGAAAACCAGCCCCACCGCTCCATATCGCGTCTGCGGAAAAGCGGTGCCGTAAGACCTCCCGAAAGCACCTGGCCGCTTGTACAAAGGGCATCTGCGATCTGCGTGCCATCCGCCAGCATGAATGGCGCATCGAGTGGCAGAACCAGCTCGCCTGCCGTACTGTCCTCTGCCGCCTCATGATGCGCACGGCTCGTGACGAATGTCATCGAAGCATCTCCCTCGAGTGCGCAGACCATGCGCAGGAATTTGCCAGGCAAGAGCAAATCGCCCGGCAACACCCACTGGATGTAATCGCCTGCCGCCGTCTGGGCAAGATCGCGAAAACGTGCGGCAATGTCCGACCCTTCCGCGATGGCGATCGTCATCGACGCCTCCTGGCTGCCGAGGAACTGCGGCAGCTGTGCAGCAAAATCATCCTCCACAAGCGGCAGCACGAGAAGTTCAGTAAAAGGATATCCTTCGCCGAGAATGCTCGCAAGAGACTGCTCAAAGGGCTCTCTGCACCGAAATATGGCAGGATGATGGTGACGCGCCGCGCGAGGCGCAGCACCTCGCTCTCGCGATATGCCTCAGCAAGCTCTTCCGCTGCCGCAAGGACATTCCGCAGCACGCGGTTCTCCTGCAACATGGGATAGCGTAGCGACTGCGCCACGGCTTCATCCACGGGCGGCAATGGCACCATCTCTCCGCCCTCTGCCGCCATCCCGACGCGCTCGCCATTTCGCAGCCGCTCAAACGCCCGCCGCCAATGGTTCGCCTTCGTCGTCTGCTGTGAATACTTCGCGACATTCGAGAGCCAGCCGACCGCAGCCTTTGACGCCGCCTGCGCCGCACTGCGCTGCGGGAAATGCGCGAGGAAGATGCCGTGGACCCGTTGCGGCACGATGCGCTGCGGCCCATCCGCGCCATCGATAAGGAAGTGATGGTTGCCCTGTGCGAGTCGTCCATGTGCCGCCTGTGCTTTCAAAAAAGCCTCGCGCCCGACCATGACTTTCCCAAGTGCATCGGGCGCGACCGCCCGACGTGCCGGCCGGTGCGGCAGGAATACATCCTCCCCCTCCTCGGGCTGCACGAGTGCGCAGCGCACCCAGGGCAGTTCATAAACAGCGGCAGGTGAAAGCGCGCAAAGTGCCGCTCGGACAGCTGCCATGCTGCCGCCCGCCTCCGGCCAGAGAAATTCATCCCCATCGAGCGGGAGCACGAGATCCGCGCCCGCTTCAAATGCCTGTGCCATGCACTGCGTCAGGAGCTCCGCCTGCACCTGCGCGACGCCGTCATAGCGCAGAATCGTCAGCGGCAGTCCCTCCGCGCAGAGCTTTGCGAGGATCTCGGACGTGCCGTCCGTGCTCGCATGATCGACGATCTCGATTGCATCCGCGACCGCCAGATGGTGGCGCACGAAGCTCTCGATGACATCGGCCTCATTGCGCACCATCGAGACGATGACAATACTGTTCATGCGCTCTTCCCCCCTGTTCATTCGACCAGCTGCCTGCGCACGCGCAGAAATGCCTCCCAGACAGCTTCCGACCCAATCTTCCGGCTGCACTCATAGGCGCGCTCTGTCCCGCCATGACGCGGACAGCCGCCATTTTTTGCACGAATCGCCGTATCATTGTAGCAGCCATGGCAGACATGAAAGTTGATGACGCGCCCCGGCGTCTCAAATTCCGTCATAGGCAGCGAGAATCCGCTGATGAGCACGACCGGTGTCCCGCACGCATGCGCCAGCCACGCAAGGCCGCTGCCGACACCGAAGAAGGCCTCCGCATGCGCGAGGAGCGCGACGCGCTCCGTCAGCGGGCGATACCCCGTGAAATCCTCGGTGCCCTCCGGCATCGCCACGCGGATGCCGCAGCCTTCTGCATGCAGACGCCGGACGATTTCGTCCCATCCGCCCGGACGCAGCCAGCATTTCTGGACCCCCGAGGCCTGCACGGCGATGCAGACATAGGGTTCTTCCACCATGCGCGGCGCGCCTTTTCCAAAGGCCAGCGGCGCAACCGGCCCTTGCCAGCCAAACATCACTCTGCCGCTTTCTTCCATCGGCAGCAAGCGCATATCGACGGGCGAAAGAATCGGCGTCCCCTGAAAAGCGCCGCAGACAAACGATGTATATGTGTCATCCGGCACGCGATCTGCCATCTCCCACGAAGGGAACTCCGCCGCAATGAGCGGGCGGAAATTCTCCTCTGCTTTCACAACGACATGGACTCCCATCTGCTGCTCCATCGCACGGATATATGGCAGGAGTGCCAGCATATCGCCAAGCGCCGTCCCGAGATGAAAGAACACGCGCTGCCCTGTCATGTCGAAGCGATGTGCAAAGATACATTCCGTCCCTTCGTACACCTCGACCAGCCAGGGGATCGCATACTTTTCCATCGAGACGAGCTCCTGCCCTGAAACAGCACCATCAAAAAAGACCTGTCCATGCGCACCATCGAGCACGCGCACATGGTAATTCCCCGCCGGAACCGCGAGCCGCAGGCCGAAATTGAAATCGAGGCGCAAGCCATCGATGCCCGTTTCTCCCTTCACTTCACCGGCAAGTTCCTCGAGGTGGATGCAGAAGCTGCTGTGCGTCTGCGTCATCTCATTGCCGTCAGCCGTGAAAAAAAGAAGTCGGTCCTTCATTCTGTTTGCTGCTCCTCTGCTGCTTTCTGCTGCAGCGTCGCCTTGAGTGACGACGCCGTTGTCGCATGCGCCAGATAATACTGCTCGTCCTCTGGCAGGTGCGCTTCATCATAATACCATGGCAGATGACGCCATTGAAACTTTCCCGCCATGCGGACGGCCGGTGCCCGATGATAAAAGCGTGCGCCGCGATAGAGCTCGAATGTCGTGTCAACATTGCCATACCAGGCATCGCCACCGAGCGGCACGCGGTAAAAGCGCTTTTCATTCGCAATCTTTTTCTCGCTGTCGATGCAGCAGATGTCCTTGTACGCAAGTGCCGCACCGACCTTCGAGATCAGCGGATGCACTTCGAACACGCGCAGGAAATCCTGCAGAAAGCGTGGCGGACACGCATCACCGGGCAGGACATCGGGATCTGTATAGACATAGGGCGTATCGATGGAAAGAAGTTCCAGCATGCCGCTGTCCCAGAGTGCCCGATAACCGAGATTTTCCCCAAGGCGCACGACGCGCACACGCTCGGACCGAATTCCTTCATAATAGCGGAGCAGCAGCGGATACGTCGAAGCATTGTCGAGCAGGATGATGTTCCGATACCCAGCCTCCAGAAGCCATGCGACGAGCTTCGAGAGGATTTCGACGCGGTCCCGGCAGTTGATGAAGATAGGAATCTTTCGGACAGCCTCCCAGTCTTCTGATCTCAGAGGAAGCTTGCCGTCAATTTCTTCTATGATCGGCAGGCGCTCTGCGCCTGCCCCCTGCAGCATCATCCGCACGGCCTGACGGCAGTTTTCCTCCGCTTCTGAAAATGACCGCCGCAGGCCGAGCGCCCGACGGTAGGCACGGATGGCAGACAGATACTCTCCCGCATGATACCGCAGATTGCCGAGCTGAAACCACGCTGCCTCATCGTCTGGATACCGTTTGAAATGACGCGCAAAGCACGCTGTCCCTTCCGCAGCATTCCCCAGCCGTGCCTGCAGCCGGCCGAGAGTCCCCCAGCATTCGGGAAACCACGCACTGCTTTCGAGGATGTCCTGCGGTACATTCGAGAAAAAATAAGCGGCAAGCTGATTCTCGCCGCGCTCCATCGCAAAGATAGCCGCCGCGATGAGAACGAGCAGCCGCCCATCCTCAAAATAGCGAAGTTCCTGCGTCCCCTCGAGCTCTGGATGCTGCACGGCCAGATGGATGGCCTCGATGAGGCAGGCCGCACAGCCATCAAGATCTCCCGCTGCCTCTGCCGCCTGATAAGCCGCTGCGAGTTCTTTCAGGTCCATTTCTTCTCCCCCAATGCAATGCACCAATCAAGGAGGATCTGCACGAACAAGGCATTTTCGCCAAACGCCTGTTGCAATACGGGCTCAATTTCTTCATGGATCTCCTCACGCGTATGCTTCTTTGCCACCTTGCCAAAATGATTGCGCAGAGAAAGGGCCATCAAGAACGCAAACAACAAGTTGCACACCGCAGGTTGCTCCTGTGCTTCGGGAAGTCCCGCGAGGTCGTTTTCAAGATAGTGGAACGCCCGCAAGAGAGAATCGATATACGCCGGACACTTTGGCAATAAATCCCCGCGCGTGATGGAATCTGGTGTTAAAATTACTTCGTAATGAAGTCCGGGCAGGAATATGCCGCGCTGCGCATAAAGGAACGTCTTAAGACCGAACAGGACATCTTTAAAAAATGTCATAGGATAGAATACAATGCCATGCTTCCGCAAAAATGACGTGCGATAAAGCTTGTAACATGCAGTTGTCTTATATCGCCCTTTCAAGATGAAACTGCTGCGCTCGCTGAACGAAGCTGGAAAGAACTCTGGCGATTCAAATGCATCGCCACATTCCCCGACGACATCGGCACGATAGAGAACGGCAGCCTTATAGAGGCGCTGCAAATATCCTGGATGTATGACATCATCCGCATCGACAAATGCGACAAATCTCCCCTGCGCCGCTTGAAGGCCGGCATTGCGCGCAGGTCCCGCGCCGCCATTCTGCGCCTGCCGCAGGATGCGCACATCGTTGCGCCCGCCATAAAGCTCCTGGCAGAGCTCGAAGCTGCCATCCGTCGAAACATCATCGACAAGCACGACCTCCATGCCCGGCATCTCCTGCGCCAGGATGCTGTCGATGCTCCGCTTCAGGTATTCCCGCTTGTTGTAGACCGGCACGATGACCGAAATGCTGACCATAGATTTCTTCCTTTCCACAACACGCTGCCGCCCAGCCATCCAAAGATCAGAGCGTGACGAGCATCTGCTGGTACGCCGGCCAGATGCCGGACTGCAGGTCGCTGCCCTCGGCGAGGGCATGCTCCAGGAGATAAATACCGATCCTGCGCTGGCGGTCGAGAATCTTCGCCTTCGTTGCCGCATCGAGTTGTGCGCCGTCCTCAACACAGAGCGCATGCCAGTCAAGCTGGTGGGCAGCGATGTCCATGAGAGATGGCTCTGGGGCTGCGCCCGTATAGTCATCGCGCATCACGCTGATGATGCGGCAGGGCTGCTCTCCGCTCGTACGAAGCAGGGTTCGCCATAAAGAGAGGAAGTGCGGACGCCCGTCTGCAAAGCCGTCGAGCAGGCCATGGCACGCTTCGAAAACCTCCCTGCGCATAAGCAACCCAGAAAGGCCGCGCGAAGGAAATTTCCCGCTCGCGAGAAGCCCATGCCAGAATGCGCCACAATCAGCCTGCTGGAGATTCGTCTCTGCTTCCACGCCGACATCGATATACGGCGAGAGCTCGGAATACGCTTGTCCAGCATCGGAAAGCAGCAATGGATATGGCAGCGTCTGCAGTTCCATGCAGGAAACCATACGGCGAAGCTTTTCGGGCTTCACCGTCTCGCCGGGCAGCAACCATTCGACGTACTTCCCATGCACGGAGGACAGCAGGGCGGACGGCTCGTCAAGAATGCGAACGCCCTGCCCTGTGACCTCGCTTGCCAGCGTTGCCGTGAGGTCGCCTGCCATGACAGGAACGAGGAGCTCCCGCCATGGATAAACCTCTGCGCATGCCGAAGCAAGCGATGTGTTGAACGCTGTATCATCGCCGAGATATGGCACGATCGTCGTCACGAGCGGTTGTTCCGAAAGCGCCCGCGTCTCAGCCAGCTCTTCGGCCAGCGCCTCGCTCGATGCCATGACATTTGCGAGCACGTCGGGCTCCGTCTCCTTGCTGTAGCGGAGCTCTGGCAGCGGTACGCTGCCGCGCAGGTCGCATTGCTTCCACTGCCGCACGCCCTCGTTCATATCAGGTGCCTCGCCGCGTAGGACACGGCCGAAGGCTTCACGATAACTGCCGCCCGACGTTGTATTTACCGTATATTTCGCAACGATGTTCGGCCAGCCGACAGCATATTTCGACCGAATCTGTGCCGGGCTGCGCCAGAAGAAATGCGCGATCTCCATGCCTTTTGCCAGATTGCCGAAGACAATGCTCTGTTCGTGCGCCTCTTTATTCGTGCGAATGATGCCATGATTGCCCTGTACCAGCGGTACATGCTCCCGCCGCACGAGCTCGCCGCCAACGATGACTTTCTGCCCCTTGTCATTATCCGCCGCCCGATAAAGAGGCACGGACAGCAGGAACGTGTTGGGAGATGTGACAGCTGCATGTTGCTGAACATACTTGCGCCACGGAATGGCATGCACCTCCTCTGCTGACAGCTGCTCGAGCAACGTGCGCACCGATGTCTTCCCTGTCGGCACGAGGAACTCGTCCGCATCGAGCGGCAGGATGAGATCGGCCGCATATGTTTCGGCCGCCTCCTGAAGCAGGTGCGTCATGACCTCTGCCTGCTCGTAGCGCGCATCCGCCACATCTTCGATGATGATGGGCAGTCCTTCCTTCTGCAGGTTTTCGAGGATTTCCCGCGTCTGGTCCGTGCTCTTGTGGTCGGCAATGAGGATCTGGTCGGCGAAATCGAGCGTATGGCGCACGAAGCTTTCGATGACATCCATCTCGTTCTTCACCATCGAGATGGCAACGATCTTCCGACCCCCATCATGGTGCGCTGGCTGCACGGCCTCTGGCGCCGTGCTCTCGTCCTGCGCCCTGCGCGCCGCCTGCAACGTCTCATAGAACCGTTCATGGCCTCGCTTGTCCTGGATATGAAACCGTATGAGCTCTTCGGCAAGGCCGACATCATTGGGTTCGAAGCGGCCTGCAAGAAAGCTGCGGCAGATGCCTTCTTCGAACGCATTCTCCAGGAGCCCGCGCAGCGTCGCATCCTGAACGAACGTCCCTGCCATGCGCCAGAGATATGTGAACTCCGTCACACGGTTCCGCCAGACCTCGGCAGACTCCTCATACTGCATGAGCGCTCGTGCCATGAGCGAGAGCGCCCCCCGCAGGATTGCCATGCAGAATGCACCCATACATGCGATGAAGCGGCAGCTCGCGATGTGTCCGCCAGTTGAGTTTCAGATAATAGATCCAAAAGGGGATACTTGTCGGGGAACTTCATGCCTGAAAGGTCATAGCCCTCGGCCTCAATGACAGATTTCCAGACTTCTTTCTCCGCACCGGCCAGCCATGCATGACAGCCAAAAGGACGCCAGCCTTCCCTCATGCGCTTCGCCGCATGCTGCAGACAGTCCTGCACGGCGAATTCGAGCGCCGTGCTGACATCTGGCACGCGGAACGTCGTATCCCATCTGCCGCAGGCACCGAAAAACGCATCTTCGCAGGCAAAAAAGGCCTCCTGCATCGGCAGATCCCCGTACAGCCAGTCCTCATGGCGGTCGAGCATGCGGAGGCAGGCCGAGACACGGCGCAGCGAGATGCCGCCATTGCCGACGCGCGCACCGACGGCATGCCAGGTTGGGGCGTAGCGCCCGATGGGTGCGCCGATGTAGTCATAGCCCATCGCGCAGAATTCCTGCAGGCGGTCGGAAAACACGAAGGCATCTGTCTGGTAGATCAGGATGTACTCATATCCGAGGAAGCGCTCGTAAAACGCCTTGCGCAGCAAGAGGATGCTGTACATCTGCGGATTCTGGAAGAATTCGTCTGGGAAACGCTCAACAGAAAAGCCCTTGCCCAGTTCCCCATAATCAAATGACAGCGACGCCGGCGCGAGAAAAATCTTCGGATATGCTCCGAGCACGCGCTGGAGCTGCGAAAGCGCAATCTTGTCCGTCTCGGAAAGCGACGCCTTGTACACCGGCACGACAATGGCAACCTTCTGTTTTCCCTGTCCCATGACCCTGTCCTTTCACATTCTACAGCTCAGTCTTCTTTCCTGCGCAGGTAGTCTAGCAGCAGGAAGTCCGTCTGCGGCAGCTTCGAAACGATCGCAAGCGCCTTGTCGCTCTCGCCCATGCATTTCGCGAGCACAGCGAGGTTGCGGAGCGTCTCAGGATCGGCCGCATCGATGTCGAGCGCCGCTGAAAGCAGCACGGCCGCGGCCGCATGCTCGCCCGCCGCGAAATGCGCACCCGCAAAGACATTCAGCAGGCGCACTTTCTTGTGGAGCGACAGCTTCTTGTTCGCGAGGACACCGTCGCGCTCGCTCTCGGCGGCCGACAGGTCTTCCGCCGCCTCTGCCGCCGGCAGGGCTGCGGGATGGTCTGCACCGAA
>OMZR01000030.1 GCA_900315575.1 uncultured Veillonellaceae bacterium
GGCCTCGGCGCCCATGCCGACCTTGAACGAGCTGCCGTACTCCTCACGAGCCTTACGATAGGCCGCTTCGTCGAGCAGCTGCTTCTTGATGAGGCCGCTGTCGCCCGGGTCGAGCACGATGTACTGTGCGAAATAGAGCACGCGCTCGAGGTTGCGGGGCGTGATGTCGAGAATCAGGCCCATGCGGCTCGGGATGCCCTTGAAATACCAGATATGGGAGACCGGAGCGGCGAGCTCGATATGGCCCATGCGCTCGCGGCGGACTTTGGCCCGCGTGACTTCGACGCCGCAGCGGTCGCAGATGATGCCCTTATAGCGGATGCGCTTGTACTTGCCGCAGTGGCATTCCCAGTCGCGCGTCGGTCCGAAGATGCGTTCGCAGAACAGGCCGTCACGCTCCGGCTTCAAAGTGCGGTAGTTGATGGTTTCCGGCTTCTTGACCTCGCCATACGACCATTCGCGGATCTTTTCCGGCGAAGCAAGAGCGATGCGCATCGAATCAAATTTATTTACATCCAGCAAAGAGATGACACTCCCTTCTCTTATTCCTCACCGTCTGTCTGCGGCTCATCGCCGATGGTCATGTTGCCGATGTCTGCGATGATGTCGTCTTCTGCAGACGTCTCCGCATCGTCAGACTGAGCACCTTCATCAAAGGAATCCGCGTTCTCCGCCTCGCCCGCGGCCGGGTTCTCCTTCGTCGGATCGACGCCGGCAACATCGAGGTCGAGATCTTTCGCGCGTGCATTGATATCGTCATCATCGTCGTCATCCTGGATGGAGACTTCCTTCGCATCCTGGTCGAGGACCTTGATGTCGAGGCCGATGGACTGGAGCTCCTTGATGAGCACCTTGAACGACTCCGGAATGCCCGGGGACGGGATGTTCTCGCCCTTGACGATGGCCTCGTACGCTTTGACACGGCCGACGACATCATCGGACTTGACCGTGATCATTTCCTGCAGCGTGTAGGCAGCGCCATAGGCTTCGAGTGCCCAGACCTCCATCTCGCCGAAGCGCTGGCCGCCGAACTGGGCCTTGCCGCCGAGCGGCTGCTGCGTGACGAGGGAGTACGGGCCGGTCGAGCGCGCATGAATCTTGTCCGCGACGAGATGATGCAGCTTGAGGAAGTACGTGCAGCCGACCGTGACGCGGTTCTCGAACGGCTCGCCCGTGCGGCCGTCGTAGAGGATGGTCTTGCCATCGGCCGGGAGGCCGGCAGCCTTGATCGTGCCGAAGACGTCATCGTCGCTCGCGCCGTCGAAGACCGGCGTCGCGATGTGGAGGCCGGCGACATCCGGTTTCGGCATGCCGTTCTTGTCAAAGTCGTAGCCCGCATCGCGCAGACGCTGCTCGATGGTCGGGTCGCCGTCCTTGATCTGCTGGCCGATGACCTTGACGGCCATGCCGAGATGCGCCTCGAGAATCTGTCCGATATTCATACGGGACGGGACACCCAGAGGATTCAGAACGATATCGACCGGCGTGCCATCCGGCAGGAACGGCATGTCTTCCTGGCGCATGATGCGCGAGACGACACCCTTGTTGCCGTGACGTCCTGCCATTTTGTCACCGACGCTGATCTTGCGCTTCTGCGCGATGTAGACGCGTACGAGGCGGTTGACGCCCGGCGGCAGCTCGTCGTTGTTCTCGCGGCTGAAGATCTTGACATCGACGATCTTGCCCATCTCGCCATGCGGCACGCGCAGCGACGTATCGCGGACTTCGCGCGCCTTCTCGCCGAAGATGGCGCGGAGCAGGCGCTCCTCTGCCGTCAGCTCCGTCTCGCCTTTCGGCGTGACCTTGCCGACGAGGATGTCGCCCGGACGCACATCGGCGCCGATGGAGATGATGCCTTCCTCATCGAGGTCTTTGAGGGCATCTTCTGCAACGTTCGGGATGTCGCGCGTGATTTCCTCCGGGCCGAGCTTCGTGTCGCGCGCATCGCACTCATACTCCTCGATATGGATGGAGGTGTAGAGGTCGCGCTTGACGAGGTTCTCGGAAAGGAGCACGGCGTCCTCGTAGTTGTAGCCTTCCCACGGCATGTAGGCGACGATGATGTTGTAGCCGAGCGCAAGTTCGCCGTGATCCGTTGCCGGGCCGTCAGCGATCGGCTGCTTCTCGGCGACGACGTCGCCCTTGTAGACGATTGGGACCTGGTTGATGCAGGTGCCCTGGTTCGAGCGGACGAACTTCTGCATCTTGTAATGGTCGAGGTCGCCTTCCGTCGTGCGGATATCGATGAAATCTGCCGTCACTTTTTCG
The DNA here is from genome assembly GCA_900315575.1 of uncultured Veillonellaceae bacterium. GTDB lineage: Bacteria > Bacillota > Negativicutes > Selenomonadales > Selenomonadaceae > Selenomonas_C. The sequence continues at coordinate 2,269 of OMZR01000030.1, forward strand.
ACCGTGCCGGCACGTTTTGCCAGAATCATGACGCCGGAGTCGCAAGCAGCCTTGTACTCCATGCCCGTGCCGACGAGCGGCGCCTGCGTGCGCAGCAGAGGCACAGCTTGGCGCTGCATGTTCGCGCCCATCAGGGCACGGTTCGCGTCATCGTTTTCGAGGAATGGAATCATCGCCGTTGCAATCGAGAAGACCTGGCGCGGCGACACGTCCATGTAGTCGACTTTCTCGCGGCTGTGCAGACCCGTTTCCTCGTGGAAGCGCGCCGTGACGCGCTCCTTGACGAACCACTCGTTTTCATCGAGCGGCTCGTTGGCCTGCGCGATGACGAGGTCGTCTTCTTCGTCTGCCGTCAGGTAGCGGACTTCGTCCGTGACGACATGCTTCTCTTTGTCGACGCGGCGGTACGGCGTCTCCATAAAGCCGAACTGGTTCACGCGCGCAAACGTCGCGAGCGAGCCGATGAGGCCGATGTTCGGGCCTTCAGGCGACTCGACCGGGCACATGCGGCCGTAATGGGAGTTGTGGACGTCGCGGACTTCGAAACCTGCGCGCTCGCGCGACAGGCCGCCCGGGCCGAGCGCCGAGAGACGGCGCTTATGCGTGAGCTCCGAGAGCGGGTTGTGCTGATCCATGAACTGCGACAGCTGCGAAGAACCGAAGAACTCCTTGACGGCTGCCACGACCGGACGGATGTTGATGAGCGCCTGCGGCGTGATGACATCCGCATCCTGGATCGTCATGCGCTCGCGCACAACGCGCTCCATGCGCGAGAGGCCGATGCGGAACTGATTCTGCAAGAGTTCGCCGACAGCGCGCACGCGGCGGTTGCCGAGATGGTCGATGTCGTCCGTCGTGCCGACGCCGTCCATGAGGTTCAGCAGGTAGTTGATGGAAGCGATGATGTCTGCGCGCGTAATCGTGCGGAAATGGTACTCGAGCGTCGGCGAGCAGAGCATCTTGAGGCGGCTGCCGTCCTTGAGCTTGAGGTATGCGACACAGAGTTCTTCGCCCTCGCCAAAGATGGCATGCTCTTTCTTCTCGTCGATGGCATCAACCATATCTTCCGTAACGTACGTATCGGCCGGAATGACGATCTCGCCCGTCTCTTTGTCAACGAGAGGATCTGCGAGCACTTTGCCGAGGATGCGGCGGCGCCAGCCGAGCTTCTTCGTCAGCTTGTAGCGGCCGACCGTCGCGAGGTCATAGCGCTTCGGATCGAAGAACAGGCCCTCGAGCAGCTGGCGGGCATTGTCGACCGTGACCGGCTCGCCTGGGCGCAGGCGGTTGTAGATGACCTTGAGCGCCTCGTCCGGCGTGTTGATCTCCGGATCGTGCGCGAGCGTCGCGCGGATGCGCTCGTCGCCATTGAACAGCTGGAGGATTTCTTCATCCGTGCTGTAGCCGAGGGCGCGGACGAGGAACGTGACCGGCATCTTGCGCGTGCGGTCGATGCGGACCCAGACGATGTCGCTGGCATCCGTCTCGAGCTCGATCCAGGCGCCGCGGTTCGGGATGACCGTCGCATTGTAGAGCTTCTTGCCCGTCGTGTCGATAGTCTCGCCGTAATAGGCACCCGGCGAGCGCACGAGCTGGCTGACGATGACGCGCTCCGCACCATTGATGATGAACGTGCCCGTGTCCGTCATGCGCGGGAAATCGCCCATGAAGACTTCCTGCTCCTTGATCTCGCCGGTCTCCCGGTTGACGAGGCGGACATTGACCCGCATCGGTGCAGCCCACGTGACATCGCGTTCCTTGCACTCGTCGAGATCATACTTCGGCTCGCCGAGCGAATAGCTCTCGAGCGTCAGGACGAGATTGCCCGTGAAGTCCGTGATTGGAGAAATGTCATTGAAGATATCCTGCAGTCCTTCGTCGAGGAACCACTGGTAGGAATTCCGCTGGATGTCGAGAAGATGCGGCATTTCCATGACTTCTTTGATTCTCGCATAGCTATACCTGGTTCTTTTGCCCACCGGCACAGGATTAAATAACAAATCCTTCACCCCTTAGCCTGTTGTACATAGTTGCTTCTATGGAACGAAAATACGGCGCGGAAATGAAAGGAACAATAAAAAAACAAGGCATTCGACAAACGGCCCTGCTTCCTTTCCTTTCCGATACGCGCACTTCGCCCTATTCTTTTCCTGTAGTTCCCTACTGTATCATGAGAAATAGCGTTTGTCAAGTCCTGAATCCGTTTTCTGATAAAAAAAGGAGCCGCCCCAGATGGAGCAGCTCCCGGAATTTCGAAAAACGAAATTACTTGAGTTCGACCGTAGCGCCAGCCTCTTCGAGCTTCTTCTTGAGCTCTTCAGCTTCTGCCTTCGCAACGTTCTCTTTGACAGCAGCCGGAGCGCCATCGACGAGAGCCTTTGCTTCCTTCAGGCCGAGGCCCGTAGCTTCACGGACAGCCTTGATGACGTTGATCTTCTTGTCGCCGATCGCCGTCAGCATGACGTTGAATTCCGTCTTCTCTTCAGCAGCAGCACCGCCAGCAGCACCAGCAGCAGCAACAGCGACCGGAGCAGCAGCGCTGACACCGAACTTCTCTTCCATAGCCTTCACGAGCTCGGAGAGTTCGAGGACCGTCATGCCCTCAATGGCTTCCATGATTTCTTCTTTCGTCATTTCAATTTACCTCCAATGATAATGGTTTTGTATTACGTAGAAATTTCTTCTTTATGCGGACCGCAGGTTATGCGGATTCCTTCTGTGCGCGGATGGCATCAAGCACATAGACCGCGTTGCGGATAACGCCCTGGAGGACGTTGACCGTATTCGAGATCGGGGCATTCATGCTGCCAAGAAGCTTGGCAATGAGTTCCTCGCGGCTCGGGAGCGATGCGAGAGCCTTGACCTCGTCGAGGCCGATGACCTTGCCATCGACCATGCCGACCTTGACCGTCAGCACGTCCGTCTCCTCGAGCTTGTTCTTCTTGATGAAGCCGACGACGACCTTTGCCGGAGCAACTGCATCCTCTGCGGAGAATGCGAATGCCGTCGTGCCCTCGAGATGCTCGTCGAGACCTTCGATGCCAGCCTCTTTTGCTGCGAGACGGAGCATCGTGTTCTTGACGACGTGGTACGAGACGCCAGCCTCGCGGAATGCGCGGCGGAGTTCCGTATCCTGTGCGACCGTCAGGCCTTTGTAGCCCGTGAGAATCATGCCTTTCGCGCTCTTGAGCTGCTCAGCGAGCTCAGCGACGATGGCCTGTTTTGCGGGAGTAACACCCATGAGTTACACCTCCATTCGATTGTGATTTTTGTTTTGTAAAGCGAAGCAAAAGAACCCCCGGCTGCACGCCGGAGGTTCGAATTTTCTCATTCATGTACTCCGGCCTCGGCAGGCGGAAAAATTTCCGTTAGATGAAAATCTCAAACCTGCTGTCTACAGCCAAGATATTCGATTGTGCGAGACCGGAGTCTCGATGACCTGCGAAGAATCAGCCAACCTGAACCGGCACGCCCGGGCCCATCGTGGATGCGACCGTGATGGAGCGGATGTACTGGCCTTTTGCTGCGGCTGGCTTGACGCGGATCAGTGTATCAATCAGGGCCTGGAAGTTCTGCTGGAGCTTCTCAGCGTCGAAGGAAGCCTTGCCGATCGAGACGTGGACATTGCCAGCCTTGTCGGTGCGGTATTCGACCTTGCCTGCTTTTACCTCGGAGATAGCCTTCTGGAGATCCATCGTGACCGTGCCCAGTTTCGGGTTCGGCATGAGGCCGCGCGGGCCGAGGATCTTACCAAGACGGCCGACCGTACCCATCATGTCAGGCGTTGCGACAGCGACATCGAAGTCGAGCCAGCCGCCCTGGATTTTCTGTACGATCTCGTCGGAACCTACGAAGTCTGCACCTGCAGCTTCTGCTTCTTTGACCTTCTCGCCCTTTGCGAAGACGAGAACGCGCTTGGATTTGCCGGTGCCGTTCGGAAGAACGATGGCACCGCGGACCTGCTGGTCCGGATATTTCGGATCGACGCCGAGGCGGACGTGGAGCTCGATCGTTTCATCGAACTTTGCCGTTGCCGTCTTCTTGACGAGATCCATCGCCTCTGCGGGCGTGTAGAACTTGCCAGCTTCGATGAGCTTGCAAGCTTCCTGGTATTTCTTACCAGATTTTGCCATTTGTATGACTCCTCTCGTGGTCTTAACGGTAGTACCTCCCACGGGACGAAACCATCGATACGATTAGTCGACGATCTCGATGCCCATGCTGCGCGCCGTGCCCTCGATCATGCGGGTAGCGGCATCGATGTCTGCAGCGTTGAGGTCTTTCATCTTGAGCTCGGCAATCTTCTGTGCTTCCGCGCGCGGGAGCTTGGCGACCTTGTTCTTGTTCGGCTCGCCCGAAGCCTTGTCGATCTTTGCTGCTTTCTTCAGAAGGACAGCTGCCGGCGGCGTCTTCGTGATGAACGTGAACGAACGATCTTCATAGACCGTAATCACGACCGGGATCACGAGGCCAGCCTGTGCCTTCGTGCGCTCATTGAACTCCTTGCAGAAGCCCATGATGTTGACGCCTGCCTGGCCGAGTGCCGGACCTACCGGAGGAGCCGGGTTGGCCTTGCCAGCGACAACCTGCAGCTTGACGATTTTCGAAACTTTCTTTGCCATGTATTTTCACCTCCCTAAAATAGGAATCAGATTTTCTCGATTTCATCGAAACCGAGTTCCACCGGCGTCTCGTCTCCGCCGAACATCTCGGCGAGCACCGTCACGCGGTTCTTCTCCGCATCGACGGCAGAAACCTTCGCCATGAAGTTCTCGAAGCTGCCGGAGGTGATCCGGACGGCATCGCCGACTGCGAAGTCCGCGTCCGTCTTGACCTTTTCTTCGCCCATGGACTGGAGGATGCGGCTTGCTTCCGCATCCGTCAGAGGAATCGGCTCTTTGTTGTCGGAACCAACGAATCCCGTCACGCCCGTCGTGTTGCGGACGACGTACCAGCTGCGCGGGTTGACGATCATATCGACAAGCACATACCCAGGGAAGATTTTCCGCTTCGTGACCTTGCGCTTGCCATCCTTCTCTTCCGCTACATCCTCGGTCGGAACGACGACCTGGAAGATCTTGTCTTCCATGCCCGCCGAATGGACCTTGCTCTCAAGGTCGGTCTTGACCTTGTTCTCGTAGCCAGAATACGTGTGGATGACATACCAAGCACGCTTGGATTCCTTCTCCAGCTTCTCCGTTTCGCTTTGTGATTCCATTTGGTTTCTCCCAGCCACTTACTTCAGAATGATGTGGAACAATCTCGCGAAGAACGTATCGCAGATCCAGATGAGAGCGCACACGATGGCGACGGCGATGCCGACGACGCACGTATACGTGAAGAGCTCTCTCCTTGTCGACCACGATACCTTTTTCATCTCGGCGACGACCTCATGTAGGAACTGCACGGGGCTTGTGCCGGTCGATGACTTCTCGTCTGCCAAATCCTTCACATCCTGTCTCTGCCACGAGGCGGCTTACTTCGTTTCCTTATGAACCGTGTGCTTCTTGCAGAACTTGCAATACTTGTTCATTTCAAGCCGGTCCGGGTTGTTCTTCTTGTTCTTGTTGGTGCGGTAGTTGCGGCTATGGCACTCCGTGCACTCCAACGTGATATTGTTGCGCATCCTCATTCCACCCCTTACGTCTCGGATTATGACCTTTGCCTCCAAACGTCACCCATATAATCTAGCACACCTTTTCTGGCATGTCAATCATATCGGGCGATTTTTGGAAACTATACATAAATAAAACCCCTGAAAAGAGGGGTTATGTATCGGCTTGGTGGCGGCACAGAGATTTGAACTCCGGACACTGCGGGTATGAACCGCATGCTCTAGCCAACTGAGCTATGCCGCCTCTATCTGGAGCTGATAACCAGGATTGAACTGGTGACCTTATCCTTACCAAGGATACGCTCTACCGACTGAGCTATATCAGCACACTTGCTTGGTTGCGGGGACAGGACTTGAACCTGTGACCTTCGGGTTATGAGCCCGACGAGCTACCGACTGCTCCACCCCGCGATTTGGGTGGGTTTTCTGTCGAAAACCTTCTATATAAATTTATGGAACTTCTTGGTTGCGGGGATAGGACTTGAACCTATGACCTTCGGGTTATGAGCCCGACGAGCTACCGACTGCTCCACCCCGCGATTAAACGGTGCCGCCTTCGCAACTTTGTTGCTTCCGGCTGACAAGAGATAATTATAGTGCAATCATTCCCATCCGTCAAGCATTTTTTCGTAAAAACTCAAAAAAAATCTGGCAGATGCCAATGACCTGCCAGACCGTTGCGTGAAAACGCATTTTTTACTTCTTTTCTTCCTTCTTCTCTTCCTTCTCCTTCGGCACCTCGCCTTTGCCGAAGAGGTATGCATAGCGCTTGTGGAATTCTTCCTGCGTCATGCGATAGGCATTCGCGAGACCCGGATCGTCGAGGTCGCCTTCCTCGAGGCGCATCATGAGGCCGCGCGCGATTTTGTAGTGAATCGAGTCGATGTTGACTTTGCGCACCTTCGTCTTGCCCGTCACAGGATCCTTGATGTCCTCGAAGCGCATCGGCACGGCCTTGTTGTCCTGAATCGTGATCAGCGCGCTCGAATCGCCTGCCATCAGGAACTGGACGGCCGAATAGCCGAGCGAACGCGCATAGTCGATGTCATACGCAATCGGCGCCGTGCAGCGCAGCTCGTAGCCGATTTCCTTGTCGATGATCGAGAGCTTGATGCCGAGCTTCTTGACTTCGGCGAGGACGGCCTGCTTGAGGATTTCACCAAAGTCGAGCTCGCTGTAGCGGATATGGCCGTGCTCGTCCGTCACGACGTTGCCGAGCTTCTTGAAATCTTCCGGCGCGATTTTTTCGATGACACCTTCCGCGATGACAGCGACGCCGTAGTTCTTGCCCGTCAGATACCGCTTCACGATGGAGCCCGTGATGATGTCGACGACCTGCTGCAGAGGAATCTTTTCCTCGGGGAATTCCTCCGGGATGATCGTGACCGCCGCGCCTGCGCTGCGGCCCATGCCGAGCGCCAAGTGCCCTGCCGTGCGGCCCATCGCAATCGTGAAATACCAGCGATTGTTCGTCGTGCGCGCATCTTCCATGAGGTTCTCGACCTCTTCCGTGCCGAACGCGCGCGCCGTCTCGAAGCCGAATGTCGGGACGCCATCCGGCAGCGGCAGGTCGTTGTCGATGGTCTTCGGGACATGCACGACATTGATTGTGCGGCCCATCTTGCGCGCGTAATCGGAAACAGCCGCCGAGCTGTAAGCCGTATCATCACCGCCGATCGTCACGAGGTGCGTGACGCCGAGCTCCGTCAGCGTCTCGACAACCGTGCGCAGATCCGACTCCTTCTTCGTCGGATTGAAGCGGCTCATCTTGAGGATGCAGCCGCCCGTCAGATGGATGCGGCTGATGTCCTTCGGCTCGAGGCGCACGTAATTCTTTTCGCCGCGCGCAATCCGCGAGAAACCATCATAGATGCCGAGCACATCCCAGCCATGCCGCGTCGCCTCGTTCGTGATGCCCGAGATGACGCTGTTGATGCCAGGCGCCGGCCCGCCACCACAGACGATAGCAACGACATTCTTGATTCCGATCATGAAAAATCCCCCTCTGCGTCTTGTGTGTGCTTGTGCTTAGGTTCTTGTTTCTATCGGTTTAATTCTCGTTATTTTCTGAATTTCCTTCTTTTGTCGTGAATTTTTACAAGATTTTTGTCTTGCTGTCACGACAATGCCGCGTTTTTCAAAGAGCCGAATCGATACGGACGTCGATGCTGAGCGGCGCATCCCGGTCTTTGCGGACGGCATGTCCCATCGAGAGACCAGTCGGCTTGTCGTCATTGACGAGGATGCGCTCACCGGTCGGCAAGCCGAAGAGAATCTTGTCGTAGCGGATGCCGTTTTTCTGCAAGAACTGCTCCGTTTCCTCCCGGCTCGCTTCCGGCCGCGCCGTCAGGAGGATGACAGCATCCTCTGGCGGCAATTTCGAGAAGAATCCGGCAACGCCGGGCAGCAGGACGTCGCCGCCTTCCTTGTAGCCGTTGTGCTTCACGAGCGTGCCGTCGATGTCGAAGAGCCACGTCTTCGGCAGTGTCGAGAGCGTCAGTTCCATGCCCGGCTCCTCTCTGCGATGCGGTCGGCAATCTGCGCGGCAAACGCACGATTTCCTGCATCATCGACTGCGAGGATGACATCCGCTGCATCGACGTTCTCTTTCCAGAGGCGGTCTTCATACCGATGCATGCTGGCGATCATGTGCTCCATGAAGGTCATCCCGTAGTCCTGGATCATCTCCATGCGCCATCTCCACCGCATCGCATCCTGGCAGTGATAGGGATCGCGGGCGTTCGGCCACACCATCGTCATGGAGAGATGCGCAGCTGGCGCAAACGTGCAGCAGAGCTCCGACATGCCGGTCGAGATGCTCACGATATGGCCGCACCACGAGGCCAGCGCCACCGTCTCCCAGATGGGCAGGAAGACATTCTTCGCCCCGGCGATCTGCGTCTCGCCATTGACGACGGCCGCAAACCCTCTCTGCCGGAGTTCCTGCACCAGTGCTGCCCAGAAATCGGGGTGCGCTTCATAGAACTTGCTGAAACTGAATCCGTCGGTGAAGAGCATGACGCTCCGCCCCCGCGGGAGCCCGAGTTCCTGTGCTGCTGCCACAGCGCTCTGTGCTTCCTGCGCGATGGATTTCGGCTGCACCAGCGGCAGTTCCGCCCCGCCTGGCAGTCCGAGGAACTGCCGCGTTTTTTCGATGAACGTCCAGTCCTTCGTCTCCCCTTCCAGCGGCATGAAGTGCAGCGCCAGGAAATTCTTCCACGGGTTCCCGTTCCTGCGGCGCGTCGCAAGATAGGCATAAAGGAACGGCTGCACCATGGCGACGACATCGGCCGCCGGACACTGGGAAAACAGTGCGCCACGAGATGCCTGAAAGCAGATGAGGAGGAGTTTCTTCCCGGCAGACGCCCGATAGGCCTGCAGCCAGCAGAACAGTGCCGAGCTCTCCCCGAGCCCCTGATGGACGAGCAGGAGTTCATGCGTCTTCTGCGGGAACCGCAGCAGGAGATCCTGCATCAATTTCTCGCAGGCATCCTGACGCGCCTGCTCTTCCGGGAGCAGCTCCAGATCATGGAACCAGTCGTCCTCCGGGCCGAAGATCGGCATGCCCTTCCGGAACGCGATGTCGATCAAGGGGAGCTCTCCGGGATGACGGCCGATGATGTACGCATCTGCGGCAGAGAGCAGCTGCCCCTCCTGCCCCTCCTGGAGGTTCGTGCGCAGGAGATGGCGGAAACGGCCGGCCTGCACGGGCAGTCCGTAGAGCCACCGCCCCAGATAGGTCTGGATGTCCTCTTCCTTCTCCCAGACGATGATGAGCTCTGCCTCCGAGAAAATTGCCTTCTCGACAAAAGCGGCCACGACGTTCTGGAACAGCGCCTCCTCCTTCGGCAGGTTCGGCATCATCAGATAACGGCGGCTCATGCCTCTTCCTCCATTTCCAGCGCTTCCTCCAGCAGATACACGCCCTCATAGAACGCCCCGCAGATGGAATCATAATCTTCCCATGCGTACGTCGTCAGCGAGAGCCACGTCAGCGCGAGCAGCAGCTTCATCTGCGGCCGCGTCACGTCACCATCGAGCAGATGGAAGAATTCATCTTCCATGTCTTCCCAATTGTTCGACGCCATCCGAAGATCCACGAAATCCTCCCGGATGTCGAGCGCGAAGCGCTTCAAGTTGAACTGGTCATAGTTGCTCACGAGCGAATAGTAGAGCTTGACCCAGTCATACGCCGCATCACCATAGATTTCCGTCGTGCCGAAATAGCCGCGCGGATCGATGAGGACGGGCTCCGTGTCATGGCGCAGCATCATGTTGCTGAACGTCGGATCGCCATGCAGGAAGACGAACTGCTCCGGCTGATAGCGCAGGACACGCCTCTCCACCTCTTCCTGCTGGAAGAAGATGTTGCGGCAGCGCTTGCCGTTGATGACGATGGTTTCGTCATTGGCAAACGGCACGAGGTCGCGCACTTTCGCCAGACGGTCATACGTCTTGCCGAGATACGCCTGCCGGTAGCTCGCTTCGTCCGCCGGCACGCTGCCGAGCGCATGCAGGGACTTCAGGCAGCCGATGATTTCCGAGAGGATGCGCTTCTTCTGCTCCTCCGGCAGGTATGAATACTCGTAGATGTTCTTGCCATCGATCCATTCCATCTCGAGCGGCTCGTATCCATAGATGTGCGGCAGGTTCTGGAACGTCGAGCCCGCAAGCTTCCGATACCAGTTCGATTCCCGCTTGCCGAGTGCGATGCCCTGCGCGTCGATGCCCATCTTCGTCACGCGGTCGCCGCGGACTTCCAGACGGTTGAACGGACGCCACTTCATGCGCGGCAGCTTCTCCCAGTCGCTGTAATGGCCGTATTCCCGCGCCCCCATCAGCTTCATTTCCTGGAATGCATGGCGGGATTCCGCGAGATAGCGGACGAATTCCCCCTCTGCGGGAAGTCCCGCGAGGCGCTCCTTCTCCTGGAACACGAACGCGCCCGCCACGCCATGCGTGCTGCTCCGTTCTTCTACGAAGTGCCCGTCTTCGAATTTCCAGCGGCAGGAGAAGCCATCTGCGATGCCGACGTAGTCTGCATCGGCGGCAGGCATCTGCCAATCCTTCGAAAGCAGCAGGTCGCACCAGATCAGGAAGAATGGCGTATGCGCGGGCACGCGCTGCAGCGCTTCCGCAAGGCCGGCGCACGTCCCCTTCGCGCCAGATGCATGGACGAGCTCATAGTCATATGCATCGGCAAAGCTCTTCAGATACTTCGCGAGGACGTCGTACCGATAATCGCCGATGACGACGAAATGCGCCTCCGGATATTTCCGGAACAGGTGGAACAGCATCGGCAGGTTCTCCACGGGGACGAGCGCCTTCGGCTTGTTCCGCGTCAGGATCTCCATCCGGCTCCCGCGCCCGCCTGCCTGGACAACGATATATTTCACGGGTTCTGACATATCATGCACGCTCCTGTCATAGATTTCTCGCACGGAATTGCTGCGATACTTCTACTATAACAGGCAAGTCCCCCCCCCGTAAAGACAAAAATTCGTTTTATGTGCACAATAATAAAAAACATCCTCCGAGATGCTTCCTGCATCCCGGAGGACGTCTTGAAAATCCTTACTTCCGCCGCCCGCCGATTTTCGAGCGGTGGCCGATGTTTGATTTGTTGCCGGCTTTCCGCTGCTGGACGCTTTGGCGGCGGCTGCGGTCGTTGCGGCCTTTGTGCTGCGCGCCTTTGCGGTTCGCATACTTGCTGAGCGGCTTCGCTTTCTTCGCGTGCGCTTTCTGGCGCTCTTCGAGGACTTTCGCCTTCATGACGGCCTGCTTTTCCGCATGCTTCTTGTGGCGGTCGGAATGCGCCTTCTCGATGCGCGCTTTGATGCCCGCCTCGATGCGGCGGAGCTGCGTGTACTGGCGCGCGTTGACGAACGTGATGGCCATGCCGTCAGCGCCCGCGCGTCCTGTGCGGCCGATGCGGTGGATGTAGTCTTCGGTCGTGCGCGGGATGTCGTAGTTCACGACATGCGTGACGCCCTCGATGTCGAGGCCGCGCGCGGCGATGTCCGTCGCGACGAGGATCTGGAGCTTCGCCGTGCGGAAGCGCTTCAGCACGAGCGCGCGCTGCACCTGCGAGAGGTCACCGTGCAGCTCGTCTGCGAGATAACCGCGCGCCGCGAGCTCCATCGTGACCTGGTGGACGCGCTGCTTCGTCGAGCAGAAGACCATCGCGAGGTACGGCTGGTACTTGTTGATGGCTTCGCAGAGCGTGTCGAGCTTCGTCTCTTCGCGCGTATCGACGATTTCCTGATGGATATTTTCGAGCGTGACCGTGTCGCTCTTGATGAGGATTTCCTCCGGCGCTTTCATGTACGCCTTCGCGAGGCCGCGCACGCGGTCGGGCATCGTCGCGGAGAACAGCATGAACTGGCGGTCGTCAGCCACTTCGTGCAGCAGCAGCTCGACGTCCTCGATGAAGCCGAGCTTCATCATCTCGTCGGCCTCGTCGAGCACGAACTTGTTGACGTGCGAGAGGTCGATGGTGCCGCGCCGCAGGTGATCGAGCAGGCGCCCCGGCGTGCCGATGATGAGCTGCGGATGGCGGCGGAGCTTCTGCTTCTGCCGCTCGATGTCCTGCCCGCCGTAGATGACGAGGCTCGTAATGCCTGCCGCTTCGCCGACGATGCCAGCCACTTTCGCAATCTGGATGGCGAGCTCGCGCGTCGGCGTCACGACGAGCGCCTGTGCGACGTCGGCCTGCGCCTTGATTTTCTCAAAAATCGGCAGCAGGAACGCCAGCGTCTTGCCCGTGCCCGTCTGCGCCTGCACGATGACGTCGCGGCCTGCGCGCACCTCGGGGATGGCGCGTTCCTGCACAGGCGTCGCCTCTTTGATGCCGTGCAGCCGCAATGTCTCGACAACAGACGGTGCAAGGCCGAAATCAGCAAACGAAATCATGACGAAATGACCTCCGCGCCCGTCTCCGTAATCAGGATTGTATTCTCCCACTGGGCAGAGAGCTTGCCGTCCTTCGTGCGGACCGTCCAGCCGTCCGCCTTGTCCGTCTTGACCTTCGACGTGCCCTGGTTGATCATCGGCTCGATCGTGATTGTCATGCCTGGGACGAGCAGCATGCCCGTGCCCGGCTCGCCGACATGCGGCACGAAAGGCTCGCAGTGGAACTCCTTGCCGACGCCATGACCGCCGAGATCCGTGACGACCGTGTAGCCATTCGCATGCGCATGGTTGCCGCAGGCCGCGCTGACGTCGCCGAGGAAATGCCACGGCTTCGCGGCCTCGATGCCCTTCATCATGCACTCGCGCGTCACGCGCACGAGGCGCGCCGCCTCTTCGCTGACCTCGCCGATCATGTACATGCGCGAGGCATCGGCAAAGTAGCCGTTGTACTTCGTCGTCATGTCGATGTTGACGATGTCGCCTTCCTTGAGGATCGTCTTCTTCGACGGGATGCCGTGGCAGACGACGTCGTTGATCGAGATGCAGACGCTCTTCGGATAGCCCTCGAAATTGAGATCGGCCGGGACCGCGCCGCGCGCCGTCAGAAATTCATAGACGGCATTGTCAAGCGTCGCCGTGTCGATGCCCGGTTTCGCCATCTCGTCCATGAGGTCGAGCGCCGCATCGTTGATGGCCGCTGCCGCGCGGATGCCCGCGATGTCCGCCTCGTTGTTGATGATTTTGTGGGGCGGACGGCACTGCCCCTTGAAGATGTCGAACTTGATCTCGTTGATGCGTTCGTCATAATCCATGTGGCATTTCTTGTACTTCTTGCCGCTGCCACACCAGCATAAATCGTTGCGATTCAAGATTTGGTACTCCTTTATCTAGAAAGATGAGCTTCCTGCTTTTTTCACACGCCCTATTATATGACAGGAACCGCGTGCGGCGCAAGGCCATGCGGCTCCCCTGCTGAAAGATTCCTTGACACCAGCAAGGCGATGTAATATATTAGACACTATGGCAAACTGAAAACAATCTGAACTTCTTATCTTTCCGACATGAAAAGGATGTGTTTCCTTTGCAAAAACGTTGCAGATGGCTGCTCGCTACGGCCGCTGTGCTCCTCATCGCCGTCATCGGTTTCGTCGGCTCGCTGTTCCATGCAGCCAAGGGCGGCGTTCCCGTGCTTAACTACCACCAGATCAATGACACGGAAAAGAACGCTCTGACTGTCAACACAGAACAGTTCGAAGCGCAGATGAAGTACCTCTCTGAGAACGGCTACACGGCCATCACGCCCGCCGACATGCTCGACGCCTGGGAAAACGGCACAAAGCTTCCCGAAAAGCCCGTCGTCATCACGTTCGACGACGGCTACCTCGACAACTACAACCACGCATTCCCCGTTCTCGAGAAATATCAGCTCAAGGCAACGATCTTCCTGATTTCCGATTATGTCAACACATATCCAAACTACCTGACCTGGAGCGACGTGCAGGACATGCAGCAGAGCGGCCTCATCGACTTTGAAAGCCATACGCTCTCGCATGAGGAACTCACGAAGGCGCCCGACCTCGACGAAGCGAAGCACCAGCTCACCGGCTCAAAGCAGGCCATCGAGTGGAACCTCGGCAAACAGGTGAATTTTATCGCCTACCCTTGCGGCGAATACAATGACGACATCGAGCAGGCGACGAAGGATGCTGGCTACCGCGCGGCATTCACTGTCAACTACGGCCTCGCCGAACCCGGCGAAGACCCGTTCATCCTCGACCGCGTCCCGATCTTCGGCAGCAACAGCCACACGCTCCTGCGCTTCAAGCTCCGCCTGACGCTCGCGCCGCTTTTTGCCCCGCTCAACAAAATCAAGATGGATCTCCGTAAGGATCATCCGGCGCTCGCCAGCTTCATCTTCGTCCCCTGATTTCCGATTTTCATGCATCCAAAAAGCCCTGGCCAAATCTTCCTTCCAAAGATCTGGCCAGGGCTTTTCTCTGTCAAAGTTCAGGAATCAAGTTCATACAGCAGCGTCACCGGCCCGTCATTGACGGACGCGACCTGCATGTCGGCACCGAACTCGCCATGCTCCGGCGGAAAGCCAAGGTCGCCGAGGCAGGCGAGGAAATATTCGTAGAGCGGTTTTGCAAGCTCCGGCTTTGCCGCATGAGAAAAACCCGGACGGCGGCTGGAGAGATCCGCGTAGAGCGTGAATTGCGAGACGACGAGGATGTGTCCGCCAACCGCTGCGATGTCGCGGTTCATGCGTCCCTGTTCGTCCTCGAAGACGCGCAGGTGCACGATTTTTTCCGCAAGCTTTTCCGCGACAGCCTCCGTATCCTCAGGGCCCACGCCGAGCAGCACGAGATAGCCCTGCCCGATTTCTCCGTTCACCTTTCCCTCAATCGTGACGGATGCGCTCTTGACGCGCGTGACGACCGCGCGCATTACTTGCCCGCCTTCATGCGGTTGACCGCGCTGAACAGCGCCTGGATGGACGCCGTGATGATGTCCGTGTCCATGCCCGCGCCCCAGGTGATCTTGCCATCCGTGCCCGTGATACCGATGTAGGCCATCGCGCGGCTCGACTGGCCGAGCTCGAGCGCATGTTCGCTGTACGTGAGATCTTTGTACGTGACGCCGAGCTCCTTCTGAATGGCATTCGAGACCGCATCGAGGCGGCCGTTGCCGCGTGCGAGGAACGCCTCATGCTTGCCGTCGATTTCGACATCGACCGTGCCGCTGCGCGTGCCGTCCGGCTCCTTTTTGAGCAGGAAGTCGATGAGCTTGTACGGCGTCTCGACGTTGACATACTCGTCCTGGAAAATCTTGTAGATTTCGTCCGGCATGAGCTCCTTGTGCTTGTGGTCGGACACGCCCTTGACGCAGTATCCGAAATCCTCGCGCATCTTCTTCGGCATGTCGATGCCGTACTTCTTCTCCATGATGAAACCGACGCCGCCCTTGCCGGACTGGCTGTTGATGCGGATGACGTCGCCGTCGTACTCGCGGCCGACGTCCTTCGGATCGATGTAGAGGTACGGCAACGTCCACTTGTCGGGGTTCTTCTCGTCCTTCCACTTCATGCCCTTGGCAATCGCATCCTGATGTGAGCCTGAGAACGCAGCGAAGACGAGCTGGCCGGCGTACGGCTGGCGCGGGCCGACCTCCATGCCCGTCAGCGTCTCATACGTCTCGACGAGCTCCGGCATATTCGAGAAATCGAGTCCCGGATCGATGCCGAGCGCGAACATGTTCATCGCGACCGTCACGACATCGACGTTGCCCGTGCGCTCGCCGTTGCCGAACAGCGTGCCCTCGACGCGATCCGCGCCAGCGAGCAGCCCCATCTCCGTATCGGCCACGCCACAGCCGCGGTCATTGTGCGGATGGAGCGACAGCACGACGCCATCACGGTACTTGAGGTTCTGATTCATGTAGGCAATCTGCATGCCGAAGACATGCGGCATGCTCATTTCGACCGTTGCCGGCAGGTTGATGATCGCCTTGTGGTCGGGCGTCGGCTGCCAGACATCGAGCACAGCGTTGCAGACCTCGAGCGCATACTCCGGCTCCGTGCCCGTGAAGCTCTCCGGCGAATACTCGAAACGGTAATTCGCGCCCGCCTCTTCCGTGAGCTCTTTGAGGAGCTTCGCGCCATCGACGGCCATCTGCTTGATTTCCTCTTTCGACTTGCGGAAAACCTGCTCGCGCTGCGCGACCGACGTCGAATTGTAGACATGGACGATGGCATTCTTGACGCCCTTCAGCGCCTCGAACGTCTTGCGGATGATGTGCTCGCGTGCCTGCGTCAGCACCTGCACTGTCACGTCATCAGGGATCAGGTCGTCCTCGACGAGGCGGCGCAGGAATTCATACTCCGTGTCAGAAGCTGCGGGGAAGCCGACCTCGATTTCCTTGAACCCGACTTTCAGGAGCATCTTGTAGAACTCGAGCTTCTGGTCAAGGCTCATCGGGATGACGAGTGCCTGGTTGCCGTCGCGCATATCGACGCTGCACCAGATGGGTGCATGATCCGGCGCATCCTTCTTCATCCACTCCGTGTCAATCGTCGGCGGCATGAAATAACCCTTGCTGTACTTCTGATAGTTCTTCATTTAGATTCCTCCCAAAATAAAAAGCCTTTCATCTCCTAAAAGAGACGAAAGGCTCTGCCTTCGTGTTACCACTCTACTTCGCGTCCCTCTCGCAAGAAACGCCTCATCCGGATACATTCATATCCTGCTCTTCGCTAACGGGGAGCTTTCCGGCGCCGCCTACTCGTCTATCCACCAAGACATTCAGCGGGCTGCTTCGAGGCGAGTTCCGTCCGTGCATCGTCGCATCCTTCCACCAACCGGATGCTCTCTATCCACTCCGCGCGGTCTACTATTCCTCTTCAACGCATTTTCCATGTAAAGTTGTTTCATTGCTTGCTATCCTATCATAAAAGCGGCAGGAGTGCAAGCATTTTCCGCAAAATCTACAAAAAGATTGTAGGTTTACCATAGATGTGTTACACATGACCGTATAGAAAGAGGAAGCCCTCTTGTGTTACGCTTTAGCTACCAAACCAAACACACCAAGAAGGAGCTTCCCCTATGAATAGCATAACACAAGACCTCAAGTATCGGCAATCCATTCTTTCCTATGCAGAAAAGCACGGCGTTACCAAGGCCGCCACCAAGTACCGAACCAACCGGCAATACATCTACCGCTGGCGCCGACGCTACGACGGCACGCTGGACTCCCTCCGTTACCGCTCAAGACGGCCTCACAGCTATCCGAAGCAGCACACAGAGAAAGAGATGAAGCTCATCCGCGATATGCGCCGTCGGAATCCTCTGGACGGCCTCGTCGTGTTCTGGGTAAAGCTCCGCCAGCGAGGATACACATGCAGCATCTCCTGTCTTTACCGCTGCATACGCCGCATGGGCTTGAAGCAGGCCGTATGCCAGAATCCCAAGAAATACACGCCGAAGCTGTACAAGGAAGCGCTGTTCCCCGGCGAGAAGGTGCAGATCGACGTCAAGGTCGTTCCGAAAATCTGCATTACAGGAAAGGTGCGAGACGAAGGGCTGAAGCTCTACCAGTACACGACCATTGACGAATGCACGCGTTTCCGTTACCTCGAAGGGTTCGACGAGCAAAGCACGTATTCATCTATGCTGTTCCTGCAACATCTCATAAAGCGGTTTCCGTTCACCATACGCAAAGTGCAGACGGACAACGGTGTTGAGTTTACGAAGCGCTTCACGAAAGATCCCGAGAATGACGAGACATTATTCGAAAAGGAGCTTCGACGCCATGGGATCGAGCACCAAAAGATTCGCCCTTATACGCCGAGGCACAACGGCAAGGTGGAGCGGTCGCATCGAAAAGATAACCGATATTTCTATGCGAAGCACACGTTCTACTCGCTAGATGATTTCAACCAACAGCTAAAGGAGCACACCAGGAGGTATAACAACTTCCCGATGCGTCCGTTGAGGTGGAAATCTCAAAAGGAATCGTTGCAGGCTCACTTGGAGTCTGTGTAACATATCATTGACAAACCTACATATGTATCTTGATGACATTTGAGCCGCTCGTCACATAAAAAAGGCGCCTGCCAGTAATGTATGATGACAAGCGTCTATTCCTGTATTCTCCTGACTTTACTGCGCATCAAACAATGGCAGCTTCTCAAGATAGATGATATCCTCGCGTTCCGCCGCACCGCCTTCGGCGAGAGCAGCCGCCTGGCCGATGACACGGCCGCCGGCCTGCTCGCAGAGGGCGCGGAGCGCAGCGATGGAACCGCCCGTGCTGATGACGTCGTCGAGCAGCAGGACGTTGTGTCCCTTGATACGCTCGATATCAGGGCCGTCGAGGCAGAGCTTCTGCTCGCCTTCCGTCGTGATGGAAACGTCTTTGACCCAGATGGGGTGCTCCATGTAGGCCTTGACGGACTTGCGCGCGACGACGTAGCGCTTCTGGCCGAGCACCTGCGCAAGCGCGGCGGCGAAAGGGATGCCCTTTGTCTCGGCCGTCAGGATGATCTCGGTCTCGCGCGGCACTTTCTTTGCAATCTCGCGAGCGCAATTCTCGACGAGCTCGACATCGCCGAGCATGACGAAACCTGCGATTGCGAGCGTGTCTGTCACATTGAGGATCGGCAGCTCGCGCGTTACGCCAGCCACTTTCAAACGATAATACCGGTCTGCCAAAATGAAAACCTCCAAAAATTTATCAGAAAACGCTGCTGCATGTGCTTACAGCGTCGCCTTGTGCGAAAGGTTGATACGGCCTTTGTCGTCGATTTCGACGACTTTGACGGTCAGCTGATCGCCGACTTTCACGACGTCCTCGACTTTCTCGACACGGTGTTTTGCGAGCTGCGAGATATGGCAGAGGCCTTCCTTGTTCGGCAGGATCTGGACGAACGCGCCAAACTTGAGGATGCGCGTGACCGTGCCTGTGAAGACTTCGCCGACCTCGACCTCGCGGACGATGTCGTTGATCATCTGCTTCGCCTTCGCCATGCCCTCGGCATCGTTCGAGGTGATGAAGATGTTGCCGTCTTCATGGATGTCGATGTCGACGCCCGTCGCGTCGATGATGCCGCGCACGACCTTGCCGCCCGTGCCGATGACGTCGCGAATCTTGTCCGTCTTGATCGTGATGGTCTCGACGCGCGGTGCATAGGGCGAGAGCTCCTTCGCGGGCTCGGAGATGCATTCGAGCATCTTGCCGAGGATGAAGGCGCGGCCGCGCTTTGCCTGCTGGAGCGCCGACGAGAGGATGTCGCGCGAGAGGCCGTCGACCTTGATGTCCATCTGGATGGCCGTGATGCCCTCGCTCGTGCCCGCGACCTTGAAGTCCATGTCGCCGAGCGCATCCTCCATGCCCTGGATATCGGTGAGGATCGTGTACTTGTCGCCCTCTTTGACGAGGCCCATCGCGACACCGGAAACCGGGCGCTTGATCGGCACGCCTGCATTCATGAGCGAGAGCGTGCTGCCGCAGACAGATGCCTGCGAGCTCGAACCATTCGATTCGAGGACTTCGGAAACGAGGCGCACGGTGTACGGGAATTCCTCGATGGACGGCACAACGGGCACGAGCGCGCGCTCGGCAAGAGCGCCGTGGCCGATTTCGCGGCGGCCGGGGCTGCGCATCGGGCGCGCCTCGCCGACGCAGTAGCCGGGGAAATTGTAGTGATGGATGTAATGCTTCGTCGTCTCGGGGCCGAGACCGTCGATGACCTGCTCATCGCCGAGCGGGCCGAGCGTCGTGACGGTCAGCACCTGCGTCTGGCCGCGCGTGAAGAGCGCCGAGCCATGCGTGCGCGGCAGGAGTCCCACCTCGCAGGAAATCGGGCGGACTTCCTCGACGCCGCGGCCGTCCGGGCGGATTTTTTCATGCGTGATCATGTGGCGCACGACGGCCTTCTCGAGGTCGTGGAACGCCATGGCGATTTCCTTTTCCATCTCGGGATAATCGGGCAGGAAATGCTCGGTCACATCAGCCGCAATCGCGCCGATATGGGCATCACGGTCGAGCTTGTCGGGATTGCGCGTCGCCTGGTCGAGGCGCTCGCGCGCATAGGCGTCGATCGCGGCCGCGAGGTCGTCGGGCACGGTGAAGAGATGGGCTTCCATCTTTTCCTTGCCGCAGGCGCGCTGGATTTCCTCTTCAAACTCGACGATGCGCTGGATTTCCTTGTGGCCGAAGAGAATGGCGTCGAGGATGACATCCTCGGGGAGTTCGTTCGCGCCGGCCTCGACCATCATGACGGCATCGTGCGAGCCAGCGACCGTGAGGTTCAGCGTCGAGACGGCACGCTGTTCCTCCGTCGGATTGACGATGAATTCGTCATCGACGCGGCCGACGCGCACGCCTGCAATCGGCCCCTCGAACGGGATGTCAGAAACGGAGAGCGCCGTGCTCGCGCCAATCATGGCCGCGATTTCCGGCGCATTGTCCTGCTCGACGGAGAGCACGGTCGCGACGATCTGCACGTCGTTGCGGAACCCTTTCGGAAACAGCGGACGGATGGGGCGGTCGATGAGACGCGCACAGAGCGTCGCGTCGCTCGACGGGCGTCCCTCGCGCTTGATGAATCCGCCCGGAATCTTGCCCGCCGCATACATCTTTTCCTCATAATCGACGGTCAGCGGAAAGAAATCGACGCCTTCGCGCGGTTCTTTCGACGCCGTAGCCGTCACGAGCACGACCGTGTCGCCATAACGCACGAGCACGGCACCGTTCGCCTGCTTCGCCATCTTGCCGTGCTCGATGATGAGCTTTCGTCCGCCCACTTCCATTTCAAAGGTTTCCATACTGGGTTCCTCCTGGTTGCTTTATTGTTTTACCGTTCATTTTACCTTTGTTTCATTCGACATTGGGGACGGAAATCCTCTTTTCCCGCCGTTAGGTTCTGCAAATTCGTCTGTGCGTGCTCCCTACTACTCCCCCCGCCGCTTACGCGGCCCTCCCCCCTCAATGAAGGGGGCTCCGGGATTGACGGGCTCCGTTCCGATGGATGCAACGTGCTTTTCGTTATGGTATGCCCGGATCACCTGCTCACGGAGCTCGTCGAGCGTGCCGCTGTTGTCGAGGATGACATCGGCGCGGGCGCGCTTTTCGGCGAGGGGCATCTGGGCGGCGATGCGGGCGCGGGCTTCGGCCTCCGTCCAGCCGTTGCGCGCCATGAGGCGCTGCAGCTGGACGTCCTCGGAGACGCATGAGGCGCTGCAGCTGGACGTCCTCGGAGACGGACGTGACCCAGATTTCATCGGCAAGACGGTCCCATCCAGACTCAAAAAGAAGCGGTACATCGAGTACCGCAACTTCTGTATGTTGCTTTTCAAGAGCCGCGAGGCGGCGCTGCGCCTCGGCGAGCAGGATAGGATGCGCGGCGCTGTCAAGCCACTGGCGCTCGGCAGGGTCGTTAAAGACAATCGCCCCGATGGCGCGGCGGTCAAGCGTGCCGCCCGGCTGCTTCAGGATTCCCTCGCCCCAATGCGAGACGTAGAGGTTCCAGAGCGGCTGTTTTGGCTGCATGAGCTCATGCGCCATGGCGTCGGCGTCGAGGATTTTCGCGCCGAGGGTTTTGAGGATGTTGGAAACGGTGCTTTTGCCGCAAGCGATGCCGCCGGTAAGGCCGATGATTTTCATGGTCGCACCCGCGGAAGTTATGTTCTGCGTTTTCGCTTTGCCATGCAGGGGACTCCCCCCGCCGCTCTCGCGGCCCGTCCCCCCTCTAGAGGGGGGCTGCATGCTCTGGGGCTCCGTTCTTCTTGATGCATTTTGTATTGCAAAGTTTTTTTCATCCATTTTTCTCATCCCTCTTTTCCTCTTGCCCATCTTCGCGACCTACTTTGCCTCCGCCCAATTCTTTCCTACATTCACATCGACCACGAGCGGGACGGACAGGTCTGCTGCGTGCTCCATGGCTTCTTTGAGGATTTCCGTAACTTTCGGGATTTCTTCCTTCACCACTTCGAGCACGAGTTCGTCGTGGACCTGGAGCAGGATGCGGCTCTTGACGTTTGCCGCTTTGAGCATGCGCGAGGCGCGGATCATGGCGATCTTGATGATGTCGGCCGCCGTGCCCTGAATCGGGGTGTTCATCGCCATGCGCTCGGCGAGCGAGCGCTGATTGAAGTTCTTGCTGTGGATGGCGGGGAGCTCGCGGCGGCGGCCGTACATCGTCGTGACAGCGCCCGTCTGGTGCGCCTCTTCGACGACCTTGTCCATGAACGCTTTGACGCCCGGATAGCGCGTAAAGTATTCGTCGATATAGCCTGCCGCCTCTTTGCGCGAGATGTGGAGGTCGCGTGAGAGGCCATAATCGCTGATACCGTAGACGATGCCGAAATTCACAGCTTTCGCGCGGCGGCGCTCCTCGCTCGTGACGTCCTCGATGGGGACATGGAAGACTTCGGCGGCCGTGCGGGCATGGATGTCCTGCCCTTCGCGGAATGCCTCGATGAAATTTTCATCCTGCGACATGTGCGCGAGCAGGCGCAGCTCGATCTGCGAATAGTCTGCCGAGAGCATGGCGTCATAGCCTTCCCCCGGCTCGAACAAAGCGCGGATTTCCTTGCCCTGCTCCGTGCGCACGGGGATGTTCTGGAGGTTCGGGTCGGAACTCGAAAGGCGGCCCGTCGCCGTGACGGTCTGGTTGAAGCTCGTATGGACGCGCCCCGTCTCGGGATGAATCAGCGCCGCGATGCCGTCGAGATACGTCGATTTGAGCTTCGTCCAGAGACGGTATGACAAGATGCACTCGATAATCGGGTGCTGATACCGCAGCGTCTCGAGGACTTCGGCATTCGTCGAATAGCCCGTCTTCGTCTTCTTGACGGGCGGCAGGCCGAGGTCTTCAAACAGCACGGCGCCGAGCTGTTTCGGCGAGTTGATCTTGAACGTCTTTCCCGCAAGCGTGTAGATGTCGTCTTCAAGTCCCTTGATGCGGTCGCCAATGACCTCGGCTTTTTCCGCAAGATGATCGCGGTTCACAAAGACGCCAGTCTGCTCCATCTCAAAAAGCACGGGCACGAGCGGCAACTCGATGTCCTCGTAGAGCTTTGTGAGGCCGAGCTTGTCAAGCTGGGCTCGCATTGGAGGCAGGAGACGCTGGTAAGCAGCGCGGACAACCCTCTCCACCGCTTCGCGGTCCCCCTCCCCCATGGGGGGAGGCAGAAGGGCGGTCTCCGGCTGAACTTCTTCGGGGAAAAACTCCGCGAGAAGCGCGGGAATCGTGTATTCCGTCGCCTCGGGATGCAGCAGGTATGCCATGAGCTTGAGATCATCGACATGCTTGCCGTCGTCAAAGCGGAGGCCTGCATGAAGGCAGTCTTTCCAGTCGAAGACGATATGGCCATCCGGCATGACGACATCGATGGTCGAGAGGTCAGGCATCGCCGGCGCATCGGATGCGGCTTTCTTCGTGCCTTTTCCTGTTTTTGCAGGCGCAGCTTTCGTCCCGCCATCGGCAGAAAGCGTCAGCGATTCGCCTTTTTCCTCAGCCGCCAGCTTTGCCAGCAATTTCTTGCCGCGCGTCAGCACGGCTTTGAGATTGTAGCGCTGGCAGAACGTCGTGAACTTCGCGGCGTCTGGATGGACGCTGTACGCGCCCGGCGCATCGAGATCTGGCACGTCGCAGTTGATGGTGGCCAGCGTCTTCGAGAGCTGTGCCTGCTCGGCAAATGTCGTCAGGCGCTCCTGAAGCTTTTTTCCTTTGACTTCGCCTGCATGATCGAGGACGTTTTCGAGCGTGCCGTATTCGAGGAGCAGCTTCGTCGCCGTCTTCGGCCCGACGCCCGGGACGCCCGGGATGTTGTCGGCCGTATCGCCCATGAGGCCTTTGAGGTCGATGAGCTTCAGCGGCTCCATCTGGTATTCTTCTGTGAACGCCGCCTCGTCGTATTCCTTGAGGTCGGAGATGCCCTTCTTCGTCATGAGCACGCGGAGACCTGGCCGCACGAGCTGGAGCGCGTCTCGGTCGCCCGTGACGACGCTCGCGTCATAGCCAGCGGCCGCCGCCTGCGTCGCAAGCGTGCCGATGATGTCATCGGCCTCGTAGTTATCCTTTTCGAGGAACGTGACGCCGAGCGCATCGGCGAACGCTTCGAGCAAAGGAATCTGGCTCTTGAGCTCGTCCGGCGTCTTGTCGCGCGTGCCCTTGTATTCGGGATAGAGCTCCGTACGGAACGTATGGCGACTCTTGTCAAACGCGATGACGAGCTCGTCTGGCTTGAGCTCTTCCCAGAGCTTCAGGAACATGTTTGCGAAACCGAAGATGGCATTCGTGTACTCGCCCGTCGGAGACGTGAGCGGCGGCAGGGCGAAGAATGCCCGGAAGAAGAGGCTGCTGCCGTCGAGGATGACGAAACGCTTTTTCAAGGGATTCCCTCCTGCTTTCCAAACTTAGTACGGATTATTCTGCTGCAGGCGCAACCGTTGCGGCCGTCGTCGTTGCTGCCGTCGTCGGAGCTGCTGTCGTTGCAGGCGTCGTCGCAGCAGGCGCTGCCGTCGTGGCTGCCGCTGCCGGAGCCGCTGTCATTTTGTGATAGACGTACTGCTTGTCCGAAAGGCCGCCGTCGAGGTGGAACAGCGTCTGCACGTCATCAGCATTGCAGTAGAGCGTGTCCTTCTTGTTGTAGCCCGTGGCCTTGCCGACCGTGCTGAAGAGGACTTCGGACTTCTCGTCCCAGCCGAGGTTCACGCCGGCCGCATCTGCGAGGTCGATGGCCGGCAGATACGTGATGCCATCCTGCTCGACGGCCTTGTTCTGGAGCTTCTTGCCATCGACCGTGATGTTGTAGACCTTGCCGATGTACGTCGGCTCGCCGTCCGATGCCTCGATCTTCTTCTCGATGTCTTCATCACTGATGAAGTTCTGCACGCCATAGCCCTTGAGCCATTTCGTCGCTTCCTCGACATCGAGCGGCTGGCGGCCATAGCCGTCCGGATAGACATAGAACGCAATGCGGTCGTCCGGCGTCTTCTCGACGACGATACGGTTGTACGTGATCTCGATCGGCGTACCGACTTTGACGAGGTCGAACACATCCTCGACGTCTTTCTCATTCATGCGGATGCAACCGTTCGAGACATAGTGACCGATGGATTCCGGCTTGTTCGTGCCGTGGATGCCGTAATTGCCCTGAACTTCCATCCAGCGGTAGCCGAGCGGGTTGCTCTCGCCGGACGGGATGGAATATCCGGGATCCGTCGGATCCGTCCACGTCGGATTGAGGTCTTTCGACTCGACTTTGAAATAGCCGACCGGCGTCGGCGTCGAAGCCTTGCCCGGGCCGATGGGATAGAGGCGGATGCGCTTCTGGCCTTCGTAGACAGCGAGCGAGCGGGCCGCGAGGTTGATGCTGATCTTGCGGCTGTCGAGCACAGCTTCGTCATTCGTCGGTGTTTCAGACGTCGCGGACTGCGTCGTGGTCGTGGTGGTCGTCGTGGCCTGCTGCGTCGTCGCAGCGGCGGGGGCAGTTGTCGCAGCTGGCGTTGTTGCAGCTGCCGTGCTCGTGGTAGCTGCCGTCGTAGCCGGAGCGGCCTGCTCAGCGGCGAAAGCGGCTGGGAAAGATGTGGTGATGAGGGCGGCGCTCAGGATGGCCGCGGTGAGATGTTTTTTGTTCATGGTGAAAGACTCTTTTCTATGTAAAATCAAAAAATAAATCCTTTGTTATCCTAACATTTCTGAACAAGTTCGGCAAGTAGCTTGAACCTTTGCCTCCCTCTAGAGGGAGGGGGACCGCGAAGCGGTGGAAGGAGTAGTAAGAAGCACCATCTGAACGAGTCTTCATGTAACTGCTAAAGTCCTTTAGCTATAACGAATCCCGTGTTAGGCTACAGCATCCTACTACTCCCCCCGCCGCTCACGCGGCCCGTCCCCCCTCATGGAGGGGGGCTGCTGTATAAGAATCGTTCCGTTTCTTGCGAAAGTTTTTCTATCTTGTTCAACTCTGTTGTAAGATCGTGTATGTCTCCGGGTGGATGCCGGGGCGGGTGACGACTTTGATGTCGGTGCCGAATTCCGCCGCAAGGTTCATCATGAGCTGGTTCTGGCGCAACTCTTCGGCCACGGTCTCGTGGACTTCGATCTCATAGCCGTTCTTTGCATGGTTCTTGTGCTCCATGCGGCGGATGTCGCGGCTGATGCGGATGGAGACGGTCTCGGGCGATTCGATGCGGCCGCGGCCGTGGCAGACGGGACACTCGCTGTAGACGACGCTCTCGAAGTTCGAACGCGACTTCCTGCGCGTGATTTCGACGAGGCTGAGCGATGTGATGTCGATGATGTTCGTCTTCGCACGATCATTTCGCGCACCATCGCGCAGGAAATCCAAGAGCGCCGTTTTTTGCTCGTCCGTCTCCATATCGATGAAATCGACGATGATGATGCCGCCGATGTCGCGCAGACGGATTTGCTTGAGGATTTCGGCCGCCGCTTCGAGGTTCGCCTGATAGACGGTGTCGCCGAGATTCGTCTTGCCGACATATTTGCCGGTATTGACGTCGATGACCGTCAGTGCCTCTGTCTTGTCAATGACGAGGAAACCGCCGGACTTGAGCTCGACCTG
>OMZR01000129.1 GCA_900315575.1 uncultured Veillonellaceae bacterium
ATTGTCGTACCATTGCCGAATCGTCCTCGAGCCACGAATCACGCGGCTTGAGGCGATGCTGATGCTAATTTTTCACCCACACTTATGGGTGAAGAGCCCAAAGCAGAGTGTGGCGAGCGTGAGAAGTTTCTTCATGGCGTGCTCCTTTACTGCTTAAACGTGATGCCGTACAGGCGATGGACTTCGTCAATCGAGGCAATGTCCAGGATCAGGGGGTTGTAACGATCCATGTGATGAATCGTTGCGATATTGTCTGCCGTGAGTTCGAAGTCATCGATGGAGAAATTCTGCCGGATGCGTTCTTCATGAACGGATTTCGGGATGGCGATGATGTTTTCTTGCAAGAGCCAACGGAGAATGACTTGCGCAGGCGTCTTGCCGTACGGTTTTCCAATGGCGGCGAGCGTCGGGGCTTGGAAGATGCCGCACTGTCCTTTCGCGAAGGGGGCCCATGCCATCAGGCGGATGTCGTGGAGCTCCATGACTTCGCGGAGTTTTTTTTCTGGCAGAACGGATGCGTCTCCATCTGGTTCACGGCGGGGATGACGTCGTGTGTGAGGATGAGGTCAAGCAGGCGGTCGGGCAGGAAGTTGCAGACGCCGATGGCACGAATCTTTCCGGCTTTGTAAAGTTCCTCCATCGCGTGCCATGTGCCGTGGTAATCGCCGTAGGGCATGTGGATGAGGTAGAGATCGAGGTAGTCCGTGCCAAGGTTTTCGAGCGTCTTGGCAAAGGACGCGTTCGTCTTTTCATAACTGGCATCCTGAATCCAGACTTTTGACGAGATGAAAATGTCTTTGCGCGGAACGCCGCTTTCACGGATGGCGGAGCCTACGGCGCGTTCGTTGCCATAGCACGCCGCCGTGTCAATGAGACGATAACCTGCCGCGAGTGCCGCTTTCACGCTCGCTTTGCAGACAGCTTCCTCTGTGATCTGGAAGACGCCATAGCCTTGGAGCGGCATCATGACGCTGTTGTTGAGTGTCGTTTGCTGCATGAGAATCCTCCTTCGCTTCTGGTTGATGGTTTTATTTTATTCCGGCGAGAGGAAAGAAACAAATGCTTATATTGATGGCGGTTTCATGTCTACAAGGCATATCCCGCAAGTACCATGAGATGTATCTGACACAGCTCCTTGCGGTTCGTGTGATGTTATAGATTTCAGCTATAACATATCCAAGATATTGCGTATGAACACATAACGCTCCACTTGTGCTACACTGAGTCCATCGAGAAAACGTACCGAACAGAACCGCAAAAGGAGCGATTTTTTATGACAGCACGCAAAGCACAAGCCCCATTCCGTTATGACATCGTCGGCAGCTTCCTGCGGCCGCAGGCGCTCAAGGAGAAACGCGCGGCGTTCGCGAAAGGCGAGATCGACGCGCAGGCGCTGCGGAGTGCCGAGGACGAGGCCATCCGCAAGCTCGTGGCGCAGGAGAAAGCCGTCGGGCTCCGCGCCGTGACGGATGGCGAGCTCCGCCGCCGCTATTGGCATCTGGATTTCCTCGCCGCGCTCGAAGGCGTGACCGAAGTCAGTGCCGAGCATTGGTCGGTGGCGTTCAAAGGAGCGCAGCCAAAGGCCGCGACGGTCAAGATCACGGGCAAGATCGATTTCGGCAAGCATCCGTTCCTCGATGATTTCCGTTTCGTGCAGGAAGCAGCTGGTGGAGCACTCGTGAAGTTCACGATTCCGTCGCCGTCCATGCTGCACCTCATCTGTTGCGTGCGCGCGACGGATTACGCGCCCATCCCGCAGTATGAAGATGAAGACCAACTGTTCCACGACATCGCCATCGCGTACCAGCATGCCATCCGCGCGTTTTACGACGCTGGCTGCCGCTACCTGCAGCTCGATGATACGTCCTGGGGCGAGTTCTGCGACGCTGGCAAGCGCAAGGCGTATGCGGAGCGCGGTTTCGACCTTGACATCATCGCAAAGAAGTATGTCGAGATGATCAACCTCGCGCTCGAAGCGAAGCCGGCAGACATGGTCATCACGATGCACATCTGCCGCGGCAATTTTCGCTCGACGTGGTTCTCTTCCGGCGGCTATGAGCCCGTGGCCGAGACGCTGTTCGGCGGCTGCCAGGTCGACGGCTTCTTCCTCGAATACGATTCCGAGCGCGCTGGCGGATTCGAGCCGTTGCGCTTCATCCAAAACCAGCAGGTTGTGCTCGGTCTCGTGACATCGAAAGCGCCGGAGCTCGAGAACGAGGAAGACGTCATCGCCCGCATCCGCGAAGCGGCGCAATACGTGCCGCTTGACCATCTCTGCCTCAGCCCGCAGTGCGGTTTTTCCTCCACGGAGGAGGGCAACCTCCTCACGGAAGAAGATCAGTGGGCGAAGCTTCGCCTCATCCGCCGCATCGCCGAGCGCGTCTGGGAAGACGCCTGAACCTGGCGAAAAAATTCATTCATCCTTGATTTTCAGCCCGTATCGCTGGATGTACGCCCGGAGCAGCTGGACGTACCGTTCTGCGAGCGGGCTGAGTTCCGTTCCAGCCGGATGCAGGTAGCCGATGTCCATGTGCTCACTGCTTTCGAGCGGCACGGCGCAGATGTTCGTGCCGTTCAGGTCGGAGGAAAGCACGCCAGAGGAAATCGTGTAGCCGTCAAGGCCGATGAGCAGGTTGAAGAGCGTCGCACGGTCGGAAACGATGATGCTCTTTGGCACTTGTTCCGTGCTGTGCAGTTCTTCGGCGAAGTAAAACGAATTGTTCGTCCCCTGCTCGTACGTGAGGCGCGGGTAGGGCGCGAGGTCCGCGAGCGTTACGGAGGCACGCCCGGCAAGCGGATTGCGGCGGCTCACGAAGACGTGCGGCTTTGCCGTGAACAGCGGCTGAAATGCGAGTTCCGCCCCTTGCAGGATATGGCGCATGACGGCGCTGTTGAAATCGCTGAGATAAATCACGCCGAGCTCGCTGCGGTACGTGCGTACATCCTCGATGATGTCGTGCGTCCGGCACTCGCGCAGGGAAAATTCGTATTCGTCTTCGCCGTACTCACGCACGAGCGAGACAAACGCATTCACGACGAATGCATAATGCTGCGCCGAGATGGCAAAGACACGCCGTACGTTGCGGCCGCCTTTGTACTGCTGTTCCAGAAGATCTGCCTGCTCCACGACCTGCCGTGCGTAGGAAAGGAAGCGGCTGCCCTCTTCCGTGAGTGTCACGCCGCGGTGCGATCGCACGAAGATGGGGATGTTCATCTCCTTTTCCAGCTCGGACATGGCTTTCGACAGGCTCGGCTGCGCGAGGAAAAGTTCCTGTGCCGCCAGATTGATCGAGCCGGTCTGCACGATCTTGATGAGGTAGCGGAGTTGCTGCAATGTCATGAGGATATGTCTCCTTCGTTCATGGAATCGATTGGGTTCATCATACGCCCGTCCGTGGTTTCCTGCAAGAAGAAGTCTCGATGTTTTGTGTCTTGCAGCACTGTTTCTGTTTGCCGAGGAAAAGTGTCGTATCGGTAAACCATAGATTGACGGCAGCAGGAAAACCATGAGGCATGACGAATCAGAGAAATAAGCTGGATGATACTGCGATTTCAGGAGGTGATGCTTCATGGGATTCCAGATTCTTGTCGATGCCGATGCTTGTCCCGTCGTGCCGGAGATCGAGCACGTCGCGAAGAAATACGGCGTTTCCCTCCAGCTGTTCTGTGACACGAACCATGTCCTTTCTTCCGAGGTCGGGGACGTCCATGTCATCGGGGCGGGAGCGGATGCCGTAGATATTGCCGTCGCGAATGCATGCAAAAAAGGCGACGTCGTTGTCACACAGGACTACGGCGTCGCCGCGATGGTGCTCGGAAAGGGCGCGCATGCCGTCCACCAGAACGGCTGGCAATACACGGCTGAAAACATCGACCGCCTGCTCCAGGAACGATATGTTGTCAAGAAAGCGCGCCGTTCCTCAAAAAAGATGCATCTCAAAGGCCCGTGCAAGCGGACAGCAGAGAATGATGAACGTTTTGCAGAAAAATTTGAACGGCTGATCCATTCGTTGGTGGAAGTCTGCAAATGATGGGGGAATTTTCTGCGCTCTTTTCAGCGACATCTTCATGCCGCCGCTGGGCTGCCCGTCATTACACGTCCAAGCTGGACGGGTGCGCCTGTTTTTCCATCACTTGGGAAGCCGCTTCAGCAAAGCTCTGCCCAGAAAGATTCCAAGGCAACCTGTGACAATCTGCGGCCAGCTCATCATGAAAGTGAGTACGTTGGCCATTGGCGCTGGCAGGTCGAGCATCCGAAGAACCAGATGCGTGCCGGTGAAAAGCACGGCAGCTTTGAGAAATGGCGCAGCATAAGCACGGCGGCGAGGGCCGAGCGCGAAGACGGCGAGCGTGAAGACCGCGTTTCCAGCTGCTACGACAGGAAGCATCGGAGCAATGGGAAGCTGCCCCTGGAAGAAGGCACCGATCGGCAGCAGCACGCCGATGATGGCCGCCCATCGCGTGCGCGTCCGCCAGATGGCGAGCGCCATGATCATGTTGAGCAGGCTGCCAATCAGGAACATGTTGACAGGTCCCGGTATCATCGGCATCAAAAGGCGCAAGCTCTGGAGCAGGAACGCAAGGGCAAGAAACATCGCGAGCTCGCTTCCTTGTTTTCGTTCCATCTGCATGACGTATCCCTGCCTTTCGTTTTCTTGTTTTATCGTTGTTCTTTTTGATTATCACGACTTCAGGAGCGGAATGTCTCTTTCAGCAGTCCGGCGAACTCTGCAGCGCAGGGATTGCGGTTCGACCGTTTCCAGAATGCGCAGTAGTTCTTTATGACGGGCTGGCCATCCTGCAGGTATTCGATCTGTCGGAACAACATCTGTATCGCCCTTTCCAGTATAATCGATGAGCGAAAATAATCAATCCGGGAAGCAAAGCGAATTGATGACAGACGTTTCCTGCGGTATGATACTATTAAAAATGATGAAGCTGCTGACGGAAAGGCGGAGGGAAATGTATAAACAAGGGGAGAGGTATCTATGAAAAAACTGATTGTTTATTATTCGCAGGCACGAGGCAATACGCGCCGGATTGCCAAGATGATCCAGCAGGCGACGGGCGCAGACCTCGAAGAAATCGAAACGGTGACACCATATACGGGCTCGTATGATGAAATCGTGAATCAGGGGCAGAGAGAAGTGAATTCCGGCTTTACGCCGGAAATCAAGCCCCTGCAGAAGGCTCTCGCCTCCTACGACGAAATCATCCTTGGCACGCCGACGTGGTGGTACACGATGGCCCCGGCCGTGCGGACGTTCTTGTCGCAGAATGATCTGACAGGCAAGAAGGTCGTGCTCTTCCAGACGCACGGCGGCTGGCCGGCGCATTGCCTGAAGGATATGGAGAAAATGGCGGGCGGCGCAGACATCGTTTCCACATACGCCGTGCAGTTCGATTCCACCGGCGGAGATCATCTGGAAACCCCGCTGGCAGACATCGAACGGTGGATGCAAACGCTGAAGTGAACGCCCTTGTGTTTCTTGCACGGTCCTTGCACGTATGGTATCATTAGCGTAAATTCATTTTACGAAAATAAATTTACGTGAATGAGGAGCCTTCCAAATGAATGCACGCCAGCGCCGCGAGGACATCTTGCGCCGGCTT
The DNA here is from genome assembly GCA_900315575.1 of uncultured Veillonellaceae bacterium. Lineage (GTDB taxonomy): Bacteria > Bacillota > Negativicutes > Selenomonadales > Selenomonadaceae > Selenomonas_C. Next base: position 5,614 of record OMZR01000129.1, read on the forward strand.
CAGGACAGCCGGACGGTTTACACGAACACGCTCTGCGCGGCGCGAGCGGGCAGATGACAGCGGATTTCATGGAACGCTTCCACGTCGACTGGCTGTTTCTCGGCGCGAACGGCCTTGATACAGACTATGGCCTCACGAGCCCGGATTACACAGACGCCGAGACGAAGCGCGTCCTGATTCGTCAGGCGCGCCGCACAGTCGTTGCGACGGACAGCACGAAGCTCGGCCAGAGCTATTTCGAGCGTATCGCTCGCCTCGAAGAACTCACGCGCGTCGTCACCGACAACCACGCCGCGCCAGAACTTTTGGAAACCATGCGCCAACGTACCGAGGTCGACAGCGTCGGATGAATGAAATTTATAAAAATCATGCTCTGCGTATATCAAAAAACGATACGCAGAGCATTTTTTGTACCTTTCATGTGCTTTTTACCTATTAAAAGATGTAAAGAACACAAAAACGTGTAGATTCTTTTTCAACCGCTCAAAAATCGCAATTTTTCGTTTGCAAGGTACTCGTGTGCACGCTATGATAAAGCCAACAAGAGCGAACGACAGGCAAAAGGAGCGATTCCCATGAAAGACTGGCAACGGGCTGCTTCGGCAGCGAACATCATCGGTTACTTCCTCGCACGCCGTGACATCGACGAATTGAGCCAAGAGGCGATGCAGGCGCAGATCGGGCAGCCGCAGGCGGACGTGCTTATCGCGTTCGGCGGCATGATTCCGCATGGCTGTGACATCGTCGCAAGGTCATTCCAGCGCGGCCTCGCGAAGCGATTGTTGCTCGTCGGCGGCATCGGCCACACGACGGAAGTCGTGCGCGCGGCGTACAAGGACCGCGTGCCGGAGCTCGATGTCGAAGGACGTGCCGAAGCCGATATCATGGCGGACTACCTGAAGCTCTGCTACGGCATCGAGGACGTACTCATCGAGAACCGTTCGACGAATTGCGGCAACAATGTGACGTATGCTTTGGGCGTCTTGAAAGAAAACGGCATCGCGCCGAAGTCCGTGCTCATCATGCAGGACGCGACGATGCAGCTGCGAATGGCGGCGACGTTCCAAAAGGTCGCGCCCGACATCCAGGTCGTGAACTACGCGCCCTACCGCCCCGCCGTCATCTCGAAAGGCTGGCAGCTCGGCTATCTCATGGACTACTGGGGCATGTGGAGCATGGAGCACTATCTCTCGCTGCTGCTCGGCGAAGTCGAGCGCCTGCGCGACGACGCAAACGGCTACGGCCCGAACGGCGCGGACTACCTCGCGCACGTCGACCTCCCGACGAAAGTCGAGACGGCGGCGCGCTTCCTCCGGGAAAGCGGCCTCGGCACCGTCCGCACGGCGAATCCGCTCTATGGCGACGCGACCTCGAAAGCCGTACGGATTGCATGAAAGGAACGAGCATCATGACAGACAACGAATTGAAACTTTGTGCGAACCATGTCCGGCAAGGCGTGATCCGCAGCACGCACGCAGCGAAATCCGGCCATCCCGGCGGCTCGCTGTCCGCCGCCGACGTCCTCACGTATCTTTATTTTGAAGAAATGAACGTCGATCCCCAAGACCCGCAGAAGCCGGATCGCGACCGCTTCGTGCTTTCCAAAGGCCATGCAGCGCCCGGCCTTTACGCCGTGCTCGCAGAAAAAGGTTACTCAAACTTCGCAGGTGCAAAACACTCACAAAGCCTTGTAAAATCTAGATTCATGGCTAAATAAATAGCATGAGTCACACCAGTTTGGTATAATTA
>OMZR01000083.1 GCA_900315575.1 uncultured Veillonellaceae bacterium
GACGGCATGATAGACTGCGGCGATAATGGGGACCATATTATCGACGTCTTTGCTAGTCTTATCGGCAAATCGAGGAATGATGTTTTGTGCGACGGGACTGCTCCTGGTATCGTGAAAAATGCGGATGGCGGAAGCTGTGGTGATACTTCTGCTGAATATGTTAAAGCAGATGATCGCTTGGCGCATGTTCAAAAACTATACGACGAATACATCGCCGACAAATCTGACTATCCGGTTACCTGGAGCGTTTTGTCTGGCAACAGCTTTGCGTATTCCTATGTGGATGGATATTATCTATATTCGCTCGATGTCGAAAGGGGATGCGGCGGTAGCCTAGGTGTCACCAGTACGGCCACCGAAGAACCATCTCGTACGCATTCGCCTACGGCGCTTAAGCGGTTGGATGATTATGCAAATGTTACATATGAATGGTTCGTAGGTAAAGGCGGAGATGCGCTGTCGTCTCATGGCTTTGTGTCTAGAGCTGATGGCTGGACATGTAAACAATATATTGAACGAGCCAATGAAGACGATATGTTTGGTTCGTTCAGGACCTTAATGCTAGAAAAGATAAAAGAAGGTTGCTATCAAGCAAGAAAAGAGCAGATCGCTGAAGCTCAAGAAAACTTCAATAGAAATAAGGAAGACATGACCGACGAGGATAAAGCAGCCGATCAGAAAATTCTCGACGACGCAAATGCCCTCATTTCTTCATATGAATCCGGCAACAAAGATGCACTAGTCGAGCCATATAAAGACGACGAGGGCAATCATCCTGATGATGCGAATCGCGGCTTAATGTGTAAGGAGATCGAAGGTCTGCCTAATGTCGGCATGAAAACTTATGAGCTCGACGCTGAAGACGAAGCAGAACCAGACTGTTACACTAACGCTGGTTCGCTCGGCTGGGTTCTTTGTCCAATTATTAATCAGGGCGGCGAATTCGTCACTTCAGTCTACGAAAAAATGATTGAGCCATTATTCAACGAGGTTCATCAGTAGCTGAATTCCCCATTATTGAATCAACATTGTCGAAGCTGTTGTATTCCAACAGCACGTGTCCTCTCAAATTCTTGAAAAATGGGTAGACGGATTGCGTTGCACCGGAAACAGCTTTTTGGAAATGTCAAAGAGCGAAGATATGACTACGCCGCCAGCGACAATATTCGTACATGCGCCTGCCGAAACACGTCTTGGTACGGACAACTGCTGCACAGTTTGAAAATCGTCTTGTTCGCGTGCCTTGTCACGCGCCCTGCGATTTTCATCAGCCGCAAGCGCAGCTCGTGCGCTCGGTAGGACTTCCATTTCCTGTCCAGACAGAAACGCCGGAACAGGTTGAAGATGTTGTAGGCGAGCGCGGCAATCCACAGGCGGTTGGCATTTGTCACGAAGCTGCGACTGCTCATGTGCGTGAACGCGAATGCACTTTTGGCCTCTTTGAAGAAGTTCTCCATCGTCCCGCGCTTGCAGTAGGCGGCAATCACTTCCTGGATGGGCGCGGCAAGATTCGTGACGACGAACATCAGGGAATCTGGGAACAGGCTCTGCTCTTTTCCTTTGTGAAGCTCGATCTTGCACACGACGCGGCGCTCATGCGCCCAGGAGTTCGCCTGGTATGGGAATTCGCAGTAGAGGACGAAATACGTCTTGTCGCTCCGTGCGGCTTCTGCTGCCACATCATCGCAGATGTCCTGCACAGCTTCCACCAAGCGCGGATTCTGCTTCAGACGGATGACGTATTGGTAGCCGTAGGATTCCGCGAGGTCATAAAGCCCCGGTGTCGCGAAGCCGCTGTCGCCGCGCAGGAGCACGTTCGTGCCAGGGTAATCTCGGTTGTACGCTTCGAGCACCGGCTTCAGGAATTCGTCGGCCTCCTTGCCGCAGTAGTGGTTTCCTTTGCGGAGCTCGATGCGGACAAGGTCTCCCGTCAATCCGTCAAAGACTGCGATGGGGTGGAAGCCGACGGCGTCGTAGTGGTAGACGTAAGCGCCGCCTTCCTGCTTCCCGTACGTCGGAATCAACGTGGTGTCCACGTCCAGAACGATGTTCTCCGGATGCTTGCGTTTGTACGCGAGGCGCAGGAGCGCACCGTTCAGTCCCTCCATTTTGGGGATGGAGTCTTCGTCCAGGCGCGTAGCGAAACGCGACATTGTAGGCTGCGAGGCCAAGCGCTTCTTGCCAAGCAGGAGACGGAACATCGGGTCGTGTGCCAGATGATCCGCTTCGTCGTCCGTGCCGTAGCCGCACAGCAGCATGAGGAGCTTTTGCTCCAGGAGGTCGGCAGCATCGTACGTCTTCATGGAGCAGGCTTCGCCGAAGGCATCTTTCACCATGCGGCTGAAGCCGATGGAATCCACGAACTCCTTCAAGAGCGCCACGCCGGCATCAGATGTCATGTCGCCACCGGAGAAATTGATGGAGAAATTTGACTTGCAGTTGATGTTGATGTTTGATAAGCTATTCATGAGAGCATCCCCGCTTTCGTGTTTTGTTTCGTCACTCAACATTTTAGCGGGTTATGCTCTTTTTTGCTACCCTCTGCCGTAACCCATTGGGTGAACGGCGGAAAGCAGCGACGTGTTAGCTATGGCAAGGGATTGAGAACATCAATCCTTTGCTCATTGAATAATTCAGGTCTATTTATGTTTCTTGCAATCTTTTTTATTATACATGAAAAGATGGGCGGCGGCAAGGTAGAGCGCCTGCGGTATGAGCAAAGCCTTTTCTGCCGTCACTCCCCGATCAATCCCCGCAGCCCGGCTTCGTCGAGGATGGGGATGCCGAGGGTCTGGGCTTTCTGGAGCTTGCTGCCGGCGGCTTCTCCTGCGACGAGATAGTCGGTCTTTTTTGAGACGGAGCCTGTCACGCGGCCGCCGTGGTTTTCGATGAGGGCGGCGCATTCTTTGCGGCCGAGGGTCCTCAGCGTGCCGGTGATGACGAAGGTCTTGCCCGCGAGTTTTCCGTCGCCGACGGCTGGTTCGTCGGCCTCCATCTTGACGCCTTGTGCGGAGAGGTCTTTGATTTCGCGCTGGTTTTCGGCGTCGGCAAAGAATCTGGTGATGGCCTGCGCGCTGATCTCGCCCATGTCGCGGACGGCGAGGATTTCGTCCTCCCCTGCCTGCATGAGCACGGGGATGGAGCGGAAGGCGCGCATGAGTTCGCGGGCGGCGGCACGGCCGATGCCGGGGATGCCGAAGCCGGTGACGAGGCGGGCGGGGTCGTTCTGCTTGCTGGCCTCGATGGCGGCGAGGAGCTTGTCCGTGTTCTTTTCCTTGCCGACGAGGCCGCTTTCGATGAGGGCGTCGCGATGCTCCTTGAGGTGGTAGATGTCGGCGATGTTTCTGAGATATCCCTCTTCGATGAGGGCATGGATGGCGGCCTCGCCGAAGCCTTTGATGTCCATGGCGTTGCGGCCGACAAAGTTCAGGAGATGGTTCTCAAGCTGCGCGGGGCAGTTCGGGTTCTGGCAGCGGATGTCGGCCGTATCGGCCTCGCGGATGGCGGGCGCACCGCAGACGGGGCACGTATCGCCGATGCGGAACGGCTCGGTGCCTGCCGGGCGCTTCGATGTTACGACTTCCTTGATTTTCGGGATGATTTCGCCCGATTTGTAGACGCGGACGGTGTCGCCGATGCGCACATCGAGGCTGTCGATGAAGTCCTGGTTGTGGAGCGTTGCGCGCTCGACACTCGTGCCGCAGAGGCGGATGGGGTCAAAGACGGCCGTCGGCGTGATGCGGCCCGTGCGGCCGACGGAAAGCTCGATTTTGCGAATGACGGTTTCCTTTTCCTCGGGCGGATATTTGTAGGCGATGGCCCAGCGTGGCACTTTGCTCGTTGCGCCGAGTTTTTCGCGGTCGACGAGGTTATTGAGCTTCACGACGGCGCCGTCGATGTCGTAGGCGAGGTCGCCGCGGCTCTCGCCGATGGCCTCGATGGCCTGCCAGACTTCGTCAGCCGTGTGGCAGACGCGGTAGCCGTGGATGGTCTTGATGCCCTGCGCGTGCATCGTGATGCGGCTGTCGAGCTGCCGCAGCGTCCCCGCCGCGCAGTTGCGCGGATTGGCAAACGGCTTGAGGCCCAAAAGCTCCTGCCGCTCGTTGACGCGGTCAAACGCGGCCTTTTCCATATAGACTTCGCCGCGAATCTCGAAATACGGCAACGGATCTGGGAGCTCCTGCCGGACATCGTCGATGACGCGCGCATTCGCGGTGACATCCTCGCCCTGCACGATGCCATCGCCGCGCGTGATGGCGCGTTCGAGCTTGCCGTCTCGATAGCGGAGCGCCATCGAGAGGCCGTCAATCTTTTCCTCGACGACGAATTCCGGATCCTTGAGCGCCTGCTGCAGCTCCTCGACGAACGCATAGATTTCCTCCTTCGAAAAGACGTCGGCAAGCGACAGCATCGGGACGTCGTGCTTCACGAGAACGCCGGCCGTCCGCATGGCGCGGCCGCCGACCATCTGTGTCGGGGAGTTCTTCGTGATGAGTTCCGGGTACTGCTTTTCGAGGGCTTTGAGGCGCAGCATGAGCTGGTCGTATTCGTAGTCCGAGATTTCGGGGTTGTCTTCATTATAATAGCGGTCGTTGTGGTGGCGGATCTCCTTGCGGAGCTTCGTCAGTTCCTTTTTGACAGCCTGGATGTCTTGTTCCATCGGGTTCTCAGGTTCCTTCCGTGCAAATTCTAAGTTCTGTACTTTATGATAGCAGATATGGAGGCGTTTTTCAAAAATTCGCACCCGCGGAAGAATATGACGTGCTAATTGTTTTGCCCTGCAAGGGACTCCCCCTGCCACTTCGTGGCCCTCCCCCCTCTGAGAGGGGGGCTGAGGGTTGGTTTGAAAGGAGATTTTTATGAAATTCAAGTTCGCCCACAACAATTTCAATGTCCTCAATCTCGAAAAGAGCCTCGCGTTCTACAAGGAGGCGCTCGGCTTCACGGAGTCGCACCGCATGGAGACGCCGGGGTTCACGCTCGTCTACCTCTCGGACGGCGGGCAGACGCCGCATGAGCTCGAGCTGACGTGGCTCAAGGATCGCAAGGAGCCTTACGACCTCGGCGAAAACGAGTTCCACCTCGCCGTGACGGTGGACGATTTCGACGCCGCGCATGCGCATCACAAGGACATGGGCTGTATCTGCTATGAGAATCTCGCGATGGGAATTTATTTCATCGCCGACCCGGATGGGTACTGGATTGAGATTCTGCCGGGGAAATAAAAAACTAGGCGTGACTTTCGCACCCGCGGAAGTCACGCCTAGTTTTTTTGTTATGATGTGCAGGGGACACCCCCTGCCACTTTGTGGCCCTCCCCCCTCAAAGAGGGGGCTCGACCTCGAAATTAAAGAGGGGGGCTCGGCCTCGAAATCATGCTTTTTCGAATGTGAACTCTGTCCCGTCGTAACCCATCTTGATGGTATCTCCATCCCCGGCCTCGCCGCGGATGATTTCTTTCGAGAGGGCGGTCTCGACTTTGTGGGAGATCAGCCGCTTCAGCGGGCGGGCGCCGAAGTTCGGGTCGAAGCCCTGATTGGCGAGCGCCGTGAGGGCCGCGTCGTCCCACGTGAGCGAGATGTTCGTCTGGCGCTCCATACGCGCTTTGAGGTCGTTCAGGAGGATGCCTGCAATCGCTTTGACCTGCTCTTTCTGGAGGCCGCGGAACATGATGATGTCGTCGACGCGGTTCAGGAATTCGGGACGGAAGTAGTCTTTGAGGATGTCCTTGACGGCGCCCTTCGCCTCGTCGTAATCCTTGTTGAGGATTTCGTGCGAGCCGAGGTTGCTCGTCATGATGATGACGGTGTTCTTGAAATTGACGACGCGGCCTTTGCCATCCGTCAGGCGGCCGTCATCGAGAATCTGCAGCAGCACGTTGAAGACGTCGCGGTGCGCTTTTTCGATCTCGTCGAGCAGGATAACGCTGTACGGGCGGCGGCGCACGGCTTCGGTGAGCTGGCCGCCCTCGTCATAGCCGACGTAGCCCGGAGGCGCGCCGATGAGACGCGAGACGGTATGCTTTTCCATGTACTCGGACATGTCGATGCGGATGATGCTGCGCTCGTCGTCAAACAGCGCCTCAGCCAGCGTCTTGGCAAGCTCGGTCTTGCCGACGCCCGTCGGGCCGAGGAAGATGAACGAGCCGATCGGGCGGTTCGGGTCCTTGACGCCCGCACGTGCGCGCAGGATGGCGTCGCTGACGGCCTCGACGGCTTCATCCTGGCCGACGACGCGCTCGTGCAGCACGGTCGGCAGGTGCAGCAGCTTCTCGCGCTCGCCCGTCAGCATCTTTGTGACGGGGATGCCCGTCCAGCGCGACACGACGCTCGCGATGTCCTCTTCGCCGACTTCTTCTTTGAGCAGGCGCTGGTCTTTCGACTTCTTGTTGATTTCCTCTTCCTGCTCGGCGAGCTGCTTCTGGAGTTCGGGCAGCTTGCCGTATTTGAGCTCCGAGAGCTTGTTGAGATCGTAGGCGCGCTCGGCCGTCTCCATTTCGCTGTTCACGGCGTCGATTTCCTTTTTGATGGCGCGCACGCGCAGGATGCCCTGCTTCTCCTGCTCCCAGGCGTCCTTGAGTTCCTTGTCCTTCGCTTCGAGGTCGGCCTTCTCCTGTTCGAGCTTTTCGAGGCGCTCTTTCGAAGCTGCGTCGGTCTCCTTCTTGAGCGCCTGCTCCTCGATCGTCAGCTGCATGAGCTTGCGGCGGACTTCGTCGAGCGGCGCCGGCATGGATTCGATTTCCGTGCGGAGCTTCGCGGCCGCCTCGTCAACGAGGTCGATGGCCTTGTCCGGCAGGAAACGGTCGGAAATGTAGCGGTCCGAGAGCGTCGCGGCCGCGACGAGCGCGGCATCGCGGATGCGGACGCCGTGGTGGACTTCATAGCGCTCTTTGAGGCCGCGCAGGATGGAAATGGTGTCCTCGACGCTTGGCTGGTCGACCATGACGGGCTGGAAGCGGCGCTCGAGCGCGGCGTCTTTTTCGATGTACTTGCGGTACTCGTTGAGCGTCGTCGCGCCGATGCAGCGAAGCTCGCCGCGCGCGAGCATCGGTTTGAGCAAATTGCCCGCGTCCATGGAGCCCTCGGCCGCGCCGGCACCGACGACGGTGTGCACTTCGTCGATGAACAGCAAAATCTGGCCGTCGGACTTGACGATTTCATTGAGGACGGACTTCAGGCGTTCCTCGAATTCGCCGCGGTACTTCGCGCCCGCGACGAGCGCGCCCATGTCGAGCGAGAACAGTGTCTTGTTCTTGAGCGATTCCGGCACGTCGCCCGCGACAATGCGGCGCGCAAGGCCTTCGACGATGGCCGTCTTGCCGACGCCCGGCTCGCCGATCAGCACCGGGTTGTTCTTCGTCCGGCGCGAGAGAATTTCAATCGTGCGGCGGATTTCCTCGTCGCGGCCGATGACCGGGTCGAGCTTGCCCGCGCGCGCGGCCGCCGTGAGGTCGCGGCCGAATTTTTCGAGCGACTTGTACCCTTCTTCGGGGTTGTCCGTCGTGACATTCTGCTTGCGGTTCTTCTGGATGGATTTCTGGATCGCGCTCTTCGTGAGGCCGAAGTCGCGGCAGACCTTCTGCGCGTCCTCGCTGCCGTCCGTTGCGAGCGCGAGCAACAGGTGCTCCGTGCTGATGTAGTCGTCATGCATGGCCTGCGCCGTGTCCTGCGCTTTCGCGAGCACGCGCACCATGTCCATGCCCATCGTCAGGCGGTCCTGCCCCTTGACGCTCGGGATCTTCGCGAGCTCCTGCTCGAGGCGCGAGCGCAGCATGCCAAGATCGACGCCGCAGTCATCAAAAATGGTCTGCAACAGCCCTTCCGGCTCCTTTGCCAGCGCGAGCAGCGCGTGCAGCGATGTGATTTCCTGATGGTAGCGCAGGGCCGCAATCTGCTGTGCGCCCTGCAGCGCCGCGAGCGTCCGCGCCGTATATTTTTCTTCTCCCATGATGATTCCCTCCCGTGTTCGAAGTTGTCTTGCGGTTTTCCGTGTTTCTGATTTCATTATACACGATAAAGTCAAAATGTCAAACATTATTTTGATTTTTTGACTTTTAATTTCGGGAGGGAGGCAGAGGGGGCAAGATCATTTCACGACATGGAAACCGGCGCGCAGTCTCTTTACGCGGTCGGGGTCGGGCGGTGTGGCGACGGAGGCCGCTTCGTTCGAGGCGCGGACGAGGGAGAGATTCGGACGATCCCAGCGGACGGTCTGGATGTGCTGGTGCCGCACGAGGATGTCAAGCATGTGCACTTCGGCGAGGTAGCTCTTGAGATACCCTTTGCGCCGCGCATGGCAGATATGATGCTCCAAAAGGTCCGCCGCCGCACGCTCAAGCGGCAGCAGCTTGCCGTGCAGCAGCACCGGGGCGAGGCCGGGCACGAGATGGATTTCTTCGAGGTATTCCTGCGCGCGCCCGTGGAAATACGCATAGCGCAGACGTTCCATGAGCCGCACGCGCGCCGCGCGCAGGATGCTGTCGAGCCGATGGTCGAATCTGCTTTCCTTCATGAACGTCACCCCCCATGTTTTAACGGTTCTAAAAAGTGCGACAATATGGATAACCGTCACGATGCAATCTTTCATCTTGTTTCTTTATTCGATATTTGTTCCAAAATTACTGCTGATTTCTGCAAACAAAAGTGGTTCCTTTTCAAAAAAATCCTCGCTCTCTGTCCATCTGTCCCGGATTTATGGTAGAATAAGGACGAATCCTACCAGTCATCAAAGGAGGAACCTCTCTTGCAGAAAAAACTCTGGCCGGCCGCGGTTCTTGCGGCTGCCTTCGCACTCCCGTCCGCGCTGCCGGGAGTGGCATCGGCCGAAAATACGGCAGCGGAATCCACAAGCGTCCTCGCCGAGACGACGGCCGCTGCACCAGCGGACACCGTCATCCCGACGTCCGCTGTGCCTGCTGCGCAGACGGCAGAACCCACAAAAACGGACACAGCGTCCCAAGCGGCTGACACGTCAGCGACCACAGGCGAACAAATCCCGAATCCGATGGTGCCGTACACGTCGTACCGCGAGATGCGCCATGTGCTCGGCTTCCGCCCGCTCGTCTTGCCGCGCGCCGAGGGCTATGCGCTGACAGAGGCGTACATCATCGACGGCACGGTCGCCGACATGCGCTACACGTCGCGCTATGGCGATCCGGCCAAGCGGCAGGCCGTCGCGATCCGCACGGCGCTGGCATCGAGCATCCACGGTGAGGACGCCGAGACCGTCGCGACGGCGCTCTCGGGCATCTATTCCGTCCAGTGGCAGCCGCTGAAGCTCGGCGATGACATGGCGCTGTTTGCGAAAATCAGCGATACGTCGTTCGTCGCCTGCTGGGTGCAGGACAGCACGCTCTTTGCCTGCGAAGGCGAGAACTTCAACCAGTGGGATTTCACGCATCGGATTGTCTATGATCTGATGGATGTGACGCAGCATTATTATGCGGAAGAAACCGCGGAAGAATGAATGCGAAAAAGCTCGCCGATGGCGAGCTTTTTTCATGCCTGTTTCCAGGTCTCCACGAGTTCTTTTGCCGCCCTGCCCGGATCTTTGACCCCGGCGACGGCGGAGATGACGAAGAAGCCGGCGACGCCTGTGGCCTTGAGCGCGGGCAGGTCGTTTTTTTTGACGCCACCGCCCACGACGACGGGGATGGGGCTTTCTGCGGCGAGCGTGCGGAGTTCGTCCAGCGTGCGCAGATGGCGCGTGCCGTCGGCGAGCAGGCCGGCATCGGGCTTTGTCGCGGTCGGATGCAGGGGCCCCGCGCCGAGGTAGTCGATGATGGAAAGGTCGCCGGTATGGATGTAGTCCAGAAGCTCCGTGCGCGGCGCCGAGAGGCCGACGATGGCGTCCTCGCCGAGGAGCCTCCGGCAGATGCCGGGCGGCACGTCGGTCTGACCGACATGGACGCCGTCGACGGGGATGCCGAGGTCCCGCGCGGCCAGCACGAGGTCGAGCCGGTCGTCCATGAGGAGCGCGACGCGGCCTGAAAGCCCGAGCTCCGCGCGCACGTCGGCGCAGGCCCGCACGAGCGCGAGCAGTTCGCGCGCTGTCGCGGTCTTTGACCGCACCTGCAGGCAGGTGAAGCCCGCAGAGAGCGCCGCGCGGACGATGTCGGGGACAGGACGGCCGTGCGTGTTTTCGGGGCCGAGGATGAGATAGGAAGAAATATCGAGGGAGGTTCGCTTCATGCCATTTCCTTTCATGATTTGAATTTCACGCGCAATTCGACGATGAACCGGGTCCCCTGCCCCGGCTCGCTTTCGACGCGGATGGTACCCTGGTGGAGGGCGACGATTTCCTGGGCGATGGAGAGGCCGAGGCCGTTGCCGCCCATTTCGCGCGAACGCGCTTTGTCGACGCGGTAGAAGCGGTCGAAGATTTTTTCCTGGTCTTCTTTCGCGATGCCGATGCCCGTGTCCTGGACATAGAAGCGCACGCGGCCCTGCGGGGCTTTTTCAAAGCCGACGGTCACTTTGCCGCCGTCCGGCGTATACTTGACGGCGTTGTCGACGAGGATCAGCATGAGCTGCTTGATTTTCTGTTCGTCCGCCTGGATTTCGTGCTTGCCGAGCGTTTCGGCCGTGACGGCGATGTGCTTCTTTTCGGCGAGCGGCTGCATGACGCGGGCCGTCTGGCCGAGCAGCTCCGCCGCATCGAATTTCGTCGGTTTGAGCTTCAGCGCCTTGTTGTCGCTGCGCGCCACGAGCAGGAGGTCGCTGACGAGCTTCGTCATCTTCTTGACTTCGTCGCGCACGTCCTCGATGACCTGCTTCAAAAACGGCGACGTGATGGACGGGTCGTTTTCCAAGAGGTCCGCGGACGCCATGACGACGGCGAGCGGCGTGCGGAGCTCGTGCGAGGCGTCGGCGGCGAACTGGCGCTGCTTCTCATACGCCTCTTTGAGCGGCACCATGGCGCGCCCGGAAAGGATATGGCCGAAGACGGTGGCGAAGACGAGCGCGATGACGCCGAGGACGCCCATGGCGTACGTCGATTTCTGCATGCCGTTGTACATGGCCGTGACGTCCTTGCCGACGTAGACCGTCTGGATCGTGCCGTCTTCATCCTGGACTTTTTTCGACGTCATCATGACGCGTGTCTCCTGCCCGTTGTCGTTCTTGCGGCCATAGACGGAGACTTCGTCCTCCTGCCCGTCCCATTTGCTGACGAGGTCGAGGATGAACGGCTCGATGCGGAACGAGGCGCGCGCAAAGTTCAGCAGGCGGCCGTCTTCGTCAAAGACATAGAAGAACAAGCGGTCGTTCGAACTCTTGTAGCCCGTGTCGTCGAGGGTGAGGTCAGGGTGTTGGTTGAAATAGACCTGCGCCTCGGCGACGCTGCCGGCCGTGTCGAGGAGCTCGCGCGCCTGCTCGGACGTGATGGACCACTCCATCGTCTTGTGCACGACGAGGATCAACAGCACGAGGAAGACGGCCATGATGGCCGAGTAGAACAGCGTGAGGCGGCGGCGTCCCTGGCCAAAGATGTTCGTGATGTTTGCGGCCATCAGGATTTCGCTGCCTCCGACTCCGTTTTCGGCTCGGGCGCGTCAGCTTCGAGCTTGTAGCCGACGCCGCGCACGGTCTTGATGAGGCTCTTGCCGCCTTCGACATCGAGCTTCTTGCGCAGGATCTTCATATAGGAATCGATGTTGTTCGAGCTGACGTCGGATTCGAGGCCCCAGATGCGGTCAAGGATGATGTCGCGCGGCACGACGATGCCGGCGTTCTGCGCGAGCAGGTCAAAGAGCTGGAACTCGCGCGGCGAGAGCTGGATGACCTGGTCGCCGCGCTTGAGGACTTTCGACGTGCGGTTCAGCGTGAAGCCGCCGACTTCGACAATCTCCTGCTGGATTTTCTGCGTGCTGCGGCGGCCGAGAGCGCGCAGGCGCGCAAGGAGCTCGGCGAATTCGAACGGCTTGACGAGGTAGTCGTCGGCGCCGGCGTCGAGCCCCGTCACGCGGTCTTCGACGGAGTCGCGCGCCGTCAGCATGAGGATGGCGCGCTCGTAGCCTTCTTTGCGCAGGCGGCGGCAGGCATCGACGCCGCTCTCCCCCGGCATCATCCAGTCGAGGACGAGGATGTCGTAGTCCGTATACGTCGCGTAGTCGTAGATTTCGCTGCCGTCTTGCACCCATTCCACCTGGATGTGGTTCTGTTCGAGCATGTATTTGATGAGTTTGCCGAGGCGCTTGTCATCCTCGGCGAGCAGGATGCGCATGATGATTCCTCCTGAAATGGTTTTCTTTCATTATAGGAATGTGAAGTGAAAAATTGGTGAAGGAAGAACGCGAAAAAGGCTCCCTCGCTGAGGGAGCCTCGGATGTCAGAATGGGACTCAGTTCTGCGCGTTGAACTTGTTGCGCAGGATGACGTCGTGGGAGCCGCCTTCGACGATGGACGTTGCCGAGACGAGCGTGATGCGGGCTTTTTCACGAAGCTCCGCGAGGTTTAATGCGCCGCAGTTGCACATGGTCGAGCGGACTTTCGACAGCGTGATATTGACGTTGTCCTTCAGAGAACCAGCGTACGGGACATAGGAGTCGACGCCTTCCTCGAACGACAGCTTCTTTGCACCGCCGAGGTCGTAGCGCTGCCAGTTGCGCGCACGATTCGAGCCTTCGCCCCAATACTCCTTGTAGTACGTGCCATTGATCTTGACCTTGTCCGTCGGGCTCTCGTCGAAGCGCGAGAAGTAACGGCCAAGCATCAGGAAGTCAGCGCCCATCGCAAGGGCAAGCGTCATGTGGTAGTCATGGACGAGGCCGCCGTCAGAGCAGACCGGAACGTAGACGCCCGTTTCCTTGAAATACTCGTCGCGCGCGCGGCAGACGTCGATGAGCGCCGTGGCCTGGCCGCGGCCGATGCCCTTCGTCTCGCGCGTGATGCAGATGGAGCCGCCGCCGATGCCGACTTTGACGAAGTCCGCGCCCGCCTCGGCGAGGAAGCGGAAGCCATCGGCGTCAACGACGTTGCCCGCGCCGACCTTGACATCTTCGCCGAAGTGCTCGTGGATGTAGCGGAGCGTGATGCGCTGCCACTCGGAGAAGCCTTCCGACGAGTCGATGCAGAGGACGTCCGCGCCCGCCTTCAGCAGCGCCGGGACGCGCTCAGCGTAGTCGCGCGTGTTGATGCCCGCGCCGACGATGTAGCGCTTGCCCGAGTCAATGAGCTCGTTCTGGTTGTCCTTGTTGTCCGTGTAGTCCTTGCGGAAGACCATGTAGCGCAGGCGCTGGTTCTTGTCGACGAGCGGCAGCATGTTGAGCTTCTTGTCCCAGATGATGTCGTTGGCCATCGAGAGCGTCGTCGTGTCGGCATCGGCATAGACGAGCTTGTCAAACGGCGTCATGAACGTGCCCGCTTTTTCGTCGAGGCTCATGCGCGAGAGGCGGTAGTCGCGGCTCGTGACGATGCCGACGAGCTTGCCGGTCGGCGTGCCGTCTTCCGTGACGGCCATCGTGGAATGGCCCGTCTTTTTGAGCAGTTCGAGGATTTCGCCGAGCGTCGTCTCCGGCGTGATGTTCGAATCGCTCGTGACGAAGCCGGACTTGTAGTTCTTGACACGCGCGACCATGGCAGCCTCTTCCTCGATGGTCTGGGAGCCATAGATGAAGGAGACGCCGCCCTCTTTCGCGAGCGCGATGGCCATGGTGTCGTTCGAAACAGCCTGCATGATGGCGGAAACCATCGGGATGTTCATGGAAATCTTCGGCTCTTCGCCTTTCTTGAACTTCACGAGCGGCGTCTTCAGCGAGACGTTCGTCGGAATGCACTTGTCAGAGGAATAGCCCGGGACGAGGAGATACTCGCCAAACGTATGCGATGGTTCAGGATAGTAGTATGCCAATGCAAGCCCCTTTCTCTAGATGGTGGACGCGAAAAAAATTATTTTCACTAGTGTAGCGTATGAGGGACGGTCTGTCAATCAATCAGGAAAAAGAGATGTTACATGTTTACAATTCTTCGACTGCACAATCTTGTAATTTGCGATGGCCTACCTTCGCCACACCCCCAGTCAGCTACGCTGACAGCCCCCTCGGAGAGGGGGCCTTGGGTTGTGTCAAAACTCTATAAAATTGCCGTGGCGGAACACGGGAACCGCGCGACCGTCACTGCGGCGCGTGCCCGTGATGGCGAGTTCGCGGCTGCCGACCATGAAGTCCTCATGCAGCAGCGAGTCGTTGACGCCATGCTGCAGCAGCGTGACGCTGTCCATGTCCTCGCCGCCTTTGAGGCAGGTCGGATACGCCTTGCCAAGCGCGAGATGGCAGGCGGCATTCTCGTCAAAGAGCGTGTTGTAGAACAGCAGGCCGCTCTTGGAAATCGGCGAGTCATACGGCACGAGCGCGACTTCGCCGAGACGCGCCGAGCCTTCGTCGGTCTTCAGGAGCTCGGCGAGCACGTCCTCCCCTTTTTCGGCATGGAACCGCACGGCTTTGCCGCCCTCGAATTCGAGCCAGAAGTGCTCAATCAGGCTACCCTGGTAGACGAGCGGCTTCGAGGCCACGACGCGGCCCGTGACGCCGTCGCGCTTCGGCAGCGTGTAGACCTCTTCCGTCGGCAGGTTTGCAACGAACGGCACATGCGTCGCCGCCATCTCCGAGCCGCCTGCCCAGAGATGGCCTTCCGGCAACTCGATCGTGAGGTCGGTTCCGAGCTCGTTTGTATAATGCAGGCTGGCAAAGTCATTGATATTGAGGAACTTCGCCGCACGATGCAGGTAGTCGATATGGTCATGCCAGGCGGCAACGACATCCTGGTCCCCGCCGATGCGGACGGTACGGAAAATCGCGTCCCAGAGCTTTGCGACGGCCTCGTCTTCCGAAGCCTCAGGGAAGACCCTTTTCGCCCAGGCAGCCGTCGGCACGGAGACGACGCACCAGGTATTCTGGTTCGCCATGAGGCGGGCGCGGTATTCGAGCAGCGCGGCCCCCGCCGCCTGCTGTGCGAGCGTCAGCCGTTCGGGATCGACGCCCGAAAAGATTTCCGGGTCGCGCGCGGCAATCGAAAGGAAGGCCGCCCCCTGCTCGGCATAATCCGTATAGAACGCACGCCGCCATTCAGGAAACTCCGAAAAGACGGCCGTCTCTGCCATGTCGTACTTGATGCGTGCCGAGAGCTCATCCCCCCAGCTCATGACGACTTCGTGCGCACCAGCCTTGTATGCTTCTTTCGCAAGCAGACGCGCGAATGGCGCGCATTCGATGGGACTGTTGATGACAAGAATCTGATTCTTCTGGAGGTTGACGCCGATACGAACGACCAGGCGGGCATACGACTCCAAACGCTTCTGTTCCGGCATAGATACTCCTTTCCCGTCAGCAACTGACGGCACCGAGCGGTGCCTGTTCCGCAGCAATGTCATCAACATCTTCTTTAGGCGTCACTGCCGCAGCAGCCGTCCGCTCGGACATCGTTGGTGCAACAGCATTGTCATCCATGTCTGAGCCCTCCTCATCATGCGACTTCATAAAAGCATAAAAATCCTCCATCGGCATGGGTTTTGCATAGTGGAAGCCCTGCAGATACGTCGTATCCATCTGGTCGAGTGCAAGCGCCATGGCCGAGGTCTCCACACCTTCGGCCGTAATGCTGAAACCGAGTTCGCGGAACGCACGGATCGTGTCTGGGAGCAGCGTGTTCGGCTCCTGAAAATGCGCACGCACAAAGCTCATATCGAGCTTGATGTTGATGAATGGAATCTTGCGCACCATCATGAGATTCGAGTAACCGCTGCCATAATCGTCGAGCACGAAACGGAAGCCCTTGGCACGCATCCGCGCAATCTGGTCTTGCAATGTTGCGAGGTTGATGATGGATTCTTCCGTGATTTCGAGATGGATTTTTTCTGCGGGAACACCATATGCCTGCTGGATGCCGATGAATTCCTCAGCGAGATGCGGGTTCATGCACTGCACGGGTGAGAGATTGACATTGACCCAGTCAAGGCCAAGCTGCTGGATTTCCGGACGGCTCATGAAGTCACAAGTCTTACGGAAGACCTGGCGGCCGAGTGCCGAGATGCTGCCATCTTTTTCAGCGATAGGGATGAAAGCACCAGGAGAAATATAGCCGAGTTCGTCATCAAAGAGACGTGCAAGAGCCTCGGCACCAACGATGCGTTGCGAGCTCGCATCGACGATGGGTTGCAGGAAGACGCAGACGGAATCGTTTTCCACGGCACGTTCGAGCGCACGCTTGACAGCACGTTCCTCATGCAGGCCGTGCACATACTTGCCATCCACCTGGATGGCTTCCGTCGGCTTCTGCACTTTCTCATCGAGATGACGATGCGCCATCGAAATGCAATTCATGAGAACATGGACAGATGAGACGCAGATGGAGCTGTCGATGAAGGCACAGCCGACATCGAGGAAACGCTCGGATTCCCCGACTTGCCAGCTTTCGCTGAAGCGCTGCTGGATGCGGTGTGAAACCGCTTCCTGATCCAGCGGCTGGAACGACTGCAGGATGAAGATGCCATTGCGGAGATAATAGCAACTGACGCCTGGGAATGTCTTGCGGAGCCAGCTGCCAATCTGAGTGAGGCAGCGATCCATCTGCTGCGCGCCATAGAGCTCGCGGACGTCCGCATAGTTGTAGATGCCGAACGAGACGAGCCAGTAGCGGCGGCCGAAATTTTCCTGCATGACGCCCTCGAACGAGCGGCGGTTGAAGAG
>OMZR01000063.1 GCA_900315575.1 uncultured Veillonellaceae bacterium
AGCGAATGCGTTCCTCGAAAACGTCAACCAAGCCATCAAATACCTGCTGTACGCGAATACGACCGTCGGCGCGCAGTCGAGCCGCCTCGACACGACAGCGGCCAATCTCGTGACGCAGGTCACGAACATCAAGGCCAGCGACTCGACGCTGCGCGATGCGGACATGGCGCGGGAGCTGACAAAATACGTCCGCGCCAACGTCCTCTCCGAATCCGCACAGGCCATGCTCGCGCAAGCGAATGTGGAGAACAAAAACGTGCTCGGGCTGCTGCAATAAGCAACGCGATGAAAAAATGCACCCGCCTGTGAACATTTACAGACGGGTGCATTTCTGCTACAATGATGGCGTGCTACCAAGAACGGTAGGCGGTTCACTCAGGCCCCTGAAAGGGGGCGTTGCCTATGACACTTTATGACTTCATGTCGTTCGTGTTCCTTGTGGCGATCATCATCGTTGCAATCAAGGCATAAGAAAAGCCGCCAACAGTTTTCCAAGCCAAGGCGGCTTTCTTATAAGTAAAGCTAACTGGTACGGGGCTGAACCGCTTATCGGTAGCACGCCCTTTTTCTACCTGTATGATACCATTTCCGACGTCTCCGTGCAAGTTTTTCACGCACGAAAAAATCCATGGCACTGTACGAAATACGCCTTGCCATGGATTTTTATTTAAGGAAGCGATGATTAAAGACGGTAGTCCAAATTGGTATAGATTTTCTGTTCCTATCTAGGAGACAAACCGCAGGCGTAGCAGAGCTACGTCGAGGATTTGTCGACGACGAGAGGACAGAAAAGATATGCTTTCGCGCCGCGTTTTGCCATCCAAACGAGGAACGTGCAGAGGCAGAAGTAGGCGACGAGGCCGCAGACGGTGCCGGCCGGGCTGCCCGCCCAGGCTTTCGCGAACCAGTTGATGCCCGCGATGTGGAGGACCGCCGAGATCAGGCTGCCGATGGCGCCGCCCGCGACGAAGCCGGAAGCGACGGTGTTGCCTTCGGCGAGGCGGAGCTGGTTGATCTTTTCGTCCTTGCTGCTATGCGAGACGAAGTACGAAATCAGGCCGCCGACGAGAACCGGCGTATTGATGCCCATCGGCAGGTACGCGCCGAGTGCGAACGGGAGCGGCGGGATTTTCAGGAAGTAGAGCAGCACGGCGAAGAACGCGCCCGCCATGTAGAGCGGCCACGGCGCATCGCCCGTGTCCATCATCGGCTGCACGATGGCGGCCATCGCGTTGGCCTGCGGCGCCTGCAGCGCGTCGGGGCCCGTGAAGCCGTAAGCGTGGTTCAGCAGGAACACGACGCCGACGGAGACGAAGCCCGAAAGGATGATAGAGACGAGCTGCCAGCGCTGCATCGTGCGCGGCGTCGCGCCTGTGATGTGCGCGACTTTGAGCTCGGACATGAAGTTGCCCGCGACGGCGAGCGTCGTGCAGAGGAACGACGCCATCATGAGGATGGCGATGATGCCGACCTTGCCATGCATGCCCGCGCCGCCCATGACGACAGCCGAGACGATGATCATGAAGATGGTCATGCCGGAGACCGGCTCGTTGCCCGTGTAAGCGATGGAGCTGATGCCGACGACCGAGAGCAGCACGGCGAAGACCGTGACGACGACGAACGCGAGGATCGTCTGCGTCATGTTTTCGGCGCACATGAGATGGAAGAAAATGCCGAAGCCGATGGCCATGAGGACGCTGCCGACGACGATGCGGCTCATCGGGATGTCGCGCTGCGTGCGAAGGAGCTCGCCCTCGGCGCTGACGCCTTTCGAGAACAGGTCATGGATAGCGCGGCGCATGACGCGGCCGACGACGCCCGACATCGTGAGAAGCCCGATGATGCCCGCCATGGCGAGCATGCCGATGCCGATGTGGCGCACGTACTGCGAGAAGACCGCGCCGACCGGTGCCTGCGCGAGCAGGATGTCCTTGCCGCCGACGACCATCTGGTGGTCGCCGCCGAGGTAGTAGACGACCGGGATGCAGACGATCCAGGCGAAGAACGAACCCGACGCGATGATGATGGCGTAGCGCAGACCCGTGAAATAGCCGATGCCGAGGAGCGCCGCATCATTGTCGAGGCTGAAGACGAGCTTGTACTTGTCGGCGAGCGCCTGGCCCCACGAGACAGCTGTCGTCGTCAGGAGCTCCTGCCACCAGCCGAGCGTGTTGAGCACGAAATCGTATACCATCGCGACCGCGCCCGAAAGCAGCATGATGTGCGCTTTCGAACCCTCGTTCGACTGCAGGACTTCTGCGGCCGCGCTACCGGACGGGAACGGATAGATGCCGTCCATTTCCTCGCAGAAATAACGGCGGAAGACGGTCGCGAGGAACACGCCGAGCACGCCGCCGAGGACAATCGGGACGGACATTTCGAGGAACGAGAGATCCTCGATGCCGAGGATGTAGAGCGCCGGCAGGATGAACATCGCGCCGCCGAGCACGTTCGTGCCCGCGCTCGCGATGGCCTGGATGTGCACGGTCTCCGGGAATGCGTTCTTGCGATGGAAGATGACCGCCATGCCCATAGCGAGCACGGAGACCGGCGCAAAAGCATCGACCGTCTGGCCGATCTTCAGCGCGAGGTAGCCGACCGCGAGGGCGAACAAGACCGCGAAGAACAGTCCCCAGACGACGACGTAGGTGTTGATTTCCTCATACGTCTGGTACGGGGACATCAGCGGCGCATGCTGCTGCCGCTGATCTGACTCCTTTGACATGAAAAATTGCCTCCTATAATTGGATAGATTTGCGGATGAATTCCGACAATCCCTCCATAAAAAAACTTGCGCTTTCTGCGGGAACGTTTCCGCCGCCCGTTAGAAAGCGCAATTATTATAACGGATTTTTGTGAAGTTGTCAACCGGGAGTGGACAGTGTTACGGATTGTACATGATGACTGTATCCAGTAAAAAGACACTCATATGTAACCATCCCCATGCTCCAGATTCCGTCAGATTCCGTCGCGCACATCCATGTTCAATCCCCCGTGATGTGCATCATACAGATTTACAAAAACCTATGGATTTTTTCGATGTATTCTGCTATGATGTAAAAAGTATCGCCGATATATCATATTTGGCATACAGATTCTTTATAGCTTGCAAACACCATGTGCATACTTTAGGAGGGAACTGGATGAAATCGGACATCACCATCAAAATGGCCCGCTGCAAGGGCTGCGGCATCTGCGTCGCGTTCTGTCCGAAGCAGGTGCTCGCGCTCGACGAGCTCGGCAAGGTGCACGTCGTCAATGGCGAAGCGTGCATCGCCTGCGGCCAGTGCGAGCTGCGCTGCCCGGATTACGCAATCTTCATGGACAAGCTCGATGACAAGAAGGGAGCGACGGCATAATGGCAAAGGCAAGACTCATGCAGGGCAACGAGGCGTGCGCCGAGGGTGCCATCGCGGCGGGCGTCAACTTCTTCGCGGGCTACCCGATCACGCCGTCGACAGAAATCGCCGAAACGATGGCAAAGCTGCTGCCGCAGCACGGCGGCAAGTTCGTCCAGATGGAAGACGAGATCGGCTCGATGGGCGCCATCCTCGGCGCCGCGCTCGCGGGCGCGAAATCCATGGACGCGACGAGCGGCCCGGGCTTTTCGCTGAAGCAGGAGCTCATCGGCTACGCGGCCTGCGCCGAAATCCCGTGCGTGCTCGTCAACGTGCAGCGCGTCGGCCCCTCGACGGGCCAGCCGACCGCACCGTCCCAGGCCGACGTCATGCAGGCGCGCTGGGGCACGCACGGCGACCATCCGATCATCGCGCTCGCGCCGTGGAGCGTCCGCGAGACGTATGACGTGACCGTCATGGCTGTGGGCTACGCCGAGCGCTTCCGCACGCCCGTCATCCTGCTCATGGACGAGGTCGTCGGCCATCTGCGCGAGAAAGTCGTGCTGCCGGAACATGTGGACGTTTATCCGCGCAGAAAACCGAAGAAGACGCGCGCTGAAGGCTACGAACCCTACACGCCGGACGACGACCTCGTGCCGAACGTCGCTGATTTCGGCCAGGGCTACCACATCCACGTCACGGGCCTCATCCACGACGAGACGGGCTTCCCAGTCGGCAGCCCGAAAATCACGGAAGACTCCATCGCCCGCCTGCACGAGAAAATCGCGCGCGCCGGAGACGAAATCATCCATACGGAATCCTCGTTCATGGACGACGCCGAGTACGCCGTCATCGCCTATGGCGGCACGGCGCGCACGGCCTATGAGGCCGTCCGCACGGCGCGCGAGAAGGGCATCAAGGTCGGCCTCGTGCGCCTCATCACGATCTGGCCGTTTGCTGACAAGGTCGTCGCCGCGCTCGCGAAGAAGATGAAGGGCATCCTCGTCGCCGAGATGAACTACGGCCAGCTCGTCGGCGAAGTCCGCCGCGCAGCCGCCGGTGCCTGCCCCGTCGAGCTCTGCGGCAAGTACAACATGCAGGCATTCGTCCCCGCTGAAATCGAGAACGCCATCGACGCCCTCGTCGCCGCGCACAAATAAGGAGGCATTGACAAATGGAAAGAAGCTACGAGAAATATTTCCGCCAGAACCGCCTCCCGCACCTCTGGTGCCCCGGCTGCGGCAACGGCATCGCCATGAAGGCCATCGTCCAGGCCATCGAGAAGAAGGGCCTCACGCAGGACAACACCGTCATCGTCTCGGGCATCGGCTGCTCGTCGCGCGCGTCGGGCTACATGGACTTTGACACGCTCCACACGGCGCATGGCCGCGCCATCCCTTTTGCGACGGGCATCAAGCTCGCGAACCCCGATCTCAACGTCGTCGTCATCACGGGCGACGGCGACTGCACGGCCATCGGCGGCAATCATTTCATCCACGGCTGCCGCCGCAACGTCGATCTGACGGTCGTGCTCTTCAACAATGAAATCTACGGCATGACCGGCGGCCAGGCATCGCCGATGACGCCGCTCGGCAAGAAGGCCACGACGGCGCCGTACGGCTCCGTCGACCGCCCGTTCGACGCCTGCAAGCTCGCACAGGCCGCGGGCGCGACGTACGTCGCTCGCTCGACGGCGTTCCACGTCAACCACCTCGTCGACATGATTGCCGGCGGCCTCGACAACAAGGGCTTCTCCTTCATCGAAGCCTACGTCCAGTGCCCGACGGCCTACGGCCGCAAGAACAAGATGGGCTCGCCTGCCAACATGCTGAAATGGATGCGCGACAACGCCGTCATGAAAGCCGCCTGGGACAAGCTGCCGGACGACAAGAAGACGGGCGAGAAGTTCCCGATCGGCCTGTTCTACAGTGCCCCGGCCGAAGACTACGACACGGCCTATGATGAAGTCATCGAGCGCGCGGGAGGTGCAACGAAATGAGGAAAGAACTCAGATTCTCAGGCTCCGGCGGACAGGGCGTCATCACGGCCGCCATCATCTTTGCCGAAGCGGCCGTCGCCGAGGGCAAGGAAGCCGTGCAGTCGCAGTCGTACGGCCCGGAAGCGCGCGGCGGCGCGTCGAAAGCCGAAGTCATCATCGACGACAAGACCATCTACCATCCGCACGTCGAAACGCCGGACCTCGTGCTCGCCATGACGCAGAAAGCGGCCGACAAATACTACAAGGACCTCGCCCCTGACGGCCTGCTCGTGCTCGACGAAGAGCTCGTACCGAACCCGCCCGACTTCCCGCACATCGTCCGCGTGCCGATCACGAAGCTCGCGATCGAAGAAGTGGGGAGGCCCCTCTTCGCGAACATCGTCGCCCTCGGCGCCCTCACCCACCTCACAGGCCTCGTCTCCTTCGACCAGGTCAAAGACTCCGTCTCCCACCGCGTCCCACCCCACACCGTCGAGCAGAACATGAAAGCATTGCAGGTCGGATGGGATGCAGTTGAAGGGAAATAACATCGCACCGATCTTCTTGTCAAAAATCCCCCTTCGTGCTATACTGAGCATAGAGACATAAGAAGGTCATACGGTTACGTATCACCGAAAAAAGCCCCTGCGGAGTGGTTACCGCAGGGGCTTTTTTGTGCGTCGTCATGGTTGGTTAATCCAATGAGACGCATGCGTGGTTAGTGCCGCCAGTGGCGGATGCGGTCATAAAGCATGTTCGCAATCACGCCTGCTACGATGCCCACGACCAGTGACATAAGAAGATCGGCCACGTTATCACCTCCCTCCTAAGAGGTAGCGGCACACGAAAAGTATAGCACAGAAGCGTACGCTCAACAACGCCGCATGCATGCTCGTCCTGCTTTTCATTGCATCACCGTTGTTTTCGCGATAGAATATAGAAGAAAGAGAACCTTCAAAGGAGGTCGCAGCATGGACAATTTCGTCTTCAAAGAACCGTCGCGCATAGAACTTGTTGAAGGAAAAACTCATCTTTTATCGTATCAGCCATATGCCATCCAACATAATCGCATACGTTTGCGAATTTTGTCTATATTCGAAGCCTTTCTTGAGAAAATGTCATGCATCGTCCTCGATAACACCGACGTTTATCTAAACAAAGATAACCTCTATATTCCCGACGCCATGATTGTCTGCAACCGGTCGATTCTCCATGATGATGCCGTTTATGGTTCTCCAGACCTCGTGGTCGAAGTTCTTTCTCCTTCGACGGCGAAGAACGATCGCGGGCCGAAGATGCGCCATTATGCCGAGGCCGGCGTCAAGGAATATTGGATTGTCACGCCAATCGGGAAAACCGTCGAGGTCTACTACAATCATGACGGCCGGTTCGACATCGACGCTGTCTATACCGACTTTTCCGACCACGATCTCGAGCTCATGAACGACGATGACCGCAGGGACGTCCGTCTGGAGATTCCCGTATCACTCTATGACGATTTCCATGTCAAGGTCAAAGACATCTTCGTGAACACGGATGGTTTTCAATAAACCTGCACTGAAAAAGGAGCCGTTGCAATCGCAACAGCTCCTTTTTCAGTGCAAGTGTTTCCGTTTCTTTTCCTGACACCTCGGGCACACGCCATAGAGGTAGATCTGCCGTCCCGTGATGTCGTAGCCGGTCGAGGCTGCCGCCTGACGCAACAGGCCGACGGCGTTGAGGACGGGCACGTCGTCGACGCGGCCGCAGACGGTGCAGCGGACGTGCGGATGGTTCGACGTATTCGCGTCGTAGCGGAACGCGTCTTCGCCGACATTGAGTTCCTGCGCGAGGCCGACGGTGCAGAGGATGTCGAGCGTCTTGTAGACCGTCGCGAGGCTCATCGTCGGGTATTTGGGCGTGAGCTTCTGATAGAGCATGTCCGCGTTCGGATGCTCCGTCGTGCTGGCAAGCGCCTCATAGATCGCGAGCCGCTGCGGCGTCGCCTTGAACCCCTTGTCGCGCAGGAGGTCTGTAACCTCCGTTCCCGAAAACATGGTCGTTCCCTCTCTTTCCCCCTGTTTCTCGTAACAAATAACGATTCTTCTCTAAGAACAGTATAGAGGAAGAAAGAGAGCGTGTCAAGGTTTCATTCAAAAGTTCCTTGGGAAACCGAAGGCTCCCTCTCAGAGGGAGCTGTCAGCCGAATGGCTGACTGAGGGAGTCTCACAAGATGGACATAGAAAATGCACGATTGTTGATTACGCGGGCTGCGAAGTTGCTTTTAATTCCCGCGTAAATAACAATCGTGCATTTCAAACGGCTAGCTTGTGAGACTCCTTCAGCTTCGCTTCGCTCAGCAGCTCCCTCTGAGAGGGAGCCTTTCGGTGATAAATTACTCTGCGAACAGCTCCGTTGAGAGATAGCGGTCGCCGGTGTCGGGCAGCAGGGCGACGATGTTCTTTCCTTTATATTCCGGACGGCGGGCGAGCTCGACGGCGGCGGCGAGGGCGGCGCCTGAGGAGATGCCGATCAGAATGCCTTCGGCATGGGAGAACTGGCGGCCATACTTGAACGCGTCGTCATTCGGCACGGCGATGACCTCGTCGTAGATCTTCGTGTCGAGCGTCTCCGGCACAAAGCCTGCGCCGATGCCCTGGATCTTGTGCGGGCCGGCCTGGCCTTTCGAGAGCACCGGGCTCGTGGCCGGTTCGACGGCGACGACATGGACGGAGGGGTTCTGCTTCTTGAGATAGCGCGCGACGCCCGTCAGCGTGCCGCCCGTGCCAACGCCCGCGATGAACGCATCGACTTTGCCATCGGCATCCTCCCAGATTTCGGGGCCCGTCGTCGCTTCATGCGCGGCGGGGTTCGCCTGGTTCGTGAACTGCGACGGGATGAACGAGCCCGGCGTCTCTTTCGCGAGCTCTTCGGCTTTCGCAATCGCGCCCTTCATGCCCTTGCTGCCGTCCGTCAACACGATCTTCGCGCCGTAGGCTTTCAGCAGGTTGCGGCGCTCGACGCTCATCGTCTCCGGCATCGTGAGGATGGCCTTATAGCCTCGTGCCGCCGCGACGCTCGCGAGGCCGATGCCCGTGTTGCCCGACGTCGGCTCGATGATGACGCTGCCGGGCTTCAGCTTGCCCTCTTTCTCCGCCTGCTCGATCATCGCCTTCGCGATGCGGTCCTTGACGGAGCCTGCCGGATTGAAATACTCGAGCTTGACGAGCACATTCGCGGGCAGGTCATTTGCCTGGATGAAATTGTTCGCCTTGAGAAGCGGGGTCTTGCCGATGAGTTCCGTGACGCTCTGATAAATCTTTCCCATGAAAATTGCCTCCTGTTCGTTTGAAAAACTTCGGGGCGGTGGGTCCGCCGATTGCATACATGATTAATATGTTTACATCATAGCGCGGCAGCACGCACTTGTCAAGCCCTTTGCACATCAAATTTCGTTCAAACATATTCATCGGGTAGGTGATTGACATTTCACCGCGTTTTCTGTATGATGGAAAGCAAGTCTTACCACAGCGCTAGGAAAGGAAGGACATGCGCATGAAGATTTCCGCCAAGGGCCGCTACGGCCTCGCCGCCATGACATACCTCGCCCGCAGCTATGCCGCCGGCGCTCCCGTCACGATCATCTCGATCTCGGAGAAGCTCGGCATTTCGAAAATCTACCTCGAGCAGGTCTTCTCCCTGCTGAAGCGCGCGCGCCTCGTGAACTCGATCAAGGGCTCGCAGGGCGGCTACCAGCTCTCCCGCGCGCCGCGCGCCATCACGGCCTACGACATCCTCTCGGCCATCGAGCTCTCTCTGATGGAGGAGGCGGCCCCCGCCTCGCCAGAAAAGATGCCGGAGCTCGACCGTGCCCTCGCCTCGCGCGTCTACCGCCCGCTCGATGAAGCCATCCACAAGAGCCTCGCAGCCGTCACGCTCGACGACATCCTCACGGCCATCGACGAGGAGAAGGACGCCGCCAGCCTCATGTATTTTATATGACTTGAGTCCTGCATCATTCACGTGACAACGATATGCCTCTGTCTCCAACTTTCTTGGAAAGCCTGACAGAAACCGTTTGCACAAAATGACATGCTCAGACGAAGTATACAAGCGAAACAATGAGAAAACGTTATCTTTTGAGTGTTCAAGCGCCTTAACGTCTCCTGAAGGGAAATTCTATCCCCTCTTTGTACTTCACAAACGCTTTCTTTTCGTGTATAATGCAGTCAAGTTGTTGGGGAAACTGCAACTGGAGCCTGACAACTTGTCCGATATATAGACGACACGATTATGGAGGTGTTACCCATGATGGTAGACAACATCCGCGTCGCGATCGAGAACGGGACCTTTTCGGCAGAAGAAGCTGCCTATTATATCCAGGAACTCAAAAATTCGACAAAGAAGTTCACCCTCAAGAAGGTGACGATGTCCCGCACGGACTCGTATCTCGACCTTCGTTATTCGTTCAACGAAATCCCCTTTGAAAGGATTCGCCGCATTCCGCTCGGCCGCCCGCACGAAGAGCGTGCCGTCAACAACTGAAGATAGCCGCAAGGCAAATAGCTTCCAAAGTTCATTACCTAACTCCCATAGAATGACCTTTACCGAAATCCAATACCGTTCTCCAGACGCAAAAGAGCCGCTGCTTCATGCAGCGGCTCTTTTTTCTGCCTCATTGAATCCCCTTCTCCCGCAAGAGTTCAAAGACAAGATCCGCACTTCCCGGGGCGAGCTGGTCTGCCCGCTTCGCATCCTGCACAGCGTCTGCATACCGGCCAATGCAAAAATAGCTATATCCACGACCTGCATACGCTTTCGCGCTGGACGGCTCCAGACGAAGCGCCTCGTTAAAATCCTCGATGGCTTTTCCATACGCTTCCAGGCATGCGTATGCACCACCGCGATTGAGATATGGCGCGACATACTCCGGGTCTAACCGAAGCGCTTTCGTACAGTCTGCCACGACCTCGTCGTAGCGCCCCAAATCGAGATACACCTTTCCCCGATTGTTATACGCTATTGCAAGCGTCGGTTCCAGAAGAATCGCCTTCGTGAAATCCTCGATGGCTTTTTCGTACTGTTTCATCTCGTCATAGGTATTTCCCCGGTTGTTATATGCAACTGCAAACTGTGGATTCAAGCGGATTGCCTCTGTATAATCTTCAATGGCTGCCCTGTACTGCGTCAGGCCCTTGTACGCATTTCCACGATTATAATACGCCCCCGCATACTGCGGATCCAGGCAGATGGCTTCCGTGCAGTCTCCCAGCGCGCGCTCATATTCTTGCAGGACACAGTATACGACACCGCGATTGTTATACGCATCGGCATACGTCGGATCCAGGCGGATCGCTTCTGTGTAATCCTGCACCGCCTCTTCATATTGCTCCGCATCCTGTGCTTCGCTGCCGCGCTGATACCATTCAGCGGCCGTCTGCACCGCAGCGCAGGCAGACGGGACAGGCGCGACGGCATCGAAAAGCGGCGTTATGCCCATACCGAGCAAGACAGAGAAGGCCAGTGCTGGTAATGTATGACGTGTTTTCATGAGAGGCCTCGTTTCTCTAGAAAGGATATGATTACGCGAAATCTTTCCGGTTATTTCTTCGCAATATCCTTGAACACTTCTTTGATGTTCACGCAGAAATCTTTGTAGAGCGACACGGGGATTTCTTCACGGATGGCGTTGCGCTCGTCATCGTCCATACGCTCGAGATCCCAATCAGAGTAGTCGGTATAGGCCGCATCGAGCTGGAAGATGCCATTTTCGTTGTAGTAGACTTCGACCGACCGTCCGATGGGTGAGACAATCCAGTATTCCTTGACGCCAGCCGCAGCATAATGACGCATCTTCGGCCCACGGTCATTCTGCATGGTCGATGGCGACAGGACTTCGACGACGAGGTCAGGAGCGCCGTAAATGCCGTCATCGTGGATGATGGATGGGTCGCAGACAATCATGGCATCGGGAATATAGGTATTATCCTTGTCAAGATGGACATCCGTGCCATCTGCAAATGGAACACAAGTTTTTCCTTCCAGATAGTTAGCAAAAATGTGCGCAATCCGAAATGCCACGCGATTGTGGCTGACGCGCGGCCGTGGCGACATCAGATATGTCTTTCCTTCGATACGCTCGACACGTGGCGGTTCTTTAAATGCAAGATTGTCCATGACGATCCCCTCCCAAGCAGCAGGCAAAATCTGAACTTCATGATCTTCTTTCCTTATATTTTACCGTGAACAGATGTACACTGCAAGCATTCGTTTTTACAACAGGCAATCCCACAAAAAAGCAGGACGCCTACTCGGAGACGTCCTGCTGCCAAGATTTGATGTTTCTACCGCACTTCACCGGAACTGGATGGCGTCGAGCTCCCAGACGCGGCCCGTGACGTTTTCCATCGCACCTTCACTCTCGATGACGAGCTCGGGGAGGATGTACTTTTCGGGGAAGACGTTGAAGGTCGCGGTTTCTTCGCCGTGCTCGAAGAAGGCTTCAACGACGGTCTTGTCGACGAAGAGCTGCACGGAGAGGTTCTGGTCGGTGTAGAGCTTGAACGTGCGGACGCCCTTGCCGCCGCGCTTCATGCCGTTCCGGTCGATCGTCATGGTCTGCGCCTTGCGGTCGTAGTGCATCGTGACTTTTTCGAGGCCATAGGCGAGCGTCAGCGTGACGGCCTGCGCCTGGCCGAACGTGATGTCGACGAGCGCTTCAGCGCCATCGGCGAGACTCGCGCGGACGGCCGTCGTCTCGGCGGCGTCGAGGTCGACGGCCGATTCCTGAATGCGCAACGCGCGCAGCTCTTTTGCCGGCTGGGAGAAAATCTTGCCCTGCCGCAGCGTCAGCACGCGCGGCATCGTGAGGCTGTGCACCCAGCCGCGCTCCTTCGTCGGGTAGGCGTCCTCATCGGGCATGCCGATCCAGCCGAAGAGGATGTGGCGGCCTTCGCTCGAAAAGACCTGCGGCGCGTAGAAGTCGAAGCCCTTGTCGAGTTCCTGGAAGCGGCCGTGCATGAGCTCCATGCTCTCAAGCGAGAGGTGTCCGGCGAGGTAGCCGCACTGGTAGCGGCTCTGATACTTGTACGGGCGCGCCTCGAGGCCCTGCGGGCAGAAGACGAGCACGTCGTAATTGCCGAAGCGCAGCAGGTTCGGGCACTCCCACATGTAGCCGAAGTCCTTGTACTTCGTCGAGATTTCGCCGCACGGCTCCCATTTGCCATCCGCGCGATTTTCGTGATAGACGAGCACGGTGCCCGTCTCGTTTTCCCGCTGGGCCCCGAGCACGAGGTAGCGCTCGCCGTGGCGGTAAAAGACGTACGGGTCGCGGAAATGACCCGTGTAGCCTGCCGCATTCGTCGGGATGATGATCTCGTCCTTGCGCACCGTGCCGTCCTTCATCAGCGTGCCGAAGCGCTGCGCGGGCGTGCGGACGCCGTTCTCGTCTTTCGCGTTGCAGGTGTAGAGCACGCGGACGTCATCGCCCTCCACGAGGCCGCAGCCCGAATAGCAGCCGTCTTTGTCGTGCGCATCGCTCGGCCACATGGCGAGCTCGGGTACCGTGTAGTGGACGAAGTCGCGCGTCGTCGTATGCGCCCACGACTTGTGCTTGTGCTCGACGCCGAGCGGGTTCCACTGGTAGAAGATATGCGTGATGCCGTCCTGTCTGACGAGGCCGTTCGGGTCGTTGATGAGGCCGAACGGCATCTCGAGGTGGAAGCGGTTGTGATAGCGGTCTGTGAATGGCAGGCCCTCGCGGACCTTTTTATTGATGACAGCGCGGTCGAACTCGCTGCCGATAGCCTTGCTTTCCATGGTCTTTCCTCCTGAAAACTCAAAAGAGGAACCGGACACGTTTTACCGGTCAGGTTCCTCTTTATTTGATTAAAATTCAATATTTTTTATTTTTCAGAGCATCCTCACGCCTCGTCTTCTTCCGGTTTGAACAGCGTGAACGTCAGCGCGAACGCGACGACGAAGCCGACGGCGTTGACGAGGATGTACGGAAGCAGGTGGTTGAGGTACAGGAGCGTGCCCGGCAGAACCGTGATGCCCATGCCCGTGCCTGCGAGGTGCATGAAGCTTGCGAGGCAGCCTGCGCATGCGCCGCCAACGAGTGCATAGAGGAACGGCTTCATGAGGCGCAGGTTGATACCGAAGATGACTGGCTCCGTGATGCCAAGGAAGGCCGGAACGATGGACGAGATGTAGAGAGCACGCTTCTTCTTGTTCTTCGTGCGTGCCGCAACCGCTGCCGCTGCACCGCCCTGGGCGATGATGGCGCCCGTGATGATCGCGTTGAACGGATCGACGCCCGTCGTTGCGAGAAGCTGGACTTCGAGCGCATTGAAGATGTGATGGACGCCGAACACGACGATGACCTGCTGGAGGCCGCCGACGACGAGGCCGCCGATGCCGAACGGCAGTTCGAGGAACGCCTGGACGGCACCGAAGACCGCCGTCTCGATGCCGTGCATGATCGGGCCGAGGATGAGCAGGCCGACGATCATGCCGATGAAGAGCGTGAGGAACGGCGTGACGATAAGGTCGATGATGTCAGGCACGAACGTCTTGAGCCATTTCTGGAGCTTCGCGCCGAAGATGCCGAGGACGAGCGCCGGCAGGACCGAGCCCTGATAGCCGACAACCGGGACGGAGAAACCGAGGATGTCCATCATCATCGGCTGCTGTGCGCCGCCCGGGATGGCTGCCCATGCATTCGGGAGCTGCGGAGCGACGAGCATGAGGCCGAGGACGATGCCGATGACCGGCGTGCCACCGAAGCGCTTCATCGTGGACCAGCAGACGAGCGACGGCAGGAAGATGAATGCCGTATCCGTCAGGACCTGGCTCATCGTCAGGACATTCTTGGAAAACTCGATGCCGAGCGCCTGGCATGCGCCGCGCAGGCCCATGAAAAGACCGGTAGCAACGAGGACCGGAATGATCGGAACGAAGACGTCACCGAGCGTGCGGGAAATCTTCTGCACCGTCGACATCTGTGCGTAAGCTTCTTCTTTGTTGCTCACGCCGGAGAAGTTCGTCCCCTTGATGAACTCGTCAAAGACCTTGTCGACGAAGCCCGTGCCGAGGATGATCTGGTACTGGGCTGCTGCGAAGAACTGGCCCTTGACGCCGTCGATGTTCTCGATGGCCTTCTCGTCGATCTTCGACTTGTCGTTGATGATGAGGCGCAGGCGCGTCGCACAATGCTCGGCGTTGCGGACATTGTCCTTGCCGCCGACGTACTTCCAGATGAGCTTTGCCACACGCTGCTCGTCCGGAAGGTCGTCGTACTCGTGGTCTTCGGCAGGAGCGGCGGCCGCTGCCGGTGCAGCTTCGTCTGCCGCTGCCTTTGCCGTGACCGTCTTGTCGCCGAGCGCGATCGTGATGTCGCCGAACTCTGCCGCATTCGTCACGACAACCGGCGTCGTCGTCTCATAACCGGCGGCCTTGATGGCTTCCGGATCGAACTCCAGGAGCAGCTGGCCCTTCTTGACCGTGTCGCCCTGCGCCGCTTTCGCCGTGAAATGCTGGCCCTTGAGATTCACCGTATCCATGCCGACATGGATGAGGATCTCAACGCCGTCCTTCGACTTCATGCCGATGGCGTGCTTCGTGTCAAAGAACACCGTGATCTCGCCGTCGAACGGTGCGTAGACCTTGCCTTTCGGGTTCTTGACGGCCGCGCCGCGCCCCATCGCGCCGCTGCCGAACACCGGATCCTGGACGTCGCTGAGCGGAATGAGCTCGCCTTCGAGCGGGCTGTCCAGACGAATGTCTTTCATTTTGTTCCCTCCATTTGTAAATGAACGTTTCCCTTGATGATTCCCTGAAAAATTTTGGATGACTTTTGAATCAATGTGGTATCAGTTCCATATCTATATACTACCAACCCCGTCGTACTTTGTCAATATCTTTCGCAAAAAATCTTCCAGAAAAGTTTCAGGGGACACGTGTCCCTTTATCCACAGGCGGTGCATTCTTTTCTGTGGATAGTGTGGATAACCCTGTTTTCAGCCCCCTTCCCAGAGGGGGGGACGGGCCCGAAGGGCGGGGGGAGTCCCTTGTACGACGCAGGTTCCACAAAAAAATAACTTCCGCGGGTGCGAAAAGTTATCCACACCCGCAGAAGTTATCCATCCGACTTACTTCTTCGGCAGCAATCTGCCCCCTCCCGGGAGCGCATACGTCTTGCCGCCGAGCGCCGTGTCGGCTGCCGCATCGTAGTAGATGTTGTGGCCGTTCGACGCAATATTCTTGTAGTCCTTTGCCGCGTCCTCGATCGTCGTGACATAGGCATCGGACGTCAGCGTCCATTTGGCGGCCGCTGCGAGGGTGATCGCCGCATTTTTCGCGGTGTTCTCCGCGTTGAACGCACCCTCGTAGTCAGCCGCTTCGCCGAGCTGCAGCGTCATGCTCGAAAGGCTGTCCGCCTTCACATCGCCCGTGAGCACCTGCTTCTGCGCGCTCAGCGTGAAGTCGCCGCCGTTGGCGCCCGTCGTTCCCCAACGGCCTGCCGCGACATTCACGAGCACGCTTCCCTGCTGCTGCAGTTCGACATTCTCCAGGCTCGCCTTTGCCTTCGTGTTCGTCACGAAGAACATCGGACCATCCGAGAGATTCCGCAGGGTCGAATCCTTGGCGGAGAAACTCGCCTCACCGACACCTGCATCGCCGGAAAAACTCTGGTAGAGCATGACGCCATGGTCCTTCGAACCTGTGAGATCGACGCCATCGAGGACAATGGAATTCTTGCCCTCGACGACGGCGATCTCGCTGGCGGTCGCCTTGCCCTTGGAATTATAAACCGAGATGTTTCCCGTTGAATAAACATTCGGGCTGCCCTGTCCGCTCGTCGCGAACGTACCATCATGCACCGTCACCGTACCGTCGCGAACGTACCATCATGCACCGTCACCGTACCATCGACCACTTTCGCCGCCGTGAGCTCCGACGCTGACTTCCCCTGCTGCTGGCCCGGTGCTCCCTGCGGCGGCTGCCCCTGCTGGCCGTTCGGAGCCTGCCCATCGGGTGGCGGCCCCATCGGCGGCTGGCCATTCTGCGCGCCCTGCGACGGCTGTGGCGGCTGCTGGTTCTGCGTGTCCGTCGTCTGCTGCGTCTGCGTCGTGTTGTCCGTCGCGGCAAGGGCCGTCATGCTGGCCGCCGGTGCGGCAAGCGCGAGCGACAACGTCCAGGCGAGCACGGCATGCGCTGCTTTCTTGCGTG
Source organism: uncultured Veillonellaceae bacterium (assembly GCA_900315575.1). Taxonomy (GTDB): domain Bacteria; phylum Bacillota; class Negativicutes; order Selenomonadales; family Selenomonadaceae; genus Selenomonas_C. The sequence continues at coordinate 16,528 of OMZR01000063.1, forward strand.
AAAAGTTCATATCGATCATCCCCTGTAGCTTTTGATAGGAAAAGTATAGGGCAGGGATTTTAAGTTGCATTGTGCAGGTTATTCAGTCAATATTGGATGTGGTTGAAAAGTTGCCGCGAAATTCTTTATCGCACCCGCGAAAGACCTTAACTCTAAATTGAAAGACCGTACAGGGGACTCCCCCCGCCCTTCGGGCCCGTCCCCCCTCTAGAAGGGGGCTAATATAACGAAAAAAGCACCCGAATTTGCGAGTGCTTTGAACTTCGACCAGCAACTTCCTATCCTCCCAGCCCGTCACCAGGCAAGTACTTTCGGCCTCTGAATGCTTAACTACTGTGTTCGGTATGGGAACAGGTGGAACCATTCAGGCATCATCACCGGATATTCTATTTGAATGCTTGCACATTCAAAACTATACAGAAGAAATTACTCTGCGAACATTTCAGTTCTCTAGTTAAGCCCTCGACATATTAGTAGTAGTCAGCTTCATGCCTTGCAGCACTTCCACATCTACCCTATCAACCTTGTCTTCTTCAAGGTGTCTTACTAGCTTGTGCTATGAGATACTTCATCTCGGGACGGGCTTCACGCTTAGATGCTTTCAGCGTTTATCCCTTCCGGACGCAGCTACCCAGCTGTGCTTCTGGCGAAACAACTGGTACACCGGCGGTCCGTCCACTCCGGTCCTCTCGTACTAGGAGCAGTCTCCCTCATGTATCTTGCGCCCGCGATGGATATGGACCGAACTGTCTCACGACGTTCTGAACCCAGCTCACGTACCACTTTAATGGGCGAACAGCCCAACCCTTGGGACCTGCTTC
>OMZR01000059.1 GCA_900315575.1 uncultured Veillonellaceae bacterium
GCGAACCCGATTTATTTCAGCACGCAGCCGCTCCTGCCCATCCAGCCGCAAACGACCGGCATCAGCCGGCAGGCAGCGCAGACCGCGCGCACGAAATCTGGCGATTTCGATGCGATGCTCTCCGCCGCCAAGGAGCGAGTTCTCTTTTCTGCCCATGCGCAGGCGCGCATGCAGGAACGGGGCATCGAGCTCTCAGAGGAAAGCCTCCGGAAACTCGATACAGCCGTCTCCGATCTCGGCAAGAAGGGAGCCCGGGAATCACTCGTCTACATGGATGGCACGGCATTCGTCGTGAGCGTCCCAAACCGGACAGTGATCACCGCCATGGATGGCAGGAATCAGGAAAACATCATTACGAACATCGATAGCGCAGCAATCCTCTGAGAGTTGGACCAAAAGGAAACTCTGGGGCGCCGACTGACAGACGCGCTCCAAGCATAAAGATTGCTGCGATGGATCAAAGGAAAGGAAGTTTTTCATCATGATGCGTTCCCTTTTCTCCGGTGTGTCCGGCCTGAAATCCCATCAGACCCGCATGGACGTCATCGGCAACAACATCGCAAATGTCAATACGACGGGCTTCAAGTCGAGCCGCACGACGTTCGCAGATACGCTCTCGCAGACGCTGACAGGCGCATCTTCGCCGCAGGACAATCTCGGCGGCACGAACCCGAAGCAGATCGGCCTCGGTGTTGGCGTTGCGAGCATTGACCTGCTCTTCACAGATGGTTCCGTTCAGTCGACGGGCAAGAACACAGACCTCTGCCTCTCTGGCAACGGCCTTTTCGTCGTGAAGCAGGGCAATCAGACGTATTATACGCGTGACGGTGCATTTTCGTTTGATGCGGATGGCAACTACGTCCTGCCGAGCTCTGGTCTCTATGTTCAGGGCTGGATGGCGGAAGATGGCGTGCTCACGTCGACGGGTGCCGTGACGAATATCTCAATCCCGTCAGGCAAGAGCATGGCAGCCAAGGCAACGACGAAAGCAACGTATACGGGCAATATCAATGCGGCTTCGCCAACAATTTCGAGCATGACGCAGGTGGACAATACGGCCACACAGGCAACTACGACTACGACATCGACAGCAGGCACGGCATACACGGCAACGGCGCAGAAACCCGTTACGGTCAAGATGAGTGACGGAACGTCTGTGACACAGACGTCTGGCACATACACGGTCGGCTATAGCAATCCTGTAACGACGACGGTTACGTTCTACGATGAACTGGGCAATGCGCACAATGTTCCGCTTTACTTCACGAAGACGGCAACGAGCAGCACGGCCGGCAATACATGGACGGTTTCGGTTCTTCCGGACATCACGCAGAGTTCTACCACGATTACAGAAGATGACGGCTCGACGACGACCGTGCAGATGACTTCCGCACAGCTGAAATTTACGACGGAAGGAAAGCTCTTAAGCGGTTCGAGCTCACCGTCGCTGAAGCTGACGAACGGCGCTGGCCCGTGGACATCGACAGGTACAGGCACGGGCTCATCGACGGGTGTTGATGTCTCTACGATCAGCTTTGATACGTTGACGCAGTATTCCGGTTCGAGCACGGTCAATGGTACGGCGGATGGCAATGCGGCAGGTACGCTGGCAAGTGTTTCTGTTGATGCGTCCGGCGTCATCACGGGCACGTACACGAATGGCGTGCGCCAGTCGGAGGCGCAGGTTGCTGTCGCGCAGTTCACGAACGCATCCGGCCTTACGAAGACGGGCAACAGCCTCTACCAGGAGTCGAACAACTCCGGCACGGCGAACGTCAAGACGGCGGCGGATCTCGGCGTCACGATCACGCCGTCCGCACTCGAGATGTCCAATGTCGATATCGCGAATGAATTCTCCGATATGATCATTACGCAGCGCGGCTTCCAGTCGAACTCCAAGATCATCACGGTCGGCGACGAGATGCTCGAGACCCTCATCAACATGAAGCGCTGATTTTAAAAAGAATCTTTTCAGCAGAAGCCATTGCATTTGGATAGAATGCAATGGCTTCTGCTATTCAACCTTCAGCCTCCCTCTTTGAGGGAGGGGGACCGCGAAGCGGTGGTGGGAGTCCCATGTACGTCAAAACAATAAATACATCGGTTTCTTTCGCGGGTGCGAATCAGAAAGTGATGCTAGGGCTGTGCGCGTACCGACGATAAGATGCGATGTGCAAGTTGTCAGGCCGTGCAAGCGACTCCCACCTGGTGCTGCACTTCGTTCCGCACCTGTCCTCCCTCTGAGAGGGAGGCTGAAGTTGGAATGTTTTTGCCTGACTAGATAGAAGGATGCTGAGAAGCGCAGATGCTTTTTTTCTTAGTCATATCGTCCCGAAGTGCTTGACGAATCGGCTTTCGTGCGGTATTCTTGAAAGAGTTTCAAGGAAGTTGTCAACAGAATTTCTATGTCTTTTTTTCCATAGAAAAAGGGAAAAGCTCCCCTCGTGACGAATACATTCATCATATGGGGATTTCAACAGGGAATTCGGGAGATGATACTTTGATCAAGCTGACGAAATTCAATTCCAAGACGAACAAGAAAGGTGAGTTCGTGCTCAATGCGGAAATCATCGAGACGATCGAGGAGACGCCGGATACGGTCGTGACGCTCACGAACGGCAAGAAGCTCATCGTCGACGAGCCCATGGACGAGATTGTCCGGCGCGTGATGAAATACCGCCGCGCGCTGCACCAGTTCTGAGATCATCTGTGGGATAGAAGCAATGGAGGGATCAGTAGATGGCTGACGAAAAGAAGGAAGCTGCGCCAGAAGCAGCACCACCCGAGGAAAAGAAGAAGAAGTCTCCAATCATCCTCGTCGTGGTCCTCGTCCTCATCGGTCTCTTGCTGGCAGGCGGCATCTCTTTCTTCATTACGACGAAGATGATGGCGGATACTGCTACAGAGACAGGTGCCTCGGAGCATCACGATACAGGGAAATTCGTGAAGCTCGGTGATGCGAAGGAAGGCATCATGGTCAATGTCGGCGGCGTCAAAGCTGGCAAGTTCCTGAAAGCCGGCATCGTCCTTGAGATGAATCCAGGCAAGAAGGACAACATCACGGACGATGGCAAGCTCCAGCCAATGGCGGAGACGAAAGTCCTCGATACGACGATGCAGATCCTCCGCAGTGCCAAGCTCGACGAGTTCGATGCGACGAAGCAGGATGATCTGAAGAAGAAGATCAAGGACGAGCTCAATGACAAGCTCGGCCAGGGCTCCGTCTATGACGTCTATTTCACGAGCTTCCTGCTCCAGTGATGAAGTACCGCAGAACAGCAGAAAGGAGGACGAAGATTGGCAGATGAAGTCTTATCTCAGTCTGAGATAGATAAGCTGCTGTCCGCGCTTTCTGATGGTACGGTCTCCGCCGAGGAAGTCAAGGCAGACGAAGAGCAGAAGAAGATCAAGGTCTATGATTTCAAGCGGCCGGACAAGTTCTCCAAGGACCAGATCCGGACGCTCCAGATGCTCCACGAAAGCTTCGCGCGCATGCTCAACACGTACCTTTCGACGCATTTGCGGACGATGGTCAGCGTCGAAGTGGCGTCGGTCGAGCAGCAGACATATCAGGAATTTGTCCAGTCCCTCCTGAACCCGAGCGTCATCAGCATCCTCGCGGTGCCGCCGCTCAAGGGCAATATCATCATGGAGGTCAACACGGAGATCGCGTTCGCTTTCATTGACCGCGTCTTTGGTGGCGAAGGGCGATCGAGCATCAAGCCGCGCGTCCTGACGGAAATCGAAGAGACGGTCATGAAGCGCCTCATCAATACAGCGATGGGCGAACTCAAGGACGCATGGAAGGCGGTCTGCGAGTTCGACCCGAGACTGGAAGCGACAGAATCCAACCCGCAGTTCACGCAGATTGTTCCACCAAGCGACATGGTCGTCATCGTCACGATCCAGATGAAGATCGGCGATGTCGAAGGCATGATGAACATCTGCATTCCATATCTCGTTCTCGAGCCGATCATGTCGAAGCTCACGACGACGTTCTGGGTTGCGTCCTCCGTTTCGAAGGATGAAGTAAACCCAGAGCAGATCGCACTCCTGCAGAAGAAGATCGAGCGTACGCGCGTCCCGATGATCGTGGAGCTCGGACGTCTCGAGATTTCGATCCAGGAGTTCTTGAATCTCGGCTTTGGCGATGTGCTGCAGCTCGATACGAAGGTCAAGGATGATTTGCCCGTGCTTGTCGGCAAGCGGCCGAAGTTCATGTGCCGCCCTGGCACGGCGGGCAAGAAGATGGCCGTACAGGTCACGCGAATCTTAAACAGCGAAGGAGATGAAGATACGGATGAGTGATGATATGATCTCGCAGGAGGAGATTGACGCCCTCTTGAATGGCGGTGTCCCGAATGCGGATGGCGGTGACGCTCCGGCAGCGGACGCACCGGCAGCCGATGGCGCAGACGCTCCTGCTGCAGAGGCAGCTCCCGAAGCTCCGGCAGAGGGAGGGACCTCGGACGATTCATCTCAATTCGAAGATGTCCTCTCGGATACCGAGAAGGATGCGCTCGGCGAGATTGGCAATATCTCGATGGGCAGCGCCGCGACAACGCTCTCGGTGCTTCTCGGCCACAAGGTGAACATCACAACCCCGTCAGTCGCGGTTTCGACGATGTCGCTCATCAAGGAGCACTATCCGATGCCGTACCTCATTGTCGAGGTCGGATATACCATCGGTATCGATGGCAACAATGTGCTCGCGATCCAGGCGCAGGATGCAGCCATCATCGCAGACCTCATGATGGGCGGCGATGGCACGAATCCGGACACCGAGATCGGCGAGATCGCGATGAGTGCTGTCGGCGAATCGATGAACCAGATGATGGGCACCGTCGCGACATCGCTCTCGACGATGTTCAACAAGAAGATCGATATCTCGCCCCCAAAGGTCAATCTCATTGATCTCGGCTCGGAAGACAAGGTGACGGAGATCGTCGGCCAGAACGAGCCGATCGTGCGCATCTCATTCCGCATGGAAGTCGAGGGCCTCATCGACAGCGAGATCATGCAGATCCTGCCTGTCCATGTCGCAAAGGAAATGGTCGAGTCGCTGATGGGCGGCGGCGCTGCGGCACCGGAACCGGAGCCAGCTGCTGCACCAGCCCCGGCACCCGCGCCTGCACCTGCTGCTGCTCCGGCACCAGCCCCGCAGCCAGCTCCCGCGCCGCAGCCTGCACCGATGCCGCAGCCGCAGATGGCCGCGCCACAGCCGCAGTACGCAGCTCCGCAGCCGCAGGCGTATGCAGCACCGCCGATGTATCAGCAGCCGCAGATGCAGGCCGCTCCGGTGCAGCCGGCAATGTTTACGCCGCTCGCGACGGGGCATGTGCCCGTGAACGATGCGAACATCGGGCTGATTCTCGATGTTCCTCTCGAGATCACGGTCGAGCTCGGCCGCACGAGGAAATCCATCAAGGACATCCTCGAGCTTACGAACGGCTCGATCATCGAACTCGACCGCCTCGCGGGCGAGCCAGTCGACATTATGGTCAATGGCAAATTCCTCGCGAAGGGCGAGGTCGTCGTCATTGACGAGAATTTCGGTGTGCGTATCACGGATATCGCCAGCCCGGCGGAGCGCGCTGCAAGTCTCCAGTAAGCAGCTCCCTATTGGCAATCGCGGCGATTTCCGATATAATAAAGACAACACATAAGGACTTTTCAGGGAAACTATTCAAAGTATGAGGAGAGATGGAAGATGGCAGTACGTGTTTTAGTCGTAGACGACGCAGCATTTATGCGCATGATGGTGAAAGACATCCTCTCGAAGAACGGCTATGAAGTAGTCGGCGAAGCCGAGAACGGCATGAAGGCACTCGAAAAATATCAGGAACTCAAGCCGGACCTCGTCACGATGGACATCACGATGCCGGAGATGGATGGCATCAGCGCGGTCAAGGAGATCAAGAAAGTCGATCCGAATGCGAAGATCGTCATGTGCAGCGCCATGGGCCAGCAGGCCATGGTCATTGAGGCCATTCAGGCGGGTGCGCGCGACTTCATCGTGAAGCCGTTCCAGGCGGACCGTGTGCTCGAGGCTGTGCGCAAAGCAGTCGGCTGATGAACAGGAAGATCATGTGGATGCAGGTGACGGCGTTGGCCGTCATTTGCGTCTTTATCCTGCAGGATTCCGCATGGGCGGCGGATGCCGCCAGCTCGTCGGGGTATCTGTCTGGTTATGAGAATCCAGATCCAAGGCCATCCCCGGTTTCCTGGTGGTCCACGCTCGCGTATCTTCTGAGCCTTCTGGTCATCTTTGGATTCGTCGTGGTGATGGCTTATTTTGCTGCCCGCTTTATCGGAGGCCATTTCGGGAAATCGGTCTCGCGCCATGGCGGCCGCCTGCTCGTCTCGCTGCCGCTCGGGCCGAAGAGCTCGGCGGCCATTGTCGAGATTGCAGGAAGGACGTTCCTGCTCGGCGTGACGGAATCGAATGTCTCGATGCTCGCAGAGATCACGGATCCCCAGGAGATCGAGGCACTCGAACGTGAGAGTGCCATGCTGCCGCAACAGGAGGCGGGCACGATGTTCACGTCGCAGCTCGGGACACTTGCGGACTTTGTTTCGAGGTTCCGCAAGTCATGAGGATGGAGTGGAAAAGCTTGAGAGGGAAAAAGATGCTCTTTGGCGTCGCAGGTGCAGCCCTGGCTGCCGCGCTTGCGATCGGAGGCGGCATCGCCTCGGCGGCGCCCGCTGTGCCGAGCGTGAACCTCAGTGTCGGTACGGCATCGGGGCCGCAGGATGTATCTGTGACGCTCCAGATCATGGCGCTCCTGACCGTCCTTTCCCTCGCACCCAGCATTCTCATGATGACGACGTCTTTTGTGCGCATTGTCGTCGTCATCGGCTTCCTGCGCAATGCGCTCTCGACGCAGAACGTGCCGCCAAACCAGATCGTCATTGCGCTTTCGCTCTTTCTGACGTTCTACATCATGGCACCGTACTGGGGACAGGCGAACGAGCAGGGCATTCAGCCGTATCTCGCTGGCGAGATCACGCAGGAACAGGCCATTGACAATGTGGCGCAGCCGATCCGTGAGTTCATGTTCAAACAGACGCGTGAGTCTGATCTCGCACTGTTTGTGAACCTTTCCGATGCGGAGCGGCCGGAGTCGCAGGAAGATGTCTCGACGATGACGCTGATTCCGGCGTTCATCATCAGCGAACTCAAGACGGCGTTCCAGCTTGGCTTCATGATCTACATCCCGTTCATCGTCATCGACATGATTGTCGCAAGTACGCTGATGTCGATGGGCATGATGATGCTGCCGCCAGTCATGATTTCTTTGCCGTTCAAGATCTTGCTTTTTGTCATGGTCGACGGATGGCATCTGCTCATCCAATCGCTCATCGTGAGTTTCAAGTAGGAGGCGCTCGTGCATGTCTGGTGATCTCGTCATCCAGCTCGGACAGGAAGCGCTGATGGTCGTGCTGCTCGTCTCGGCGCCGATGCTCGGACTCGGCCTCGTCGTCGGCCTGGCCGTCAGCGTGTTTCAGGCGACGACGTCCATTCAGGAGCAGACGCTGGCATTCATCCCGAAGATCATTGCGGTCTTTGTCGCCATCCTGATCTTCGGACCGTGGATGCTGCGGATCATGGTAGAGTACTGCCGCAATGTGTTCATCAATCTGCCGGCTTATATTGGCTGAAGGAGCGGAGCATGGATCTCTTTACGCTGCTGCAGGATCATGCAGCTGTCTTCCTCCTCATGCTCACGCGTTGCACGGGCATCTTCATGATTGCGCCGTTTTTTGGCAGCCTCAACATTCCGATTATGATGCGCGCCGCAGCGGCGTTCATGTTCGCCGTCGTGCTCTTTCCCGTCGTGGACGGGCTCGGCCTGACGGTTGCCGTGCCGACGACGCTTCTGGCGTATACGGCAGCTGTCATCGAAGAGCTCTTCGTCGGCTGGCTCATCGGCTTCGTTGCCTATGTCTGCTTCTCGGCCATCCATTTGGCGGGCAAGGTCATGGACATGCAGGTGGGCTTCGCCGTCGTCAATGTCATGGATCCGACTTCCGGTCAGCAGATTCCGCTTATCGGAAGTTTTCTTTATAATCTCGGTATCATCGTCTTTCTCGTGACGAACGGCCATCACATGATCATCTCGGCGCTTGCGGAAAGTTTTCGCGTCGTGCCGCTTCTGACGATGCAGCCGAATCTGTCGCTGACGATGATGATGGTGAATTTCACCTATGGCATTTTCGTCACGGGCATGAAGATCGCGATGCCGGTGACGTTCGCCATCCTGCTCGTCAATGTCGCGCTCGGCATTCTCGCGCGCACGATGCCGCAGATGAATATCTTCGTCGTCGGCATCCCGCTGCAGCTCATGACGGGCGTCACGATTCTCGCGTTGTTGCTGCCGTTCTATGTGATGTTTCTGGGTGGCATGTTTGATGAAATGTATGGAAAGATTTCGACTGCCCTGGAAGCACTGCGATAGCGGAATCTTTGCCGCAGACGCAGGAGACTTGCCGTCTCGGTTCCGGTTTGACCTGCAGCGCTTTGCTGACGGTGACAAGACCGAGGAACCGACGGCAAAGAAGCGCTCTGATGCGGCAAAGAAGGGCCAGGTCGGCAAGAGCCAGGAGCTCAGCACGGCATTCGTGCTGCTGATCGGTTTCGCCGTCATCAAAGCGCTCTGGCAGCAGATTTATACAAATATTGCAGGTTATACGATCTATATCTTCGGCCATCTGAACCAGACGGTCGATGTCGAGAATGTGCTGACGCTCTTTGGCGGTATCATGGTCATCATCGCGCGGACAGCGCTCCCCATTATGCTCGCTGTCATGGCGATCGGCCTTGCCGTGAACCTCGCCCAGACGGGTTTGATCTTCAGCACGGACAAGCTCGAACCAAAGCTTGAAAATCTCAATCCCATCAATGGTGTTGGGCGCCTCTTCTCGAAACGCTCTCTCATCGAGCTCGTGAAGTCGCTGCTTAAGATCGGCATTATCGGGTTTTTCATCTACAACAATCTCAAGGATGAGATTTTTACGATGCCGCAGTTCATCTTTTATGACCTTGCGACATCGCTTACGAAGATTTCGGATATTATCTTTTCACTTGCATTCCAGGTCATCGGCGTCATCTTCGTCATCGCGCTCTTCGATCTCGCGTACCAGAAATGGCAGACGACGCAGGACCTCAAGATGACGAAGCAGGAAGTCAAGGATGAGTTCAAGCAGACCGAAGGCGATCCGCAGATCAAGGGCAAGATCCGCCAGAAGCAGCGCCAGATGGCGATGAGCCGCATGATGCAGGAAGTCCCGAAGGCGGACGTCATCGTCACGAACCCGACGCACTTCGCCGTGGCGCTCAAGTATGAAAAGGGCATGGTGGCCCCGCAGGTTATCGCAAAGGGTGCGGATTTTGTCGCGCAGAAGATCAAGAGCATCGGGCGCGAGAATGATGTGCCGCTCGTCGAGAACCGGCCGCTCGCGCGCGCGCTTTATGCGTCTGCCGAAGTTGGCGACTTCGTGCCGCGCGAACTCTACCAGTCCGTCGCCGAAGTGCTCGCCTATGTCTACCGGCTGAAGCACCGGCGCCGCCGCGCCTGATGGCACACCCTGGACAGAATTCTTAGAGAAGGAGTAGTCTATGCCAGCATCACCCATTGCTGCATCCGCCGGCATTTTCGGCAAGGGCAGCTTCATCCAGAAGTACAGCGACGTGCTCATCGCCGTGGCGATTGTCATCATCGTCGTCATGATGATCATCCCGCTGCCGACGCTGCTCCTCGATCTCCTGATCTGCCTCAACATCACGATTGCGCTCCTCATCGTCATGTCGGTCATCTACAACAAGGAAGCGCTTGATCTGTCGATCTTTCCATCGCTCCTCCTTATTACGACGCTGTTCCGCCTCGCGCTGAACATTTCGTCGACGCGACTGATCCTGCTTGATGGTTTCGCAGGCGAGGTCATCACGGCATTCGGCAACTTCGTTGTCGGCGGCAATCCGGTCGTCGGCTTCATCATGTTCATGATCCTCGTCGGCATTAACTTCATCGTCATCACGAAGGGTTCCGAGCGTGTCGCAGAAGTCTCCGCTCGCTTCACCCTCGACGCAATGCCGGGCAAGCAGATGGCCATCGACGCCGACCTGAACCAGGGCGCGATCACGGATGCCCAGGCGAAGGAACGGCGTATCAAGATCCAGCGCGAAGCAGACTTTTTCGGCGCGATGGATGGTGCTTCGAAGTTCGTCAAGGGCGATGCCATGGCGGCCATCGTCATCATGTTCATCAATATCGCGGGCGGCTTCGTCATCGGTATGCTGCAGCGCAACCTTTCGGCGGTGCAGGCACTCCAGCAATATACGCTGCTGACCGTCGGCGAAGGCCTCGTCTCGCAGATTCCTGCACTGCTCATTTCGACGGCAACCGGCCTCATCGTCACGCGCGCCGGTGCAGAGGGCAACCTCGGTGCCGACATGATTTCGCAGTTGTTCCGCAATGACCGTATCTTCTACATCCTTTGCGGCGTGCTCGCGTTCTTCGCACTCGTGCCGGGCCTGCCGGGCATTCCGTTCACGGCCCTCGCCGTGCTCTGCTTCTTTATCGGACGTGCGCTCAAGGCATCGACGCAGTCGGCCGTTGCGCAGGAAGAGTCGAAACCGGAGGCAAAGGCCAAGGCGCAGAAGAAAAAGGCGACGAGCCCCGAGAACATTGTATCGCTCCTGCAGGTCGATCCGATGGAGCTCGAAATCGGCTACAGCCTGATCCCGCTCGTCGATACAGGACAGGGCGGCGATCTCCTCGACCGTATCGTCATGATCCGTCGCCAGTGTGCGCTCGAGCTCGGCCTCGTCGTGCCGACGATCCGTATCCGCGACAACATCCAGATCAAGCCGAACGCCTACATCATCAAGCTGAAGGGCGTTGAAATCGCGAAGGGCGAGCTCATGCTCGACCATTATCTCGCGATGAATTCGGGCACGGTCTTTGAGGAAGTGCCGGGCATCGAGACAACGGAGCCAGCTTTTGGCCTGCCAGCGCTCTGGATCCCCGACAGCGAACGCGAACAGGCAGAGCTCAACGGCTATACAGTCGTCGATGCCGTCTCCGTGCTGGCAACGCACCTCACCGAGGTCATCAAGAGCCATGCCTCTGAGATTCTCGGCCGCCAGGAGACGCAGAACCTCGTCGACAATCTCAAGAAGACGAACGAAGCGCTCGTCAAGGAGGTCGTGCCCGACCTGCTCACGGTCGGCGAAGTGCAGAAGGTCCTGCAGAACCTCCTCGCAGAACGCATCTCCATCCGCGATATGGAGACGATTTTCGAAGTGCTCTCGGACTATGCGCGCGCGACGAAAGACACGGAAATCCTCACGGAATACGTGCGCCACGCCATGGCGCGCCAGATCACGCAGGCAAATGTTCAAAACGGCCAGCTGCCGTGCGTCACGCTCGACCCGTCGCTCGAAAACCGCATTGCGGGCGGTGTGCAGCGCACGGATCATGGTTCGTATGTGAGCCTTGATCCGGACTCGATGAAGCGCCTCGTGACATCGCTCGACACAGAACTGCAGAAGCTCACGAACATGGGCTACCAGCCCATCGTGCTGACGAGCCCGGCCGTGCGCCTCTATTTCCGCAAGCTCGTCGAGCGCAGCGTGCCCGGCATCATCGTGCTCTCGCAGGCAGAAATCGAGCAGAGCGTTGAAATCCAGATCCTAGGGGTGGTGAAGATCTAATTGCAGATCAAAGTGTACAAGGCATCGACGATGAAGGAAGCCATGCAGCAAGTCAAGGCAGAACTTGGAGCTGATGCCGTCATCCTGCATACAAAGAAATACCGTGAAGGCGGCATTCTCGGCTTTAATGCGCGGGAGGTCGTCGAGGTGACGGCTGCCATCGAGGATACGCCGGAGCCGCCGAAAAAACGAGAAGCGCCAAAGAAGCGTCCAGCCGCAAAGCGCAAGAGTCGCATTGATGTCGTCTCAGAGCCGGAAGGTGACGAGATCCCGTCTGTGACGACGGCGCAGCAGAGCCGCGGCATCCGCACGTATCAGAGCAGTCAGGGCGCTGTGCCGCCAGCAGGCGCACCGGCGCCTGCTCCGGCTGTTGCGGCAGCTCCAGCGCCGCGGACGCCAGAGGAACAGGCAGCGGCGCAGGCGCGGTTTGACGCGCTGATCGAGGCGCTTTCGAAGCAGACGGAAGCAGCTCTCGCAAATCCGCATATCATCAAGGCAGATCAGGCGGCTGCCCGCACAGCACAGCCGCCGCAGGCCGTACCTCAGGGCGGACAGGCCTCAGTGCCATCGGAATCCGTGCAGCCGCCGCAGGAAGAGCAGCCACAGAAAGAGGCAGCGCAGCCGGCGGACGCGGATGACGACGAAAAAGAAAAGGAAGAAGAGGAACAGGAACAGCGTGCAGGGGACGAAGAGATGAAGGAAGAGCAGGACAAGATCCGCGAGCTGCAGGAAGAACTTGCGCAGATGAAGACGCTCCTCGCGCAGGTCATGGTGAAAGACCAGCCCAAAGGCGTGCGCACGCTGCAGGAAGCGCTCAAAGAGCAGGAAGTCTCGGATGACATCCTGCATGACCTCGCAGCGACGGTGGCTGCGGGCGATACCGTGCGCGACAGCCTCACAAAGGAAGCGCATGACGCGCTTTCGGGCTATCTCGAGGGCAAAGTGAAGTTTTCTTCCGGCATCGAGTCGGAAAAATTTGCGCGCGGGCCGAAAATCATCGCGCTGATCGGTGCGACGGGCGTCGGCAAGACGACGACGCTCGCGAAGATCGCGGCACGCTTCGTGCTCGAACAGGGCATCGATGCAGCGCTCATCACAGCGGACACGTACCGCATTTCAGCTGTCGAGCAGCTCAAGACGTATTCTGACATCCTCGGGCTGCCGCTTGAGATCGTCTATACGCCGCAGGAGCTCAAGACGGCCATCCATAAATTCCGCAAGAAAGATCTGATTCTTGTTGACACCGCCGGCCGCAGCCAGCATAATGAGTTCCAGATGAAGGAACTCTGCGACTTCCTCGCCGTGCATCCGCGAATCTCGCGGTATCTCGTCATGAGCGCGACGACGAAGAACCGCGATGCGGCAGACATCCTTGAGAAGTTCTCGGTTTGCGAACCTGACCACCTCATCTTCACGAAGACGGATGAGACGGCGAGCGTCGGCCTGATTCTCAACCTTCTCTATGAGAAAGAGCTCAGTCTTGCATTCTTCACGAATGGGCAGAGTGTTCCTGACGACATCGTGCCGGCGACGCCGGATGCGCTTGCCGACCTCCTGCTGAGGGAATGACGATGGACCAGGCAGAACGTTTACGAAAACTCGTTGAACAACATCCCGTGCAGGAAACGGCGGGCAGCCCTTCCAAACCAAAGCCGCCAGCTTCGCAGAAACCGAAAGCGTCGTCAAAACCGGCAGAGCCGTCTTCGCGCAGCGCATTTTCGACGAATGCGCGCGTCATCGCCATCACAAGCGGCAAGGGCGGCGTCGGCAAGACGAATTTCACGGTCAATCTCGCGATTGCGCTGCGTGCGGCAGGCAGCCGCGTGATGATTCTCGATGCGGACCTTGGCATGGCGAATGTCGACATCGTGCTCGGTTCCTCTTCGAAGAAGTATCTGCTGAACCTTTTAGAAGATGGCATGAAGCTCTCCGACGTGCTCGTCCACGGGTCGTATGGCGTAGACTTCATCCCAGGAGGTTCCGGCATCGAGAAGGCACAGGCACTTGATGATACCAAGCGCGCCGTGCTCTTGCAGAAGCTCGCGGGCGTCGGCGAGCTCGCTGACATCATCCTCATCGACACGGGGGCGGGCCTCGGCAAGAATGTCATGGATTTCATTCTTGCGGCCGACGAGGTGCTGCTCGTCACGACGCCGGAGCCGACATCGCTGACGGACGCCTATGCTGTCATGAAGGCCTACAGCCGCTATGCGGAGAACCCGAATCTCCAACTCGTCATCAACCGCATCTACGATGAGCGTGAGAGCCGCGAGGTCACGGTGAAGCTCCAGCAGACAGCGGGACGCTTTTTGGGGCTCGAGGTCGGGTGCCTCGGCTATCTCTATGAAGATGCGAGCGTCATGCGGGCTGTGCGGCGGCAGACCCCGTTCGTTGTCGCGTCCCCAGATTCCATTGCTGCGCGCTGCATCCGTGCGATGGCGCAGGGAGTTCTCTATGGCGCTTCGCCACGCGTCGATCGTGGCTGGCGCGGATTTTTGCAGAGGATTTTCCATTTTTCACGTTAAACATGGAGGAACTTTTCTATGGCAGGCGAAATAATAAAAGCAGGGAATGTATTGAAGATCGGTCAGCGCATCGAGTTCTTCGTTGATAACGATGACAACCGCTATACGAGCCGCATCGAAGATATGACGAAGAAAGAGATCATTGCCGCCCTGCCGCTCAACAAGCAGCGCGTACCGGTCATCCCGCGCACGGGGGCGCGCATCTATGCGCTTGCCATCGGCGACCAGTGCCGCTATCGCTTTTTCTCGACGTATCTCAGCACGGAAAAGCTCGATGGCCGCATCCCCGTCTGGCACATCACGCGCCCCGAGACCGTCGAGCGTCATCAGAACCGCGAGTTCGTCCGCGTGCGTGTCGATCTCCGCGTGCGCGCGCGCCTCGTCGGCGAGGACGGCACGATCGGCGAACCCATCGAGACGCGCACGGTAGACCTTTCTGGCAATGGCGTCGCGCTCGTCATGCCGAAGCCTGTCAAGGTGGACAGCCAGATGGCCCTCGAGATCTTCGACATCCCCGAAATCGGAACCTTGGAAGTCATGAGCCGCGTTGCGCGCTGCCAGAAAGTCCAGCTCGATGAAGAGCATGCCATCTATCATGTCGGTGCACTGCTCGAGCACATCGAGCGCCGCACGATGAATCAGATCGTCCGGTATCTCTTCACGGTGCAGCGCAAGGCCATCGCCAAGGGTATCAATGGAAATCTCTGAAATGCTCTAAGGGGGAAGCAGGATGATCCGAATCCTCATCGCTGATGATTCCGCCTTCATGCGGAAAGTCTTGACCGACCTCTTCAAGTTCCAGAAGGACTTCGAGGTCGTGGGCACGGCCATCAATGGCCGCGATGCTGTCGAGAAGGTCAAGAAATATCACCCGGATCTTTTGACGCTCGATGTGCAGATGCCTGTCATGGATGGTCTCAATGCACTTGCCGTCATCATGGAGATCGCGCCGATGCCGGTCGTGATGCTCTCGAGCCTCACGAAAGAAGGAACGGATGAGACGATCCGGGCGCTGTCGCTCGGTGCCATCGACTTCATCAGCAAGGCGGGCGGCTCTATCTCGCGCATCGACACGATCGAAGCGGACATCCTTGCGAAGTGCCGCGCGGCAGCGAAAGCGAATGTCAAGAGCGCCATGAAGGGGACGCGCGCTGCCGAGCTCGCAGAAAAGGAGCGCCGCGCCAAGGAAAAGGTGGAGCCGCCCCGCATGCACCATGTCGAGCTCAAGGCGCGGCACAATCCGTTCGGCACAAAGCCTGCGATCGAGGAAAAGAAGCCGAACCCCTTCGGGCATCGCGAGAATCCGCTCCTGCAGAAGCGAAAGCCGGTGCTCACGCCGCATGCGCAGCCAGCGCCGAACGTGAAAGCGTCGGGCGCTGGGAGCAACAAGCTCGTCGCCATCGGAACGTCGACGGGCGGCCCGCAGGCACTGCAGAGCGTCATCACGCGGCTGCCGGGCGATTTGCCGTGCGGCGTCGTCGTCGTACAGCACATGCCGCCAGGATTCACGAAGTCCCTCGCGAACCGGCTCGATTCCCTTTCGAAGGTCTCCGTCAAGGAAGCCGAGGACGGGGATATCATCGAGCCCGGTCATGTCTACATCGCACCGGGCAACTACCACATGCGCGTTGCCTCGGAGGGCAGCAAGCGGAAAATCGTCCTGAGCCAGGACCCGCCCGTCGGCAACCACCGG
>OMZR01000135.1 GCA_900315575.1 uncultured Veillonellaceae bacterium
CATCTGAATGGGCAAAGGTGTGCATGAGTGGATTTTTACATCCAGCTCATGCTGGATTTTCAGGGCATACGGGATGTTTTCCGTGTGCGAAGTTTGAGATTTCTATTTTAGCAAAATCAATACAAAAAATATTTTAGTTTTCTATTTCAGAAAACTGCCTGAGCTTCTCCCCCTGCGCACGCCCGTTCCCTCCGCAGCTCACGGCTCGATGCCATACTCCCTGTAAAGCCGCTGCCTCGTTGCCTCATCCTCCGCAGCCTTCGTCGCTTCTTTGATTTTGCCATCTTGTAAAAGCATTCCCATGAGACGACCGAGCCGATCTGCTCCCCGCTGGATGCCCGTCTTCATGCCTTGCTCGATACCCCGCTCGATACCTTGCTCGATACCACTGTCATACGCCTTTTCCGCAATCCCCAGACTCAGGTTGCACATGGTTCTCAGCTCCTTTTCCATATCCTCGGTAAGTTCGATTCCATATTCCTCGTTGAGGATCTCTTTTTTCTGCTCGGCGGATTTCTTGCTCTCGGTGAAGAGAACCTGCAGCAAGTGAATCAGCCGGTCTTTGTCTGCCCGCTCGCCAAGGCAGATCATGACAATGTTCAGCAAGTCATAGTGCTGGCGATCTTCTTTGTAGCGGTGCAGGAGATGCTTTTCATTCAGGCTGTAGCGGTTGATGATGCTCTGCCCGTTCGGCGAATCCATGCAGATCCAGATGGTGTATACCTTCTTGATGCCGTCGTAGTCCGAGCCTGCAAACTCGGTTTCTTTTTGGGATGAGATGAGTCGGCATGCGTAGAAGACCGCTCGCCGCAGCAGCGCGTAGCGCAGGCGGGCGCGGCTCTGTGTCCGCTGTGCCTCGATGTTGATGATGAGTGTGATGCACTCGCCGCTCGCCGGCACACGCGCATGAAACAAAATATCATAGGTGACGTATCCCTCCGTCGGGCTGCCGTCCTCATTGCGATCCCCGCGGATTCTTTGCGGTACGGCATTCGATTTATCCGGGTGCACGGGGATGGTACTGATGCGCGGCGTCCCCTCAATGCATTCTTCCGCAATCTGGGCCATGGATACAGCCTGAAATTCCGGCACGGTCCTTTTCAGGATTTCCGCCAGAATCTTCCGGCTCGCGAGAAAGCTTTTCGCATTTTGGTCGTACTGCGCATTCTCATACCCGTAGAGCCGATCTGCGATGGTCTCGCTGTCTATGTCGCTCTTCACCGATTCACCCTCTCTCTGCAGCTTTCCCAACACCTCACGGCTCGATACCGTACTCCCGATAGAGCCGCTGCCGCACCTTTTCATCCTGCGCCGCCTTCGCTGCCTCTTCAATTTTTCCGCTTTGCAAAAGCAAGGTCATCAGGCGCCCCATCTGGTTTGCGCCTTTCTCCACGCCTTGTCTCATGCCTTGAGCCATGCCCTGTTGCATGCCTTGTTTCATGCCCTGAGCCATACCCTGTTTCATGCCCTGTTGCATGCCCTGTTCTCTTGCAGACCTCATACCGGAGTTATAGTCGAGGATGGCCATTTCGCGGTTGACGTAGCGGCGGCGTTCGGCGGTGTCGTTCATGAACTGCCTTGCGGCGTACATTGCTTCCTTGATTGCGGTCTCGCTCATTGCCAATTCCTCCCTTTCCCGATCACTCAGCTGGTTCGCGAAGTACGCGAGCCAGCGCTCCATCCGCGTCATGCCCTGGACGGATTTTTTCGGTCCCTTGACGAACTTGGGTATCTCCAGGAAATACAGCTCCATGTCATTATTCAGGCGGTCTCCCGTCTTGATGTTGTAAATGCTGTACATCGCGACCGGATTTTCCTGCGGCAGCAGGCTGAACGCCAAGATATTGATGGTGATTGCGGGGCGCAGTTCCTGATATGCACGACCACGCGCGAGAGACATCAGATACATCTGTGCCCAGTAAAAAAGCGTCCGCCGCTGCATGTTGTTATAATTGACGACCTGCACCTCGACATCCACCTGTTCCCCTGTATCAAGACGGCAAGCGACATCGAGGCGCGTCATTTTCTCTTCCTCTGTTTCCGGCGTCATTTCCGTCTGCAAAAAGACAATATCCTGGATTTCCTGCTGAAGCGACGGATAAAGCACGGCATTCAAGAACGCAATCGTAATCTGCTTGCGCTCCTCCTTCCCGAAGATGAACTTGAATGCCACGTCATTCATTGGATTGAAGTTTCGTTCATTGAGTTCGCCGTAAAACGTCTCCGCCCTCACAAAAATCCCTCCCATCCGGCGCGATCCTAAGCGCTTCTCTTGCCCCCATTATATCATAAGACATGCCCCCGCGGTATGCGCATCTCCGCCTCGGCGCACGCAAAAGCGGCTGGCGATGAAACAGCGCATCGCCAGCCGTCAAATTTTACTGTCGCACAGCACTTACACACAGCCAACCGCCGAACGTCCCATGACGCCCCTTTCGCTCTGCACAGATGTCAGGAATCGCCGCAGGGACCGCCGTGTCACATCTCTCCGCCGAACCGCAGCTCAGAAATCCATGGATGCCCGCCGAGGAGGCAGTGACCGTCATAGAATTGATCATGTTCCTTGAGCCCGGAAGCGAGCAGCGCCTGTTGGACAGGTGCATAGCTTTCCGTGAGAAAAATGTAGAAATGCGTCGCAACATCGAAGGGAAGTGCGAGATTAAGCCCTTTCTCACTGCCAAGAGAAAGCAGTCGGACACCATTCGTATCAAGAATCTTAGCTGCCTGTTCGATGGAGAATTCTGCCGCATTCTGCCAAAAAGCACGAGCAAGCAACGGCAGCGCCTCCTCACTCAGCGCGAGAACGGGACGCCGCGTCTTTGCCGCAGCAAGAACGCGCTGCTTGTCCTGCCAGTAGGAAAAAATGCGCATATAAGCGGACTCGAGACTCTTCATATAGCGTGGTCCATTCATGACAGCCGATTGCTCAAGATGTGCGCGCAATGTCTGATGCAAACGATTGAGACGTGGCAAATTCTTTGCGAGCGCGACAGCCTTCGCGACGTAGTCGTCGATGCTCCATGCACAGAGCTCCTCAAGACCAACATTCATGAGCAGGCTGTAGCCGAAGCGCCTGTGATGACTCTCCCCCACGAGCGTCACGACTGGTACGCCCATGCAGAGCGCATCACACGTCGTGCCGCCGCCGGGATATGGCCAGGGATCGAGCGCGATATCCATATCTTCGTAGCAATGGTGATATTCCTGCTCCGTCCGCTCCATGCGCACCCGTGAAATCTGGATGCCTGCCCGTTCCAGGCGCACCGTCATAGCCTCCCGCCCCTCGCTGGTATTGTATAGCGCATCCTTGAGATAAAGCTGCGCCTCGGGCACTGCCGCGAGAATCCTCGCCCAAGTCTTCAGCACCTCGTCATTCAGTTTGCGCGAATTATTGAAACTGCCGAACGTCACATGACCATTGCGCTCGGCCGCGAGCGGTTTGATGGGAGGAATCTCCGTATCACGATAGATGTAGTTAAAATGCGATTCCGGCAGACGCAGCAATCGTTCTGTGAAATAGGCGTCGTTCTGTCCCACAGGATCACAATGCACGTCCGTGAGGAAATAATCGACAGCGTCAAGCCCCGTCGTATCGAAATACCCAACACCCGTCATCTGCACAGGCGCGGGACGGTACGCGAGAGCGGGCAGTCCTGTATTGCCAGTATGTCCCGCGAGGTCAACGAGGATATCGATTTCATCCGCCTTGATTCTCCTCGCTATCTCCTCCGGTGTATCCTTCTCGACAATGCGGACGTGGACACCAAGCTCAATCATCCAATCCGTGATGGTGTTTTCTGCACAATTTGCGTAAGCATAGACAGAAAATCTTTCCTGATGATAATGAACGAAAAACGCAAAACAAAAGAAGAGAACGACGTGCGGACGGAAATCCGGCGAAATATAACCGACGCGAATTCTTTCATGCTGATGTTCTGCCAAAGAGGTCTGGAACGGCACGATATCGTCAAAGAAAGACTGATATTTACGGGCACGTGCATACATCACTTGCTGCGGATGCGGAAGATAGTGCTGCTGAAAGAGAAAATTCGTATACGACGTCGTCACTGCCCCGCGCCAGCCGGGGGAATCCTTCTCTACGACCTTTCCTGTTTCATACAGGGAAAATATCTTCTTTTGGTAAGCAGCCGCCTCCTCCAAATCACCGCGATACTTTTCCGCATCCTCGCAAAGGATGCCATAGCATTCCACCTTGTAAAAATCCGTCAGAAAACCGAGTTCCAATGCCTTCCTCGCAGCCTGTACTGCCTTCGTACGTTGCTTTTGCTGCTGCGCGATCTTTGCCGCAAGGTAATAGATAGGGCCTTTTTCTGGAGGATTCTCCTGCCGAAGATAGTCAAGCGCCGCCTCTGCTCCTACGAGGTCCTCCGCCTTGATCAGCGTTCGCGTCAATCGCTCAAGAATGACGAGATCATGCGGATGATGGCGCAAGAGGCGGTGCGCAAGCGCAAGTCCTTTGATTTTCTGCTTCTTATCGAGGAGTCTTTCTATCTGTGTGACTTTTTTCCTATAATCTTTCATGCGCTTCTCATCAACTTTCTGACTGAAAAATCAATTGGATGGAATCCATGTCAAAAGCTCCTCGCAGGAAAAATTCTCCTCCCAACTGCCATCGATATCACTCAGATAAACGGTCACCCCTTCCTCGCATTGCTTTAGTTCCTTTTCGGAGACGGCAACAATATGACATGTCACATCAACGGACTGCATCGCGCGCTCTGCGTCCTCAGGATAGCGCAAATCACGCGCAGCACATTCCTGGCGAATCAACCGTTCCTGCTCTGCATCGCGTCGTGCCTCAGCCTCCCCTCGCTCCTGAGAACAAAAAACGATGTCCCCATCGACGGTCAAGAAATAATACATCAGCATACGATTTCCTCCTTAAAAAAATCCCCTTCCCAAAAACGGGCAGGGGATTTTGTAGACCCATATGAATGGACAGGGATTACTGGAGCAGGCTGAGCACGGAGCTGCTGCTCTGGTTCGCCTGGGCGAGCATGGACTGCGCCGCCTGGAGGAGTACGTTGTTCTTCGTGTACTCCGTCATCTCTTTCGCCATATCCGCATCACGAATCGTGGACTCGGAGCTCTGGACGTTCTCGCTTGCCGTCGTGAGGTTGCTGCTCGTATAGGAGAGACGGCTCTGGACGGAACCGATGGTCGTCTGCTGGTCGAGCGCCTTCTGCAGTGCATTGTCGAGGACGTTGACTGCCGCATTTGCCTTCGCCTGCGTGGAGATGTTGAGCTTCGTGCCGTCGGAGCCCTTGAGACCGAGCGCCTCTGAACGCATATCCGTGAGACCAACCTTGATGGACTGGTTCGCATTCGTACCGACCTGCAGCGTGATCGCATTGTCATCCGACTGATTCTGCGCACGCACCGTCTCCGTCCAAGAGTCAAGTGCCGCGTTGACCGACTTCTTCACGTTTCCTTCGCTGTCGGAAACAGAGATATTGAAGCCGGAAATCTGCCCTGCGACGCCGGAGTTCTGCGCCGTGACTGTGATGGCATTCGTGCCATCCGCCGTCGCGACGATATTGCCGCCGCCATTGAGACCGACATTTGCCCCCGTCAGGAGTGCGACACCGGAAACACCGGCTGCCTCATAGGCTGCTTTCGCTTTCTCGAGCCCAGTTACGGCTTTGCTATAGTCATCTGCCTTAAACGTATCGGCGGTATAGGCATCCCTCGCCTTCGTATACGTATCGTTCGCACTTGCCAACTTACCCATGGCAGACATGAGCGCCTTGCCTTCAGTCGTGCCAGTCAGTGCAGCCTGCGCAGCCGTCTTCTGAGTTCCGGTCAGACCATCAATAGTCCCTGTCAGCGCCGTATAAGCAGTCGTCAGATTCGTTGCATATGCCGTAGCAGTCGTTGCCGCAGCTGACGAGCCGCTTGCCTTCGACACGATATCACCATACACTGCTGTATCCGAAATAACCTTAGTAAATGCCGCCAATGCGTCCTCAGCATCCTTGACCGCACCGTTCGATGCCTTAGCAGGCGCTGCCGTCGCAGACATACTACCCAGCGTCGTCGTTGCCGCATCCAGCGCATCCTTGAGCTTCTGATGTGCAGCGAGCGCCTTATCCTGCGTATCCATCGTCGTCTGTGCGGTATCCAAAGCCGTTTTCGCCGTAGCAATGGTGTCTGCGCTGACAGCGTCAGCGTCCTGACCATTCGCTGCCAAAACGCTTTTATTCGTCGCCGTTGCAAAAACGCTGTCGTCGGCGTTGATGGCCTCTGCCTGGTCAAAAAGGTCTTTAAGCGTCTTCGTGCCAGCGTCAAACGTCGTAGTATACGTCTTGCCCGCCTGAACATAGGAAACCGTGACCTTATCCGTAGAATCGATTTCGAGGCTGTCGCCTGCGCGGCGTTTGAGGTCAGTGAGTGCTGTCGTCGCCTTCGTATCCTCGGAGAGCGCCTGGTTCGTGAGCGCCGTATACGTCGCGTTGCCCTTCGTACCCTTCGAACCGTCGACGAGGTACTTGCCATTGTACGTCACGTTCGCGTTGTCGTCGATCTGGTCGATGCTCTGGTTGAGCTCCTTCTGGATCGTCTGACGGTCGCTGTCCGTGTTCGTATCGCTGGCAGCGTTGATGGCCTTTTCCTTGAGG
>OMZR01000031.1 GCA_900315575.1 uncultured Veillonellaceae bacterium
CCGAATTCTTCCATCGTGTTGCGGCCGACGAGCAGGTTCATGCCGAAAAAGACCGTCGAGCCCGCAATGGCAAGCAGCTGGAAGAGCGGGCCCGTCGTGACATCAGGCGCAACCTTCGCGACGACATTGAGGCAGCCGCTGATGAGGCCACAGGCGATGAAGCCGGGAATCAGCGGAATGAAGATGCTCGCGATGCGCTTGAAGAACAGCTTGACGGGCGTCGCATTCTTCGCGCGGATTTTGGCGTGGAGCGCTTTGCCGTCACCAATCTGGGGGCGGTCGTCAGCAGGTGCTTCTTTCTCCGAGGGAGCGGCAGGCTTCGAGGCGGTCATCAGTTCATTGAGAGCTGCCGTGACATTCGCGGCTTTGCCGGGGCCGAGGATGATCTGGAGCTCCGTGCCGCTTACATTCGTGCCGAGCACGCCGGGAAGCCCCGCGACCGCATCCGCGAGGCCGTCGGGGATGCCGGCCGCTTCATCAAATGAGAGCCGCAGCCGCGTCATGCAGTTGTAGGCGCGCAGGAGCGACGGGCGGCCGCCAGAGTTTTCGAGCGCCGCGAGCACGCCGCTGGCAATCTGTTCATTTTCCGTCATGCACGGAGCCTCCTTCGTTCTTCTCGTTCATCGCCGCGCGCAGGCGGCCGTGATTTTGTTCGAGCAGCGCCTTGCAGCCCGCGATGTCCCTGCCGGTCAGTACGCGCAGGATGGCAACCTTCGCGCGGCCGTCTGCGAGCTTCAGCGCCTCGGCGGCCGTTTCGCGCGAGCACTCTGCGACTTCCATGACGATGCGCGTCGCGCGTTCCGTGAGCTTCGCGTTTGATGCTTTGACATCGACCATGAGGTTGCCATATGTCTTGCCGAGCTTCACCATCGCGCCCGTCGAGAGCATGTTGAGCACGAGCTTCTGGGCCGTGCCGGCCTTCATGCGCGTCGAGCCCGTGATGGCTTCGGGGCCGACGATGGGCAGCAGCGCGACATCGACGTCCTCCGCGATGGCGGCAGGCGATGTGCAGGCGAGCGCAATCGTCTTCGCGCCGACGGAGCGCGCATAGCGCAGCGCGCCAAGCACGTAGGGCGTCCGCCCTGACGCTGCGATGCCGACGGCGATGTCCTTCGCGGAAAAATTCTGCGACCTGAGGTCGGCCGCGCCGAGCTCGGGGTCATCCTCGGCCCCTTCCTTTGCACGGAAAATGGCGGGAGCGCCGCCTGCGATGAGGCCGACGATGCGCTCGGGGTCGGTGCGGTACGTCGGCGGGCATTCGACGGCATCGAGGATGCCGAGCCGCCCCGACGTTCCCGCGCCGAGGTAGAAGAGCCGTCCGCCCGCCGCAAGCGCGGCCGCGATGAGGTCGACAGCGCGCGCCACATCGGGCAGGATCCGCTCGACCGCGAGCGGCACGCGCTTGTCCTCGTCATTGATGAGCCGCACGAGCTCGAGCGTTGGTACCTCGTCAATCTTTGCCGTGCGCGGGTTGCGCTGCTCCGTCGTGAGCTTCGAGAGTTCGATCATATCTGGAATCATCCTTTTTTCTGTTTTTCGTATCGATTCCCTACTAGTATAGCACAAAACCGGCCGCCCAAAGAAAAAAGCGGCGCCAGCGTGGCACCGCGAAAGGAAGGAATGGGTAATCGGGAATCAGTAAGCTGGAATCAGCCCGAGGCTGAGCACTGCCGTCATGACGACGATGCAGATGATGTAGTAGACGAACCACGGAACTGCGTCCGTCCGGATCAGTTTGCCTTCGACGCCGGAAATGCCGGTCGTCGCGCAGACAGCGACGATGTTGTTGATGCAGATCATGTTGCCGATCGCACCGCCCTGGTTCTGGAGGGCGACGATGGCGATCTGCGGAAGATTCAGGATGGTAGCCGTCTCAAACTGCAGCGGCGTGAACATGATGTTCGAGACCGTGTTGGAGCCGAACATGAAAGCGCCGATACTGCCGATGATCGGGGAGACGTAGAAGAAGTTCTCGCCAGCGAGGTCGGCCATGCCGTGTGCCATCGCGAGCAGCATGGATTCGAAGCCAGCGGCATTCGCATTCGAATAACGATAGATGTAGACGAGCGCGAAGCCGAACAGCAGGGCGATGAACGCGCCGTAGACCTGGCGGCCCGAAGCGACGAACATGTGCTTGACCTGCGCGCCGTTCAGACCATAGAGCGCGATGCCAATCAGAACGACGAGGATGAAGGGCGCGATGCCCGGGTTGTTGACATACTTGAACGACCAGACGGCATTCTCGACGCCGAGGATGTTGCTCACAGAGACAGAGAAGCTCTGCACGATCGGCTTCAGGCCGATCTGCGGGATGCGCGTCAGGACGAGCCAGAGCGAGATGAGGAGGTACGGCGTCCACGCCTTCAGGAGCGACATGTGGGACGTTGCCACGGTGTCGCCGCTCTTCTCAGCAGCTTTGGCCTCCTGCGACTCAAAGCGCCAGACATCTTTCGGCATGAGGAAGCCCGTCTTGGCTGCGCCGAGCAGCACGAAGACCGTGATGGCAGCAGCGGCGAGCGACGTGATCTCGCTGCCGATGAAGCGTGCGAGCGGCAGCGAGAACAGCGAGAAGCTGAATGCTGCGAGCAGGCAGAACGGGAGGACGGGGACAGCATCGGAGAACTTGTGGTTCTTGCCGAATTTCTGCGTCGTGATGCCGACGACAAGGAAGATGATGATGAATGCACCAAGATCCATGCCGAGTGCGGAGATGAACGAGAGCGAGAGCAGCCAGTTGTCCGGCGAGATGCCGAGCGTCGGCAGGACGTCGCTGACGCAGGCGAACGCCGAGTTCGTCGGCGTGCCGGCGGCGCCGAATGGCACTGGCGTCGAGTTCAGGATCAGGCAGCTGATCGCGGCAGCCATCGGCGGGAAGCCGAGTCCGATGAGGAGCGGCGCCGCGATGGCTGCCGGCGTGCCGAAGCCCGCAGCGCCCTCGATGAAGCCGCTGAACGCGAAGCCGATGATGATGAGCTGGATGCGCGCATCTTCGGTGATGCCGTTGAACATGCCTTCGATGCGGCGCATCGCGCCCGCCTCTTTCAGCATGTTCATCAAGAGGATGGCGCCGAAGATGATCAGCAGCGTGTCGATGGATCCGAGGAAGCCGGTGACGGTGTAGGAGACGATGTGCTGGACATCCATCTGCCAGTAGAAGAGGCCAATGATGACGATGGAAAGCCATGCGATCGGCAGTGCTTTCTTCGCCGGGACGTTGAGACCGACTGTCATGACGATCGTCAACAGGATCGGGATTGCTGCGATGAGCGCGAGCATGAGATCAACTCCTTCTTTTGTGTGGAAGATTACCCATACGGAGAAGCGCGGAGGAAACGACCGTCACTTCCCACTAGCTCGTTTGCCTGCGAGCTTTCTAAAGAGTCAGCCTAATGAAACAATTTCATTATACGTTATAAACGGGAGCAACGTCAACCGAAAAATACAAAATAATATGCAAAATAATGTAAAATCTCGAAAACAGGCCTTTCGGGCAAGAAAAAAGCTCCCTCGGGAAGGGAGCAAAAAAATCAGAAACTTATTTCACGAGAGCCTGCCCGAAATAGACGATGAGGCCCATCGCGATGATGAACGGGACATAGACCTTTGCGGCGAAATGCAGCAGGCGGCCGTCACAGCCCGGCGCGCCGATGGCGCCGATGGCGATGGCGATGCTCTGCGGCGAAATCATCTTGCCCGCGCAGGCACCCGTCGCATTTGCGGCCGCGACCCAGGCCTGCACGGACGGGCCGGCACCGATCGCGAGCGCCGAGTCCGTCTGCAGTTTGCCGAACAGCACGCACGACGATGTCGCCGAGCCCGTGATGAACGTGCCGATCGAGCCAATGAATGCCGCGATGGCCGGATACGTCGTGCCCGTCGCCGCGACGGCTGTCTCGGCGATCGCATGTGTCATGCCCGCATAGCCCATGACCTTCGCTGTCGCGATGACTGCGATGATCGTGAGCATCGTGTAGCGCAGGTCATAGACCGTCTTGCCGAGCGTCCGCGTCATCATCGAGAGCGACGCGCCCTGCACATGGCCGCCGAGGAAGGCCGCCAGCAGGATCAGCACGCCCGGCGTCGCGACCCAGGTGAACGTGTACGGCGCACCGCCCGGGCCGTCGTAAATCAGAATGGAAGACTGGATGGCCGTCAGCGGATCGTGGATGACGGGCAGGAGCTTCGACGTGGCGAGCAGAAGCAGGAAGATCAGGATGAACGGCAGCCAGGCGACGAGGCCGGAGCGCAGCGTGATCGGTGCAGCTTCAGCGTCTTTCGCGTCGTCTGCTTTCGTCATGGCGTAGGCAGGGTCGTTGATGGGGAATTTCTTTGCATAAGCGACGATGGCGCCCATCGTCACGATGGCACCGGCGACGACGGCGAGGTCGGGGCCGATGAAATACGAGATTGCTAGCTCCGGCAGCAGGAACGCGAGTCCGGAGAGCGCGCAGAGCGGCGCCATGCCCGAGAGCGCCTTGAGCGAGCCGCCCGTCACGATCGTCATGAGGAACGGGCAGAGCAGCGTCAGCGGTGCGAGCTGGAGCGCCGTGTAGATGGCGAGCTCGCTCGAAGAAATCGACGTGAGGCCGCCGAGCGTCACGAGCGGGATGCCGATGGAGCCATAGGCCGTCGGCACGGAGTTCGCGATGAGGCAGACGGACGCCGCGAGCACGGGCGGGATGCCGAGGCCCGCGAGCATGCCGGCCGGGATGGCGATGGCCGTGCCAAAGCCCGCCATGCCCTCAAGGAAGCCGCCGAAGCCCCAGCCAATCAGCAGGATCAGCACGCGGCGGTCGGACGACACCGACGTCAGCATCCGCTGGATCGTGTCCATTGCATGCGTGCGCAGCGTCAGCGTGTACGTGAAGATGGCGGCGACGATGACGAGCAGGATCGGCCAGCAGGCGAGCGCGACGCCTTCGAGCGTCGCTTCTAC
The DNA here is from genome assembly GCA_900315575.1 of uncultured Veillonellaceae bacterium. Taxonomy (GTDB): domain Bacteria; phylum Bacillota; class Negativicutes; order Selenomonadales; family Selenomonadaceae; genus Selenomonas_C. Next base: position 4,937 of record OMZR01000031.1, read on the forward strand.
GGCATGCGGCAGCGTCATGCCTTCAAGGCCGATGCCGACAGCCCAGGCGATGGCGAGCGCCATCGAGCAGAATCGGGGACAGGGCGAGGAAGAACAAAAAGACCAGCTCCTTGAATTGAAGTGAAAAAACGTGAAATAATGACACTTCATTATAAGGAGCTGGTCATAAAACGTCAAGAACTTTTTTGTTCGCGCAGGAAAACGCTGCTCAATAAATGCGTTCGACTTCGTATCCATGCTGTCCGAGCGCGCGGATGATGCGCTGGACGTGTTCTTCGTTGTGCGTCTCGCACGTGACTTCGAGCACGACTTTCTTGAAGCTGTCCGTCACTTTCGCCTGGTTGTGGTTGAGCTCGATGACGTTCGCGTTCTCGGCGGCGAGGATGTGCGCGATGAGCTCGAGCTGGCCGGGCTTGTCGGGGAGCTGGACGGCGAAGCAGAACACGCGGCTGCGCGCGATGAGCGCCTTGTCAATGAGCGCGGAGATCGTCGAGATGTCGATGTTGCCGCCCGAGATGATGGCCGCGACTTTCTTGCCCTTCATCGGCAGCTTCGAGAGCGCCGCGAGCGACAGCACGCCCGCGCCTTCGGCGATGAGCTTGTGCTTCTCGATGAGCGACAGGAGAGCCCCCATGATTTCCATCTCGGAGACCGTGATGATGCCGTCGAGATATTTCTTGCAGAACGCATACGTCAGCGTGCCGGCCGTCTTGACAGCGCAGCCGTCGGCGACGGTGTCGGCGCTGTCGAGCGTGACGATCTTGCCCTTCTTGAGCGCGGCCTTCATGCAGGCGGCGTTCGCGGGCTCGACGCCGTAGACTTTGACGTTCGGGTTCACGAGCTTCGTCGCGAGCGCAACGCCCGAGGCAAAGCCGCCGCCGCCAATCGGCACGAGGATGGCATCGATGTCTTTCTGTGCGTCGATGATTTCGAGCGCCGTCGTGCCCTGGCCGAGCAGCACCTCGCGGTCGTTGAACGGATGGATGTAGACGTAGCCATGCTTTTTCTGCAGTTCGAGGCTGTGCGCGTAGGCATCGTCAAAGCCGTCGCCATAGAGCACGACTTCGGCGCCGAGCGCCTTCGTGCCCTCGACCTTGAGGATCGGCGTCGTCGCGGGCATGCAGATGACGGCCTTGACGCCGAGCTTCTTCGCGGCGTAGGCGACGCCCTGCGCGTGGTTGCCGGCCGACGCCGTGATGACGCCTTTCGCCTTTTCTTCGTCCGTGAGCTGGCTGATCTTGTTGTAGGCGCCGCGCAGCTTGAATGCGCCCGTGTGCTGCAGGTTCTCAGGCTTCAGGTAGACGTCGTTGCCGGAAATCTCCGAGAAGTAGTCGCTGTGGATGAGCCGCGTCTTGCGCGCGACGCCTTCAAGCTGCTTTGCAGCGCGGTAGACGTCGGCAATCGTCGTCTGCTCGACGATGTCTTCGACGGTGGGTGCTGCTTTCTTTTCTTCTGCCATGGGGAAAAGCCTCCTGTTCGATGTTCTGTTCTTAACAAGTTTACACGAGGCGGACAATGGTGTCAAATAAAGAAATTTTTTGTTTCTTTCGTTGAAAGAAAAGGGTTTTTGACACGATACCGCGAATCATACAACATAGTACAAAGAAGTTTGCGATGAGGAGGGGGGATCAGATGGAAAAGTTTTCCCGGATCCTCGTGCCCGTGGATGGCTCCGCAGGCTCGCTCAAAGCACTCGAGACGGCCATTCTGCTCGCCCGTTCCAGCGGCGCGACGCTCGACATCCTCTATGTCTCGTATTTTGCGAGCAAGACGGATACGGAGAACCTCGTGAGCTGGCTGCCGGAAAGCCTGACGCGTCCGGTGGCTCCTGCCGTGCATGATGCACTCGGCCGCGCGGAGGAACGCGTGCGCGGGCGGGCCGCCTACGAGCTGCACGAGCGGACGGGGAATCCTGCCCGTGAGATTCTGCGCTTTTCCGAAGAGCACGATGGAGAGCCCATCATCATGGGCGGGCGCGGTCTCGGCAGGGTCGAAGGGTTCTTTCTCGGGAGCGTGAGCCAGGAGATTATGGAGAAAGCTCCGGGCACGGTCCTCGTCGTAAAATGAAAAACGAACGGAGGTATACATCATGGAAGTCAAAAACATTTTGGTACCCGTCGATGGTTCGGAAGGCTCGGACCGTGCGGTCACGCAGGCCATCTCGCTGGCGGAGGCCTGCGGCGCGAAGCTCAATTTCCTCTATGTGGCGAACATCAACCAGCTCGCGATCAATGCGTGCCTCAGTGATGCCATCCTCGATGCCGTCACGAAGGCCGGCAATGTGATCCTCGATCGCGTCATGGACATGGTGCCGACGGGCGTGGAAAAAGAAGCGTTTTCGGAGACGGGCTCGCCGGCTGTCGTGATTCTCGATTTTGCGACGGACAAGGACATGGACATGATCGTCATGGGCAGCCGCGGTCTCGGCGTCGTGAAGGGCGTGCTGCTCGGCAGCGTGAGCCAGTACATCGTCGAGCAGTCGAAATGCCCGGTGCTCGTCGTGAAATGAACGGGCAAACATCAAATTTTCAAGGAGACTTTTGAATGCCAGGACAAGGGACAGGAAAAAAAGCGCTGCGGATTCCTTCGGAAAAATTTTCCCAGGTGCTCTTCAGCGGAGTCGGGACGCCGCTTGACGCAGCGCTCAAGCGGGGAGCAGGCGTGCGCCTCGTGGAGGAGCGTGCGCGGGCCCTCGACATGATGCTCGAAAAGACGTCGGCGACGCTCTTCTCGTTCGATCTTGAGGAAGATACGCTTTATTTCCTGCAGGTCTCGCTGGATGGCAAGCGCGAGGAGCGCAAGATCCGCAATTTCCATGCCGTGCTCGACATGGCTGTGCGTGGCAAGGAGCCGGAGGGACGCCGCTTTGCGGAAGCGTTCCGCGAGGCCATCCGCGGCCCGCGGGAGGATGTCGTCGAGTTCTATGGCTGCATCTTCACGAAGGAGCCGCACTGGAACCGTGTTGTCTACCGCAGCGTGCCGGCACCGGACGGCATCGTCGCGAGCATCGTCGGCTACAGCTGTGTCATCGACGCGGAGCGCCATGGCGAGATCGTGAGGGCATCGTCTGCGTTTGGCGAAGCAGCGGCAGCACAGACGCCGAACGGACAGGCGCTGGCTGAGCGCGTCAATGCGCGTCTGCGCCTCATGCAGGCGGGCGAGAAGGGGACCGTCTTCCTCATCGACCTCACGAATTATCACGAGATCGCAGAACACCTCGAGGAGGCAAATCCTGGCGGCTTCCTCCGCGCCGTCACAGACAGCATTCTTGCGGATTTCCGTGGCGAGGACATCCTCGGACAGGTTTCGGAAAGCCTCTTTGTGCTCTTTATCTGCGGCCACACGTCGCTCGACATCATCGAGCGGCGCGCGCAGCGCATCATCGAGCTCGTCCATCGCGTTTCGATCCAGGGCTTTGAAGACATCTGCGTCAGCGTCGGCGTCGCCGCAACAGGCACGCAGGGCGTCCGCTATCGCACACTCTACAGCCGTGCCGCCTCTGCTCTCGACACGGCAAAGACGCACGGCGAAAACAATTATCGCGTATATTTTGAGGAAGAAAAAATCTGATTGGCACTTTCTTCCATCGACCGATTATGAAAGCAGCGGCTTGCGATATTCCGCAAGCCGCTGCTTTGCGCTGTCCGGTTGTCTTGATGGATGAATCGATGATATGGGATCATCGATACTGCATGGCGCATTGTTTTGCGAGCGTATCGCACCGTTCGTTGAGCGGATTGCCTGCGTGACCTTTGACCCAATGGAATTCTACGGTGTGTGCGGCATAGAGCTGATCGAGCTCCATCCAGAGTTCCTGATTGAGCACGGGCTGGCCGTCAGCTTTTTTCCAGCCGCGGCGCTTCCAGCCAGCCACCCATTTCGTGATGCCGTTCTTGAGGTACTGGCTGTCCGTGTAGAGCGCGACGCGCGTGCCTTCGGGCGCATAGCGCAGCGCCTCGATGGCGGCCGTGAGCTCCATGCGGTTGTTTGTCGTTGATGGATTGCCTGCGCTGCGTTCCAGCACTTTGCCCGTCGCCATGTTCTTTGCGACGATGGCCCAGCCGCCGGGACCGCCGGGATTGCGCAGGCAGCTGCCGTCCGTGAAGATCGTGTAATCGACGGAGGCGGCTTTTTTTTGCGCGGGCGTGCTTGCTGGCGCGGGCGCACTTGCTGTGCCCTTTGCACCGCTGAGCCATGCGAGTGCTGCATTTACGTCGGTGAAAGACTGGAAACGGGCTCCGGCAAAGCCCCTGACCTGCTTTTCGCATTCGCTCCAGCTCGTGAAGATGCCGACGGCGCGGCCGCGTGCGACGGCGTAGACTTTCTTTGCTGTCATGGAAAGATTCCTTTCGTCTGTTATTTGAGCGTTACATTTCCCTGCTATGATGATACCATAGAATTGGTCTTTGGGGATAATTGAAGGAGAAGGTTTATTTCATGCAATCTTTGATGGAGCGTCTGTCGCAGTGGCGCAAGGAAAATCCCAGCGGCGGCTATCTGCTGCTGCTGCTCGCGACGTGGTGCGTCGTGCAGGCGCTGACGCGGCTTGTGATGCTCGTGAGTTCGGCGGACGCAGCGTCTCTCGGGCCCATAGACCTTGTGAAAGTTTTCGGGCTCGGCTTCGTCTATGACGTCGGCGCGGGATTCTTCTTCCTGTTCCTGCCTGCGCTCTTCCTGCTCGTGCCGCAGCGGTTCCTTTCTGTGCGCGTCCATCGCTGGGGGCTGGCGGCTCTGACGCTGTTTCTGAATGTGTTCATGATTTTCTGCGCGGTGTCGCTCTACCTTTACTGGCAGGAATTCCATACGAACTTTAATTTCATCGCGGTGGATTATCTTGTCTACACCCAGGAAATGCTCCAGCAGATCGTGCAGTCGTTCCCACTTGAAATCATCCTGCCGGCGATTTTCGCGGTGGCCGCTGTCATCACCTGGGGGCAGGCGCACTTCCTGCCGCAATCTTTCCCATGGTCGGGGCGGCGCGCACTGGCACTCTTCTGCGTTCTCGTCGTGCTGCCTGTTGCCGTTGCGTGCGGCACGTCGCCCAAATGGCGCACGCACCTGACGGAGAACCGCTACAACAATGAACTCGCAGGCAACGGCCCATATGAGTTCGTTCATGCGTTCTTTGCCAACGAACTCGACTACATGGCATTCTATCAGACGGAAGACAGCACGGTCGCGCGGACCCGCCTGCGGCAGATGATTGCCGCGCCGAATGTGACGTTCGCCGATGACGAGACGACGCTGCGTGATGTCAAAAACGAGAACGCGCTGACGGGCAGGAAGCCGAACGTCGTCATCATCACGGTTGAGAGCCTCAGCGCATCGTTTCTCGGCGCTTACGGCGCTCCGCATAGTGAGACGCCGTATCTCGACGCGCTGACGAAAGAATCGTTCACGTTCTACAACATGTATGCGACGGGTACGCGCACCGTGCGCGGTCTTGAGGCCATTACGCTCGCCGTGCCGCCAACGCCTGGCCAGTCGATTTTGCGCCGGCCGGACAATGGGAACCTGAGCTCGCTCGGCGAGGCATTCCGCCAGAATGGCTATGCGCGTGACTTCCTTTATGGCGGCTATGGCTATTTTGACAACATGAATGCGTTCTTCGAAAGCAATGGCTACACGATCAAGGATCGTACGTCGATCCCGAGCGAGGAGGTCATCCAGGAGACGGTCTGGGGCGTCGCGGACGAAACGCTCTTTACGCAGGTGCTGCGCTCGCTGGACGAGCATGCAGCGGCTGGCGAGCCAGCATTTGAAATGGTCATGACGACGTCGAATCATCGTCCCTTCACGTTCCCCGAAGGGCGTGTCGATGGCCAGCAGGGGACGCGCGGGGGCGCCGTGCGGTACACGGACTGGGCCATCCATGACTTCCTCGAGCGTGCGAAGCAGAAGCCATGGTTTGACAATACGGTTTTCGTCATCGTTGCCGACCATCAGGCAGGCGTCGCGGGCAAGACGGCATTGCCGATCGACAAGTATCGGATCCCGTGCATCGTCTATGCGCCGGGACTCATCCCGCAGGGCAGGACGGATCGTCTCGTGAGCCAGATGGACCTCGGGCCGACACTTCTTGGAGCACTGGGGCTCTCGTATCGGACAAGCTGGCTGGGACGTGATCTCTTCCGGACGCCGGAAAGCGAAGACCGTGCCTTTATCAGCACGTACCAGAGCCTCGGCCTCGTCAAGGGCAGCGAACTCGTCGTGCTGACGCCGGACAAAGCCATCGCGGCAAATCACATTGAAAACTGGGCGACGAGCGACTACATGAAGGAAGAAGTGCCGACGAGCCTCGGCGAAGAGGCCGTGAGCTGGTACCAGGAGGCCAGCGACCTCTTCAAGAACGGGCTTTTGAAAAACCGATAACCCTCGATTGCGTGGGAGGCGGAGCCGCCTCTCACGCAATTTTTTCGTTCAAAATAGTAAATAAACCTTTACTATTTTTCGTTTGCTTGCTAAACTATAGGAGTATCTTTGGCGAGGGAGGCGAGGCGGTTGGTCTTGCGTGTTTTGGAAGCGCTCGGCGGTTTCGTGCTGCGGCGGTGCGAGTCGTTTGGCACGATCGTGTTGCTCTATGCCGAGACGATGCGGCAGCTCACGCACCAGCCGCGCTTGCGGCACATTCTCGCGCAGATGTCGCACCTTGGCGTCGATTCCCTCGCCATCGTCTGCCTGACGCTGCTGTTCACGGGCGTCGTGCTGACGCTCCAGATGGCGCATGAATTCATCAAGTACGGTGCGCAGAGCACGATTGGCGCCGTCATCGCGATCGCGATCGGCCGCGAGCTCGGCCCCGTGCTCGTCGGCGTTGTCTGTGCAGGCCGCGTCGGGGCTGCCATCACGGCGGAGATTTCGACGATGAAGGTCACGGAACAGATCGACGCACTGCGCGTCATGGCCGTGAATCCCGTCGACTACCTCATCGTGCCGCGCATGATTGCCTGCATGATCGCCGTGCCGATCCTGACGGTGTTCGGCGACTTCATCGGCGTCTTTGGCGGCTGGGTCGTGGCGGTTTATTATTCGGGTATCAGCTCGTACCTCTTCACAAATTCCCTCCATATGTATGTCGATGTCTACGATCTCACGGGCGGCCTCATCAAAGCCATCTTTTTCGGCAATGTCATCGCGGTGCTCGGCTGCTATTACGGACTGCATTCGCCGGCCGGGGCCGAGGGCGTCGGCCGTGCGACGACGCGCACGGTTGTCGCGTCGATCATCGTGATCTTCATCTTGAATGCGCTTTTGACGCTTATCCTGTTTTAACGGTGGGGTCCAGGTTTTTATGATAAGATTGATAGACGTAGGCAAGCGCTTCGATGAGCATTGGGCGCTCCGGCATGTGAACCTTGAGATCCGGGACGGCGAGACGCTCGCGATTATCGGCGGCTCGGGCTCGGGCAAGAGCACGCTTTTGCGGCTCCTCATCGGGCTCATCCAGCCGACCGAGGGCGAAATATGGATGGGCGACAAGGAAATCGGCCATATGACAGAGCACGAGCTCAAGGACATCCGCCTGCATACGGGCATGGTGTTCCAGTATTCGGCGCTGTTTGATTCGATGACGGTTGGCGACAATGTAGCGTTCGGCCTGCGCGAGCATACGAAGCTCAAGGAACCGGAAATCCAGCGGATCGTCAGCGAAAAATTGCGGCTCGTCGGCCTCGAAGGTGTCGAGCAGATGATGCCCGGCGAGCTCTCGGGCGGCATGAAGAAGCGCGTGAGCCTCGCGCGCGCCATCGCCATCGAGCCGGATGTGATTTTTTACGATGAACCGAGTTCGGGACTCGATCCGATCATGACGGAGAAGATTGACGGGCTCATCACGCATACGCAGCGCGAGCTCCATGTGACGAGCGTCGTCGTGACGCACGACATGGCGAGCGCCTGCCGCATCTCGGATCGGATTGCCATGATTTACGAAGGCGAGCTCATCGCGGTCGATACGGCGGAGCGGTTCCAGAAAATCCAGGATCCGCGCGTGCAGGCATTTTTTCACACGCTGCGCACGACAAAGGAGGAAGGCGCATGAAGACAGAAGCGAAGGTCGGCGCATTTACGGCCGCAGGCCTCGTGCTGCTCGTCGCGCTCGTGCTCGGGCTGTCCGGTTTCTCTCTGAAATCGGGGCGGGGCTACATGGTCTACGCGGGCTTCCACCAGGTCATCGGACTCGAGAAGCAGGCGAAGGTCTGCCTCGCGGGCGTGCCGATCGGCGAGGTCACGGACATTTCGAATGATGGCGGCGGCGTCACGGTGGCGCTGCGCGTGAATCCCGACGTGCGCATTCCCGAGGGCTCGCATGTGACAATCGGCACGCCGGGCGTCATGGGCGAGAAATTCGTCAATGTGCAGCCTGCCGAGGATCGCGGCCATTACGTCGGCGACGGCGCCTACCTCATCGGCGATGACGAGCAGGGCATGGACTCCATGTTCGCTGGCATCAATGCCGTCGTCGGGCAGGCGCAGGAGCTTTTGACGAGTCTCAACAGCATTGCAGGCGACAAGGGCTTCCGCCAGTCCGTCTTGCAGATGACGGTGAACATGCGCGACATGACGGCACATCTTTCAGGCCTCATGGCGCAGCTCGAGAGCATGGCGGCTGAAAACCGTGGCAACGTCAAGTCCATGACGGCGAATCTCGTGACGGTCACGGAATCGATGAACCGCACGATGGCAAATGTCGAGCACATGATGGCAAATATGAACTCCGTGCTCGGCGACCCGCAGACGGCGGAAAACGTCCGCGCGACGCTCGCAAACCTCAAGGACACGAGCGACCGCGTGCAGCACATCGCCGAGAACCTCGAAGGCGTCGCAGGCGATCCGCAGACGGCGGAAGACCTGCGGCAGACCGTCAAAAATGCGCGGTCGATCAGCGAGAAAGCAGGGAAAATGCTTGGCTCTGTCGAATCCATGGATGTGAAGCCGAGCGTCGACCTGCTCTATAGCGGCGATGACAGCGACTGGAGCGCGAATGCGAACCTCCATGTGAACCGTGGCGATCGCACGATTGACCTCGGTGTCGATGACATCGGTGATGACAGTCTCTTCAATGCCCAGGTCGGCAAGAAATTCGGCGGCGGACGTTATGGCGTGCGCGGCGGCGTTGTCGCGGGCAAGGTCGGGGCCGGGCTCGACATCTACGCGGGCAGCAAGTTCTCGCTTTCGACGGATGCCTATGACCCTGACGACGTAAAACTCCGTCTGCGTGCGGCTTACGACCTCGGTGGCGGGACGTCGCTCCTCGGACAGTGGAATGATGTAACCAACAAAGATGATGAACGGGCCGGGTATTTCGGCGTCCGTCAGTCATTCTGAATATAAATCCAAGGCATATGGAACAGAATGAACAGGAGGAACTACCTTGAAGAAGAATCATCCTTTCTATAAAAAGCTTACGGCCCTCGTGCTTGGCGGCCTCATGACGATGGGGGCGGGCACGGCATTTGCGGCGGACGCCGTCGACCTCGGCCTCGATGACAGCATCCAGATGGCATTTGAGAACAACCGCACGCTGAAGCAGTCGCTCGCCAGCGTCGATTCCGCGCGCTGGAACCTCTCGTCCGCGCGCCGCAGTCAGGGGCCGACGCTTGCATGGCAGGGCACGGCGAACCGCGTCGGCGGCAAATATTACCAGAATGCCGATTATGACAATCTGTATGGCAACACGCTCTCGGCAGGCTACAACCTCGATACGAGCCGTAGCCTCAAGCATACGCGCGAACGTGCAGCCTACGCGCTGAACGCGGCGGATCTCACGCTCGAGAACGCAAAGCAGACGATCAAGTACCAGACGACGTCGGCGTACTATCAGGTGCTCGAATACCGCAACCTCGTCGAAGTCCAGCAGGAAGCTGTCGACGTGCTGCAGGAACATCTGAACAACGTCAATGCGCAGTTCCGTGTCGGCACGGTCGCAAAATCCGACGTGCTCTCGTCCGAAGTCCAGCTCGCGAACGCGCAGCAGAGCCTCGTGACGGTGCAGAACAACTACAACCTCGCAGTTGCCTCGCTTAACAACATCATCGGCCTGCCGACGGACACTCAGCTCAACATCAAGGATTCGCTGCAGTACACGCCGTATGATCTGAATCTCGACAACTGCACGGTCTATGCCCTCGACAACCGTCCGGACGGTATCGCGGCCGACTATGCGGTCGAACAGGCGAAACAGGCCGTCGAGATCGCGAAGGCCGGTCATCGTCCGACAGTCAATGCGTCCGTCGTGCGCTCGCTGACGGGCGATGATCCATTTGATGAGGATGTCACGGGCCAGTGGACGGCAGGCTTCACGGCGAACTGGAATCTCTTCGACAATGGCGTCACGCATGCGTCCGTCGAGCAGGCAAAAGCGAGCCTGCGCGCTTCGGAGGAATCGGCAGCCGCCACGAAGGAAGACATCCAGCTGAATGTCCGCCAGCAGTTCCTCTCGCTGCAGGCAGCAGAAAAGAACATCCAGACGACGTCGAAAGCTGTCGAACAGGCAGAGGAAGACTACAAGATCGCGCAGGTCCGCTACAGCGCCGGCGTCGATACGAACCTCTCCGTCATGGATGCGCAGGAAAAACTCACGAGCGCCCGTACGAACTACTATACGGCACTCTACAACTACAACACGAGCAAGGCCGCACTCGACAAGGCCATGGGTATCCCCATCGACATCGACGTGCCGCGCTATGTGGCGGCCCAGCAGAATGGCAACTCCCCGAAAGAGACGCTGAAAGCGGCACTGCTGCATGACGAGCTCACGAAGGATGAGGAAAAGGCGCTGCGCGAAGTGAAACCGACGATCAAGATCGCAGCGGCTAAGGAGGCCGATGCGCAGAAAGCGGCAAATGCACCGACGGCAGAGCAGAAGAAAGCGGCGAAAAAAGCGGAAAAGGCGGCGCAGAAGGAAGCAAAGGCCAAGGCAAAAGCGGAAGCCAAGGCCGCAAAGGAACAGGCCAAGGCTGAAGCTGCAGCTGCCAAGAAGGCAGAGGCAGAGAAAGCCGCAACGGAAACGAAGGCGGCATCCACGGATACTGCCAAGACGCAGGCAAAGCAGGAAGCCGCACCGACAGAGAATGTCCAGCAGGAGAGCAGCAACGTGGAGGCTGAATTAGCTGGCTGATTTCTAAAAAATGAGGTGGGGCTATCATGAAGCAGATGCATCGAAAAATGATCGGTCTCTTCTGCGGTATTGCCGCAGCCCTCGTGCTCCTCGTCTGCGCCGGATTCTGGTATTATGCCAAGTCCGGTGCTCTCCTGGAGCGCGCTGCCGGGACGATTGCGTCCACGCTGACGGAGCAGCTCGGCACGGAGACGACGGTCGGCTCCATGGAAATCACGTCGCTTCATGATGCTACCCTCCACAATCTTGCGATTTATGACAAGCAGGCGCAGTGTATCATACAGGCCCCAGAGGCCCGGGTGCACTTGCGCCTGCTTTCTGTGTTCCAGCTCAAGGAGAATCCCGCTTCCGCCATCGAGAGCGTGACCGTCACAGGCGCGGAAGCGACGGTGGAGCAACGTGCGGATGGCACATGGAATATCATGGACATTACGCCGAAGACTTCGGGCGGTTCGGGCTTCTCTGGAAAAATCATTCTCGAAGATGCGCGCGTGACGGGCCGCATGGACGGCCGCGAGCTCACGCTCGAACATGTTGCAGGCTCTGTCGATTGTGCTGACGTGCCGGCCTATAAGGTCGATGTGACGGGCGAGAATCAGGGTGCGAGCGTTCATGCGTCGGGCACGCTTTCGAGCGACCGTCAGATTCTGAATGCCGAGGTTTCGGATGTCGATGCCGCAAATTATCTTGCGCTCATTCCGGATGGCCTGCTGCCCGATGGCATTGTGATTCGCGGCGGCAAGGTGAAGACGGCGAAGGCGTCGCTCTACCGCCGCAGCGATGTCGGAGATATTTCCATTGTCGGACAGGGCGAGGTCGAGAATGGTGCTGTCGATGCCGAAGGCATCGAGATCCGCGATGTCACGGGCTTCACGCATTTCACGAACCAAGAAGTCGGCGGCGATCTCACGGCCACTGTGCAGGGGCAGGTCGCCAAGGTGCATGGTACGGTTCGCTTTGACACGCCATCGCCTGCTATGAACCTCGAAGCGAGTGCGGAGAATTTCGACCCTGTGCCATTGCTCGCGGTCATTGCTGAGGCGCGCCCGCAGGCGGCGTCGGCGATTGCAGCTGCGGACTATGCAGGCCCTGTGGATGTCACGGCGAAGGTCGGCGGTACGTTCGCTGATCCGATGATTGATGGCGATGTCAAAGTCACAAGCGGCCAGGCGGCAGGCATATCCTTCCAGAATGCCTCGGCGCATGCGCGTCTCTTGAACCGCGTGCTCTATCTGCAGGACGTCCATGCAGGCGTCTTTGGCGGGCAGGTCGCGGGCGAGGGCGAGCTTTCGCTTGACGACCGGGCGTATACGGCGCATGTCAAGGCTGACAATATCGACGCCGCTGCTGTGCAAACGTATGCAGCGGCGCGGACGTCGGCGCTTTCGGGGCTCGATTCGCTCTCGGGGCGCGTTCGTGCCGATGTCACGGCACATGGCTGGGGCGCGGATGTCGATAAATTCTGGGCAGATGGCAGCGTCTCTTTGTCAAAGGGCGGTTATGGCGCGCTTTCCATTGACAGCCTCAGCGCCTCGCTGGCCGTCAGCGGCCGCGACATCAAGATCGATTATCTGAGTGCGAAGCTGCCGAACAACTCGAACCTCGGCCTCGAGGGCGAGATCCAGGGCGGCGAGGCTCTGGACCTCGCGTTCTATGGCGGCCATTTCGACTTGTCGCTGCTCCGAAATTTTGATGCGCGCGCCGATCTCACGGGCTTCTGCGATTTCAAGGGCAAGCTCACGGGCAGCCTCGGCGATCCGGCTGTCACGCTCGATTTTTCGGCCAATCATGGCAAGGCGTTCCAGCAGCCGTTCGACAGCCTCGTGCTGCGCGCTTCGGGCAGCCTCGACAAGGTCACGGTCGATGATTTCCGCATGGAAAATGGTGGAAAGGAGACGTGGATTGTCACGGGCTCGGTCGGCCTGACGGGGGAGAAGAACATCGACCTGCGCGTCGACTGCATGGGCGCACGCATGGAAGACATCGCAGCGCTCGTTGCGCCCGACCAGCCGATCACGGGCAACGTGGACAACACGATTCATTTCACGGGTACGCTCGACCATCCCGAGGCTGTCGGCTACATCCATTTCTATCGCGGCAGCTATCGCGGCGTTCTGCTTTCCGGCATGGACGGCGACTATTTCCTCAAGGACGATGTCCTGTGCCTGCAGGTGTTCCATATCTACTCGCCGATGGTCGATGCCGTGCTGAATGGCACGATCGGCCTTGATCAGAGCCTGAACCTCGACATCGACGTGCGCGACATCGACATGAAGCGCGTCGAGCACAAGCTTCCTTACGAGGTGGCGGGCCATGGTACATTCGAAGGCCATGTGACGGGCTTCGTTTCCTCGCCGATTTTCGATGGCACGCTCGACGCGAAAGATCTGACGCTCAATGGCGTCAGCATCCCGCGCGCCTATGGCCACGCGCATTACGAGGGCGGCATGATCTCGCTTGACCGCTTCGGCTTCCTGCAGGGAGATGACGGAAGCTATGATCTCGAGCTGCAGGCCGATACGGTGAGCCATGCGCTCACGGGCAATATCATCGTGCAGAATGCCGACCTCACGAATCTCTGCGCGCTGCTGAACCAGAAGAACGATGTCGTGAAAGGCATGATGAATGCCACGGCCATCGTCGGCGGCACAGCGGAAAATCCTTCGCTCGATGTCGAGGGCACGATGGCGCAGGGTACGATTGCGGACTATGATGTCCATGGCATCGAGATTGCGGCAAAGCTCGAGGATCACGTGCTCTCCATCACGACGTGCAAAGGCCTGCAGGGCGATGGCACGTTCGAGCTCACGGGCACGTCAGCACTCGATGGCGCGCTCGATCTCAAGCTCACGGCGCGTGACATCGCGCTTGGCATGTTCACGAAGGCTGCAGGCCTCAAAACTGACGTCATCGGCACGGCCGACATCGACGCGACACTCTCGGGGAATATCTCGAGCCCTGAGGGACAGATTGCGCTGACAGCGAAAAATGGCGGCATCCAGGGATCGACATTTGACACGCTGACGGGCGAGGCAAAGCTCTTCCACGGCATCGTTGATGTCAGGAACCTCGTCATGCAGAAGACTATTGGCGCAAAGGACAAGGCGCAGACATATCAGGCGAGCGCGAAGGGCATCGTGCCGCTCCATGCGCTCGTCGCGGGCGGTGACGAAGAGCTCGCCGATTTCGAGCAGATTCATCTCGACGTTTCGCTCGACCATGCAGACCTTTCCCTGCTGCCCATGCTCTCGAATCAGGTCGAATGGGCCGTCGGCGAGACGCGCGGCGATGTGCTGATTACGGGCACAGCAGCGCATCCGCTCTTCTCGGGCCAGCTCTCGCTGCCGGATGGCGCCGTGAAGCTCAAGCTCATTCAGACACCGATCGAAGCACTGCATGGTGTGTTGAAGCTCCAGGGCAACGAGATGAAACTCGAAGAATTTTCGGGCGAGATGGGCAAGGGGACATTCACGGGCAGCGGCCATCTCACGCTTGACGGCCTGACGCCGAAATCGTATGCGGCCGACCTCGAGGCCGATGACCTCGAAGTTCTTTCGACGGCCTACAAGGGCCCGATTACGGGCGCATTCCATCTCGAGAACAGCGAGATTTCCGACCCGGCAGGCAACATCTATTATCGGCCGAAGCTTTCGGGCCATCTCGATTTCGACAACTGCGAGGTCTCGATCCCGATGATTCCCGACAGTGATGGCGACCTGCCGGACATCCTGCTCGACGTCGATGTCACAGCGGGAGAAAATGTCCATTTCTACAGTTCGTCGCTCTATGACATGTACATCACGGGCGCGGCGCATTTCGGCGGCTCGACGCTCCATCCCATGCCGTCCGGCGAGTTCCACGTCAAGCGCGGCGGCACGGTCTCGTATCTCAAGAACCTGTTCAAGATTCGAGAGGGGACGGCAACATTCAACCAGGTCGACAGCTTCCTGCCAAGCATCACGTTCCTTGCCGATACGAAAGTCGGCTCGACGAGTATCAATCTGATGCTTGAGGGCGCACTCAACAACCATATGGACGTTCATCTGACATCAAATCCTGAGTACAGCCAGACAGAGATCCTCACGATGCTGACGCTTCAGAGTTCGTATCGCCATGGCGAGACGAATTTCGACATGAATGATATCGTTACTATCGGCCTCCAGATGACCGTGCTCGGCGAACTCGAGGAGCAGATGCGCAATATGCTCTGGCTCGATACGTTCCGCATTTCGCGCGGCAGCGGTTCGGCGCTCGAGCAGCAGTCGCGCGGCGACAGCGACGATGATGGCGATAAGTCCTACAATGTCGAGCTGGGCAAGCGCCTGGGCGGCAAGACGCAGATGCACTACATCCGCGGCATTGGCGGCAATGGCACGCAGCGCTATGGCATCCAGTACGATCTCAGCGACGCGATCGGCTTCACCCTCGACCGCGAGTCTGGTGATACGATTGTCGGTGTTGAAGCACGCTACAAATTTTAATCTGCAACGTGTAAACTACTTTGAGCAAGATCGAAGGAAAGGGGGTGCGCTGTCATGCGTCTCGAAGATTATATCCAGGAACTGCAGAATGTCGAGCTTCTGGAGCCGGAAGAAGAGGCCGCACTTTGGCGGGCTTACAAGGAAGATGGCGACATGGCTGCGCGCCGCCGGATCATCGAATCGTATCAGCCGCTCGTCTTCAAACAGGCCATGCCATACCGCGCCCTGCCCGGCATCATGGATGTCATCCAGGAAGGCACGGTCGGCCTCATCGAGGCTGTCGAGCACTATGATCCTGCGCGCGGCGTGGCATTCAGCCTGTTTGCCGTGCACCGCATCCGCGGCCGCATGGTCGACTTCCTGCGGAAGGAAGGCGCCTCCGACATCGCCTGCATGGACGCGCAGCCCGAGACAGGCGGCGACTCGCTGAAGGAAAGTCTTGCCGATACGGCTGCACTCTCCGTGCCCGAAGCCGCGGAATCGCATGAGCTCGCCGGCCGCCTGCATGCGGCGATGGATCGCCTGCCTGAGAAGGAACGCGCCGTGCTGACCGGCGTCTATCTCGAGAGCCAGCCCGTCGAGACGATGGCCGACGCACTCGACGTCTCGACATCGCATGTCTACCGCCTGCAAAAAAGCGGCATCCGCCGCGTGCGCGGCATGCTCTCGCGCTTTATGCAGCATTGGTGATGGGGATGCCTGAGAAAAACAGGAAAATGGTGGATTGAGCAAAATATTTATAGATAATCAGAGAAAAACCGCGATATTCGCGGTTTTTTCGTGTATATGGAAGGCGAGAAATCGAAGCGGCGAGCGGACTATAGAAAGCGTCCAGAGAGGAAAAAGGAAGAATCTCATCGGAAGGAGGAGCTCGGATGCGGGACGAAAAAAAGCAGCAGTCGATCCGCGCAGCGCGGGACTGGCTCGATGAGGCGGACGCTTCGCTCTCAAAAGGGAGCGGCATCCGCGGCGATCTCAAGGTCATGCTCGCGCAGGCGGAGCTCCGCCATGCACAGGAAGCCGAGCCGGAGGCGCGCAGCGCCGTCTGGCGTCGCCGCCTCGCGCGCCTGCTGCCACTGACGGCGGCGGCCGTGTTTGCGGCGCTCGCGTTTTATCTGACACCGGCCGTCGCGCCGCCGCAGGAGACGGCGGGTATCCCAGCGCCGCCCGCCGAGATGCAGGCGCAGCCGTCGGACGGGACAGAGGAAGCAGCGCAGCCAGAAGCAGCAGTGGAGCCTGACGGCTCAGCATCAGTGTCAGTCGATGCGTCACCTTTACCAGCTGTTGCGACGCCATCGTCAGCGGAAGCGGCTGTGCCGGATGCAGGCAGCGTGATGTCCGCAGCGTCCTCGCGCGAGGCCGCTGCTCCCTCCAGCGCGCCGTCACAGGCCGCGCAGCCGGCAGCGGCACCTGCTGCACCCGCCGTCCCGGCTCCCGAGACGCAGAAGCTCATGCAGACGGCAGGAAAAGCCTTGCGAGAGCCCTGAGAACCCGATATAATGAAGAGTATGACTTGAACAGATACCACAGTTCAGAAAGCACGACCACACAGGAGGTTTGACTTTTGACGAAGAAGAATTATCGTAAACTGGCGGCCGCCATTGCGCTCGCCACGAGCTTTGCAGCCGTGCCGGGGATGACGCTGGCAGCAGAGCCAGAGGCACAGGACGCAGCAGGCACGGCGGCAGCATCAGATGCACAGGCGGCTGCGCCTGCGGAACCGGCAGCGACGGCAGAAGCTCCTGCAGCGACGGAAGATACGCCCGCTGCTGCTTCGGCGGAATCCATGGCGACGGCCGGTGCCGCTTCCTCCGCGACGACGGCAACGACGGGCGAGGTCAGCGAGCGCGTGCGCGACTGGGCGAAGCTCCGCCCGACCGAGGCGGCCATCGAGGCCTACAAGCAGCGCTATGAAGGCAAGACCATCGTCGACATCGATTTCGACGGCGCGACGGATGCGACGCTCGAGACGGCGAAGAATGCCGTCCACATGCGCACGGGCGACACGTACACGGCGAAAGGCCTCGACGCGGACGTCGATGCGCTCGTCGCGACGGGCTACTACTACGACCTGTTCCCGACGTTCGAGGAAGTGCCCGAGGGCGTCGTGCTGACGTACCATGTGCTCGAGAATCCGACGCTCAAGAGCATCGCCATCACGGGCAACACGGTCGAGACGACGGACGATCTCATGGGCCTCGTGACGCTGAAGACGGGCGAGATGCTCAACAGCACGACGCTCAAGAAGAACGTGCAGGAAATCCAGGAGAAATACCGTGCGGATGGTTACATCCTCGCGAAAATCACCGACCTCAACATCGACAAGGACGGCAACCTCACAATCAAGATCAACGAGGGCAAGATCGAGGGCTTCAAGGTCAAGGGCAACGAAAAGACGAAGGATTACGTCATCCTGCGCGAGATGCGCCAGAAAGTCGGCGAGCCGTTCAACGCGAAGAAGACGCAGCGCAGCTGGCAGCGCGTCAACAACCTCGGCTTCTTCGAGGAAGTCACGCCGAAAGTCCAGCCGGGCGTCGAGCCGAATGCCGTCGTCGTCGAGTGGAACGTCAAGGAGCGCCGCACGGGCACGTTCAGCGTCGGCGCGGGCTACTCGAGCCAGGACGGCGTCATCGGCATGATCGGCATCGGAGACACGAACTTCCGCGGCACGGGCGATGCTGTCAACATCACGTACCAGTTCAGCGGCGATGACACGGATTCGCACGGCTACAGCTTCTCGTACCGCCGTCCGTGGCTCGACAAGAAACAGACCGTTGGCACGTTCCGCATCTACAACCGCACGTACGAGTACGATGACTACGACGAAAACGGCGACCACATCGAGTCGTACATGCGCCATTACTCCGGCGGCGAAATCACGCTCGGCCGTCCGGTCAGCGAGTATTCGACGAACTACATCACGCTGCGCAATCGCAAGGACAAGTACAACAAGCAGACGGAGACGGGCAATATGCGCAACCGCACGCCGGAATCCGTGCATGAGGAATGGAAGAAGTACAACTTCGGCACGACGCGCAGCCTGACGCTCCAGCACGTCACGGACACGCGCGACAACATCTACTTCCCGACGTCGGGCGGTCGCATCGCTCTGACGGGCGAAATCGGCGGCTTCGGTGCGGACTTCGATTACCGCAAGGCGGACATCGAGGATCAGCGCTACTTCAAGGCGGGCAAGAACCAGGTCTGGGCGCTCCGGGGCCAGTACGGCTGGTCGGACGGCCATATCTCCGAGTACGCGCGCTACAAGGTCGGCGGCCAGGACAGCCTGCGCGGCTACCGCGACGACCAGTTCCGCGGCGAGCACATGTTCCTCGCGACGCTCGAGTACCGCTTCCCGATTGTCAGCAAAGTGCAGGGCGCCATCTTCACAGACTGGGGCAGTGCCTGGGAGAGCGGCCTCTGGCCCGATGACATCCACGGCAGCGTCGGCATCGGCATGTCGCTCGTGACGCCGCTCGGCCCGATTCGCCTCGACTACGGCCGCGGCGACGATGGCGGTCGCGTCCACTTCAGCGTCGGCGGGACTTTCTAACGGCGAATAGAAATTTTGGAGCTGTTGCAAAATGCATCGTCTACACCTGCCCCCCTCCCAGAGGGGGGACGGGCCGCTTGCGGCGGGGGGAGTGTCGAAGGTAGGTACAAGCAAAATTAAGGAATTTCAAGTCGAAGGTAGAACAAAAGCGAAATGCTTTTTTCGAGGGATTCTCCTTTTTCTGCTTTTCTTGCTGTTTGCCGCACCCGCTAATGCATCTTCGCGCATCGATTCCGTTAAAGCGACCGTCACATCTTCCGAGGCGCTTCCGTCACCCGTCAACGCCCGCATGGAGACGAGCATCGAGGCGATTGCAGGGCAGCTCCTGCTCGGCAAGCCTGCCGACATGCCTGCGGCGGATGCCGCGAAACAGGCTGCCCTGATCCGCGAGGTCTTCGACAAAGTCCTCGTCGGCTACACGGTGACGGATGCCAAGGTCGTGCCTGGCGAGACGGCGCGCGTGCAGGTCACGCTCGTGCCGTGGGCCGACCGCGTGCAGTCTGTCGCCGTCGAGACGCAGGTCGATGGCATGACGCCCGAGGTGGAATCCATGGTGCGGCAGGATCTTGCGGGCGTCGAGCAAGTCTTTGACCGTGCGCTCATCGGCCTGCCGATTGCGGCGGCCGACTGGACGAATGGCGTATTGAAACGCGAGGTCAACGCGTACCTTGCTGAGCATCTGCCGGAGTTCCGCGCAGACTTCGACGTCACGGCCGATACCAATGCGCAGGTGAAGCTCACGGTTTATCCGCGCGTGCCCGTCGTGCGCACGGTCGATCTTTCCATGCGCTCCGACACGATGCCGAACGTCCTGCTGCTCACGCATCGCGAGCTCCTCAAAGACCGCGTGAACGTGCTCGTCGGCGTGCCCGTGGCGTTCACGGAGCGCCACCGCGCCGCGTTCGAGCAGCTCTTTGCTGATGCGGTCGACCAGCAGCCGGATTTCACGTTCATGCGCATGAAGACGGACGTCACGCTCAAAACAGGCGAGCGGGCGGAAGTCATGGCGCGCACGGATTCTTCGCGCTACCGCCTGCGCCTGACGGGCTGGCTCGATGTCGGCCGCGATTCGTCGAGAACGCACAGCGACGAGGAAGACCTGCTCGTCAGGCTCCATGCCGGGCGGCGGTTTTCTCGCGTCGACGAGCTCTACCTGCTCACGGACGTCACGCCGCAGGACGTCGAATGGCGCTGGCAGCTCGGCTGGAGCCGCGACCTCGGCTACGGCACGCGCGCAGGGCTGCGCTATGACTTCAAAGAGCACCGCCCCGTCTATGACTTCGGCTGGCAGATTGCCCCGGACTGGTATCTGCGCTATGAGTACCACGACGCGGACACGCGCGGCGAAGGTGCCATCCGCTATCGCATCCATGACTTCCTCAGCGTCGAGTATGCCTGCGACAACGAAGGCGGCTGGCTGCGCTTCCTCGGCAATTTTTGAAAATTGCATTCTGTCAGGAATACGGCTTGAATCGGCCTTGAGACTTTGCTATAATGAAACGTGTTTCAGGGCTCAGAGCGAGCGACTGACATCCAATTTACCCAAATACACCCAGAGATAGGGAAAGGGAGAAAACAATATCATGATTACGTTCCAGAAGAAATCGGTCAAGATCATCAGCGTGCTCATCGCGCTCGTCTTCGTCGGCTCCGTCGTCGCCCTCGCGCTGACGCAGTTCGGCTCTGGCATGGCGTCGGCAGCTGGCAACAGCAACGTCGGCACGGTCGACTACCGCCAGATTATGAGCCAGCATCCGCAGCTCCAGAGTGCGAACTCCGAACTCCAGCAGGCCGTGCAGGATGCTCAGAAGGATTTCGAGGAGAAATCCAAGAACATGAGCGACCAGGAGAAATCCGACTACTATCAGCAGACGCAGCAGCGCCTCCAGCAGAAGCAGCAGGAGCTCATCGAGCCGATCCAGAAATCCGTGGAAGAAGCGGTCAAATCGGTTGCTGATGCCAAGGGCCTGACGGTCGTCATCGACAAGAACGCAGTCGTCTACGGCGGCACGGACATCACGCAGGACGTCGTCAAGAAGATTGCAAAATAATCCATCGGATTCCAAACAAGGAAACAAGATACCGAGCCATCTGATGCGCTCGGTATCTTTCTGAATAGGGGGAGATTTCATGGCCGACGCGGAACACGGGCAGGGCGCTGCGCCGGCTGGGACGGAGCCGCCAAAACATCGGAAAAAGTATGTCCTGATTGGCGCCATCGTCGCAATCCTCCTCGTTTGCCTCGGTGCCGTGCTCATGAAGCAGGCCATCCGGCAGCAGGCACCTCCTGCCGTGCCGCAGGCTGCAGGCGAGACGGGAATCGTCCGCTTGCAGGAGCTCGTGCAGGCTCATCCCGCCTATGGCAATCTCCAAAAGCTTCTGCAGGAGCGCAAGGAGCTCAAGGCACGCTTGCAAGAAAGCACCGAGCTTGCCGCACCGCTGGCCGTTCAGCCCCCCGAAGTCGAGCAGAAGCCGTTTGACGACTCCGTCTGGCAGAAGAATGCACAGGATGTCATCGGGCGGCGTGCCGAGATTGAGCGCGCACAGAAAAAGGCGGCAGCTGATTACAAGGCATCGACGGAGGAAGACTACAAGGCCCGCCGCGATGCCATCAATGCCGAATACCTCAACGCCATCCTCAACATCAAGATCAAGCTTGACAACCGCGAGGCCATGAAGCTCACGGATGAAACGGTCGCAAAGCTCAATGCCGATCTCGACGACATCGAGGCCGAACGCAGCGGGCGGCAGATCGCGCTTTACCGCGACTGGCAGCAGGAAATCGAGGGCTATGCAAAAGCTTCGGTCGAAAAAGACTTTGCGGCGAGCCATGAAGACATCGAAAAACTTCAGGCGCAACGTCAGGCCGAGGCCGCGAAAGCCCAGTCCGAGGCACAGCATCGCGACATCGCAGTACTGAGCGAGCAAATGCAGAGTTCGGCAGCGCGCCAGCAGCAGGCACTTGCTGTGCAGGACGCGCTCACAGAAAACGAGCAGCAAGTCCTCGCTTTGGAGTCGAAAATTCTCAACGACATTGTCCCTCTGCGGGCCCAGATGTCCCCGAGAAATATGTCAAGACCATCAGCGTCGATGCAACAGATGTCACGGACGAAGTTTTGAGCGAGCTCGAAAGCGATCCGCCCGCGACAGAAGATGCGTCCGATTCCGGCACGCCATGACGTGCATGAATTGTTTTTGAATACAAGATAGATGCAGAAAAGATAGAAAGAAGAGAATCACGAACATGAAACTCACCAAGAAATCCCGTTTGCTCATCGCAGCTGCCTTTGCTGCCTCGCTCGTCATGACGGGCTGCGGCAAGACGCAGATCGGCTACATCGACGGCGACCGCATCATGAAGGAAGCACCGCAGATCCAGTCCCTCGTCGAAGAAGGCAACCAGAAGATCCAGGAAGCCCAGGACGAGGCTGAGAAGGATCTTGCAGAGAAGAAGGACTCCATGAGCGACGAGGACTTCCAGAAGGCGCAGCAGGAGGCACAGCGCAAAGTCGCAGGCCTCAACCAGTCCTACAGCATCCAGCTCAAGCAGAAGCTCGATACGGCGCTCGCTGACGTCGCGAAGGAGAAGAAGCTCGACGCCATCGTCGACAACCAGCAGATGCAGAAGACCGTCGTCGAAGGCGGCATCGATGTCACGGATGAAGCCATCCAGAAACTGCAGTAATCAAAAGGAGCGGGTGAGCGCATGAAAAAGACGCTGAAAGAAATCGCAGAGTACGTCGGCGGGCGCGTCGTCGGGGACGAGACCATCGTCATCTCCGGCCTCGACAATATCGAAGGGGCAGGGGAGCACGAGCTCACGTTCGCTGTCGAGCCGCATATCGAAGAAGCGAAGGCCACGAAAGCTGCCGCCGTCATGCTGCCGGAAGGCGTCGAGAATTTCCCCAAATCCGTCATTTACGTCGAAGAACCGCGCGCGGCATTTGCAAAGCTTCTTGACGTTTTCACGCCGAAACTCGTCTTTCCGCAGGGCGTGAGCCCCGAGGCGCATATCGGCAAGGACGTCACGATTGGCAAGGACGTTACGATCCTGCCGTTCGCCTGCGTTGACGATCATGCCGTCATCGGCGACCGCGTCACGCTCTACCCGCATACCTATGTCGGCCAGTACGCCGAAGTCGATGACGATACCGTCATTTATTCGAGCGCGACCGTGCGTGAGCACTGCCGCGTCGGCAAGCGCTGCGTCATCCACAGCTCGGCCGTTATCGGCTCCGACGGCTTCGGCTTCACGACGAAGGATGGCGTTCACACGAAAGTTCCGCAGGTCGGCAACGTCGTGCTCGAGGACGATGTCGAGATCGGTGCCCATGACGGCATCGACCGCGCGGCCATGGGATCGACCGTCATCGGGCATGGCACGAAGATCGACAACCTCGTGCACATCGGTCACAACTGCAAGATCGGCCCGAACTGCCTGATTGTCGCGCAGACGGGCATCTCCGGCTCGACGACGGTCGGCCACAACGTCACGTTCGGTGGCCAGGTTGGTACGGTCGGCCACATCACGATTGGCGCGAACTCCGTCTATGCCGCGCGCTCCGGCATCATCGGCGACATGCCCGAAGGCCAGTTCTGCGCAGGCTTCCCCGTCCAGAGCCATACGGAGTGGCTCCGCATGCAGGCGGCTATGAAGCACCTGCCCGAACTCCGCAAAGAGGTCAAGCGCCTCACGAAGCTCGTCGACAAATACGAGAAGGACAAAAAATAAGGAGCGAGAGAAGTGGTTTCGTATTACCTCTTGAAACTCCTGAGCGCCATCGCCTGCCTGCTGCCGCGTGGCCTCGCGGATCATCTCGGCTGGTTCATCGGCCGCCTGGCCTGGCCCGTCGTGCCGAAGAAACGCAAGCTCCTCGCTGTGAATCAGGTCAAAGCATGCCTGCACGTCTCTGATGAAGAGGCATGGCGTATTGCCAAAGCCTCAGCCGTGCGCTTCGGCCCGATGCTCATGGAAGTCCTGCGCTTTCCCGTCATCAAGAAGCATGTTGCAGACTACGTTTCCATCGAGGGCCTCGAATATCTGCAGGCAGCTCTCAAAGAGGGGAAAGGCGGCATCATCGCGACTGCGCACAGCGGCAACTGGGAACTCATGGGCGGCGCGTTCGCGCAGGCGGGCATTCCGCTCGTCGGCGTCGCCGAGCAGCAGCGCGCCAAGGGCGCGAATAAGTTCATCGTCGAGCAGCGCACGCTCATCGGCATGCACATCACCTACAAGACCGGCGTGCGCGAGATGTTCGACATGATGGCGAAGAACTGGATGATCGGCCTCATCATGGATCAGGATCCCTCCGTCCGCGACGGCGTCCTCGTCAAATTCTTCGACCAGGCGACAAACTACTTCACCGGCGCCGCCAGTATGGGGAGATTCCGCACCGTCCCCATCTTTCCAGCCTTCATGCACCGTGACGACAAGACGGGCAGGCACACCCTCATCATCTCCCCGCCCATCTACACGCCGAAAACAAAAGATAAGCGCGCCGACATCCAGCGTACGACCCAGCAGCTCGCCACTCTGACCGAGCAGCACATCCGAAAGTACCCCGAAGAATGGTTCTGGCTCCACGACCGGTGGAAGTCAGTCAGGAGAGGGTACACGGAAGAAGAAATCAAGGCGTTCATGTCTTCTGTTCATCCCCCTTCGCAGAGGGGGGAGGGCCCGAAGGGCGGGGGGAGTCCCTTGCAAGACAATACAAATATTAAGTTGTAACTTCCGCGGGTGCGATATAAAAACTACAGGCCGCCTATTGGAGAAAATTGCGTAAAACCGCAAAAATCTCCAATGGGCGGTTCTTTTGTATATAATGAGCATCTTTTTGTCTTGCAGGGGGGGACATTCCTTGTATAATATGAGAAAACTATCTACAAGGAGTGGGAAAGACAAATGGATCGATTCTTTGACGACATCGGCAGGCGGAAGAAATTGCTGGATGTCTATGGATACTTGCAGGATGATCTGTCGCGAAAAATCTATAAGGCACGGTCGTTGTTTAGTCTGACGGATGATCGGGAAGAACTGCGCGGCGTGATCCGTGAGATGGCAGCAGGGCAGGCTGTGCTGCAGGCCGTATCAGAACATGCGGGAGAGCCGCTCGTCCTGTTTGGCGCAGGAACATGGGGCAAGGCCATCCGACAGTTCTTTGACGATGTCCCGTGGCGCTGCTTCGTGGACAATTATAAGGCAGGAACGGCCGTTGCAGGACTCCCCGTCATTTCTGTCGCGAAGCTGCGTGAAATGGAAGAGACGCCGTATGTTGTCAATACGCTGCGCTTCCTTTATGCAGAAGTGGAACAGCAGTTGCAGGACGTCGGCATTCCAAAGGAACGCGTTTTGGCACTCGGTCGCATGACGGAAGAAGCCTCGTATTTTGACTTGCCGGAGCTCTATCATGAAGAGCATGAAGTTTTTGCCGATGTCGGTGCTTATGATGGTGGATCAAGCCTAGCCTTTGCCAAGTGGGCGAAGAAGTATGATCACATTTACGTTTTCGAGCCCATGAAGGAACTGCAGGAAAAGTGCCATCAACGCTTGGCGGATGTCAAGGACTGGACGCTGTATCCGTATGGTCTTTGGAGAGAAAACGGCACGCGCACGTTCACGTTGGCGGGCGAGAATTCGAATTGCAGCGCAGAAACGAATGAGAGCGGCGAAGGAGATTCCATCGAGGTCGTCAAGATGGACGATGTTTTGACGGGAAAGCGCGTCACCTATATCAAGATGGACATCGAGGGTTCGGAACTGGCCGCGTTGCAAGGTGCTGCAGAAATCATCCGCATGCAGCATCCAAAGCTCGCCATCAGCGTTTATCATTGCCGCGACGACATCTGGGAGATTCCGAAACTGCTGCTGTCCTACCATCCAGGTTATCGCTTCTATCTGCGGGTATATGCATTTACGGGAAATGATACCGTGCTGTATGCACTGCCATAAAAACAAATCTGCCATCGGTTGATATTTTGCGAGGACTTGCAGAAGGTCAACCGATGCTATTCAATAAAACAAGCCGCCTATTGGAAAAATTTGCGAGAAACCGCAAAAATCTCCAGCAGGCGGCTTGTTTTACGCTTCAAAATTCGTAATGCGTCCACATGCTGACAACCTTGATGATGTGTTCATCCTCTAGCACTTCATACACCAGCCGATGCTGGATGTTCAGCCTTCTTGAATACGTACCTTGCAGGTTCCCACGCAGTTTTTCATAAGGCGGCGGAGTCTGAAAGGGATTCTCCCGGAGGATGTCGATGAGAGCTCGTGCCTTTGTTGCCAGGTGCGCTGCTTTCAGTTTCGGAATGTCATTGGCGGCTGCTTTCGTATAGACAATTTTCCAGTTCACCACGATACCTCGTCTTCTGTCAGGCATTCATCGACAGGAGCTTTCATGCCTTCCCGGATTTTCTTTTCCATGCCGGGAACAGCGCAGAGCTCCATCGTCGCCATGAGATCTCGGTAATCTTCCTCACTGATCAGCACGGCATTTCCCGATTTCCCCGTGATGCAGACAGGCTCGTTGTATTTCACGGTCTGCTCGATGGTGCTGAAAAGGTTCTGGCGGAATTTTGTCGTATTCATCACTGTCATATGGCATCAGCTCCTTTGATTTACGTACATTATAGCGTACGCAATGTTGCTTGTAAATCATAAACGAATGTGTAGCCACGACATTTTTCCTACCTTCTATGCGAGAAAAGCCGCTGTGATGAACCGCAGCGGCTTTCGTATGCTGTTTTTTATCCGCTCTGCCTCACGACGTGAAATGCACGTACAGCGAGACGAAGAACAGCACGACGGCGAGGGCCATGGTGATGAGGCTGCCGCGCTCGACGAGGGTCTGCTTCTGCTCGTCGAGCTTTGCGTGGCGCTTGGCGTAGGTGAGGATCAGCGAGACGGAGAGCAGCGAGTACATGGCGCGGCTGACGTTGTCGAGGCTGGTCCAGCCTGCGCAGGTGACGAGGACGGTGAAGACGGTGACGGCCATGAGGACGTAGTCTTTGCCGATCTTCTGTTCGGGCGCTTTCTTTTCTGCGGGCTTTTTGTAGAGTTTTTCCTGGAGTTTGCGATATTGTTTTGCCATAAGGGCACCTCTTCTTTCCGGAAGTTTCCCTCTCATTATAGCATAGTTTGTTTCTGCGTGGGGAGGTCTTGTGAAAAAATGGGCGCAAGGGGCAAAGTTTTTCAGAAAAACCGGTTGCAGTCCCGGGGGATGCTTGCTAAAATGAAGGATACGGGTATACAATGATACAACTAAAATACGATAAAGAACGCTGAAACAAGTGCTATGAAAGGGGAAGTTCCGATGATTCGCGAACATCGCAGCCGCGAGAAGCTCGAGCGGTATTATGAAACATTTCGAAAGGAGGGGGTGCTTGACCCGAATGTGCATCCATGGATTGCAGAGTCGTGGCAGCGGAGCCGCGAACTCGGCGTTCGAGCAGACAAGATGAACACGTCGAACCGCCTGTCTGCTGGAGATTTCCATGAACTGCAGGAAAAACATAAGAATGCAATTGACTATCTCGCGAAGCTCAGCGAGGGGATCCGCGAGTTCTTCCAGGAGTACAACCTCTCGTTGCTCTTGATTGATTCCGACTGCGTCGTGCTGAAGAGCTACAGCCTGCCATTCTACCAGATGACGCCGGGCGAGATCGAGGGCGTGCGCGTGGGACTCGAGGAGGTCGGCACGTCGAGCATCAGCGTGGCCTATGAGCACCAGACGCCATTCTGGATGTTCGGCCCGGAGATGTGGGTCGAGGAATGCCAGCTCGGTGATGCGTGCTCGGCACCCGTCAAGATCGGCGGGGAATGCCAGTACATTATCACGCTCGTCTCGATGGAGCAGGTGCAGATGCCGCAGGATGCGATCATCTCGCTGCTGCTCACGATGAAGACGGCGCTTGAGTCGCATCTTTCGGAAGCCATTCATACGAAAGCCGAGGAGGCCATCCTCGACGCAACGACGTTCGCAGTCTATCATGTGCTGCCGGGCGGCGAGGTCGCCTACACGAACAAGCTCGGCAGGGAGCGCCTGACGCGCATTGGCGCCAAGCAGGAGCATGAGACGGGCAAGCGGCTGAATCTCAATGACGTGATTCTGAATTACAATCATACGCCGATCGTCAAGGGCTTCCGCGGCATTCCTTCGTATAATCAGGAAGTGACGTGGATCACGCAGGTCAAGACGTATGAGGACATCACGACAGTCGTGCCGCTTGAGCGCGACGAGGAACAGAATGTGAAATCCGTCGTCGTCGTCTCAATGCCGATCGAGGATCTGCGGACGCTCGTGGCGCATGCGGCGGGCTACACGGCGAAGTACAGCCTGAGCTCGATGGTCGGCAGCGGTGCGGCGTTCGCGAGCGTGCGTGAAAAGGCGGCCCGCGTGGCGCGCAACAAGCATCATGTCCTGATCCAGGGCGAGGCAGGCACGGGCAAGCAGCGCATGGCGCATGGCATCCATCAGGCGAGCAACCGTGCGGCTGGGCCGCTCATTTCTCTGCGCTGCGGTGACGCGACGCCGGAGCTTCTCGAGCAGGAGCTCTTCGGCATCGTGCAGGGCACAGAGGTCAGCCATCAGGGCAGGCTTGAGCTCGCTTCGGGCGGCACGCTGTTCCTCGACGAGATTGAGAAAATGCCGAAGCCGATTGCTGACGAGCTCGCAGCGGCCCTGCAGGCGGGCAAGACGCACCGCCTCGGTGAGAGGGATGTCGAGCGCACGATTGACGTGCGCATCGTCGCGGCCTGCGACAGCGATCTCAAGCGCCTGACGGAGCGCGGCCTGTTCTCAAAAGCCTTTTATGAAATCATTTCGAAGAGCGTCATCCGCGTGCCATCGCTCCGGAGCCGCCGCGAGGATATCCCGGAGCTCGCGCGTCATATCATCAGCGAGCTCGCCGAACAGCATCAGATGCCGAAAAAGGAACTGCCGGACGAGACGGTCGATGTGCTGCGTCAGTATGACTGGCCCGGCAACATCAAGCAGCTCCAGAGCGTGCTCGAATACGCGTTCTTCAACACGAAGGGCGACGTCATCGGGCCGAAGGACATCAGCCTCATGGGCGATGTGAAGCCGGATAATAAATGGAAGGAAGACCGCGATGTGTTCCTGCGCGCCTGGCAGGCAGCAGGCGGCAACGTGAGCCGTCTCGCGAACCTCCTGAATGTGAGTCGCGTGACGCTCTACCGTTATCTGAAGAAATACAACCTCGAAAAGAAATAAAGGAGAATCTTTGTGCGACTGAGAAGAAAGCCATGGGTGGACAAGGCCATCCACGATTTTGATGATTTCGTGTTCCCGAAGGACGCGCCGGCGTCAGAGGAGCAGCAGGGCCGGTGGTCCGAGGTCTTTGGTCGCGAGGCGCCGCTCTATGTCGAGCTCGGCACGGGCAAGGGCGATTTCATCAGCCAGATGGCCGAGCGCGAGCCGGGCGTGAATTTCATCGGCATCGAGGCGCAGCAGGATGTGCTTTACGCAGCAGCAAAGAAGGTCGCGGCGATGGAGCTCAAGAACGTGCGTCTGCTCGTTTTCGACATCCACGAGATCGAGCGCATCTTCGCGCCGGGCGAAGTCGACCGCTTCTTCCTGAATTTCTGCGATCCGTGGCCGAAAAAGCGCCATTACAAGCGCCGCCTGACGTATCGAGGCTTTCTCGAAAAGTATCGCCATCTGCTCAAAAAGGGCGGCGAGCTCCATTTCAAGACGGATAACCGGCCGCTCTTCGATTTTTCGCTCAAAGAGTTCGAAGCGGCGGAGCTCGCCGTGCGCGATGTGTCGTACGACCTCCACGCCGAGGGCCGTCCGGACAATATCATGACGGAGTACGAGCGGAAATTCAGCGGTTATGGCGAGAAGATCAACCGCTGCGAGGTCATCTTTCCGTGAAGGTGTCGAAAGGTTTTAGGAGGCGGACGGCGTGAATCCATCGGAAGATACGGCAGATGCGGCGGAACGCTCGTCACGTCCCGTGCGCAAGAAATTCTGGCAGAACGACATGGAGGCCGTGCTCGGCATCATGGCCGTGCTGATCATCCTCGGCATGGTCAATGTGCTGAGTTCGAGCTTCGTCATTGCGGAGACGCGTTTTGATGATCCGTATTTCTTTTTGAAGCGTCATGTCATCTCGCTCGTCATCGGCATTGTTGTCTGCATCATCTGCGCGCGCGTCGATTATCATGTCTGGCGTCGCTACATGCCGGGCGTCTATCTGCTGACGGGCGTCGCGCTCGTGCTCGTCTTCATCATCGGTCCCGAGGTCAATGGTGCGCGGCGCTGGCTGCCGCTGCCGCTCATGCAGGTGCAGCCAGCCGAGGGCGCAAAGATCGTGGCCATCATGATGATGGCGGCCTCGATGGCCGCGCGGAAATACGGCGGGCGCGATGTCCAACTCAGGGAAGCGCTGAATCCGCAGACGTTCTTCATCGTGATTCTCGCGGCGCTCGTCTTCAAGGAACCGGACATGGGCACGGCGGCGGTCATCATCGGTGTGCCGATCGTGCTGTTCCTCGTGACAGCGAAGCTGTCAAAAACGCAGTTCTTTGGCACGATCGCATTGCTCATAGCAGGTGCGGCGGCATTCATCATGGAGCAGCCATATCGTATCGAGCGTATGAAAATGATGTGGGATCCCTGGCAGGATGCGCAAAATGTCGGCTACCAGACGCCGGAGGGGCATACGGATTTTGCATTCGCGATTTTCTGCCAGGAAAATGGCTATCTCGGCGCACTCGCGGTCTTCCTGCTCTACACGGCGCTGCTCGTCTATGGCGTGCGCATCGCAAACAAGGCGAGCGACACGTATGGACAGCTGCTGTCGTTCGGCATCGTCGTGCTGATCGTCGGGCAGGGCATTTGCAACATGCTCATGGTTGGCGGCACCTTCCCGGTCGTCGGCGTACCACTGCCATTCATCAGCTATGGCGGCAGCTCTCTGATCTTCACCATGCTCGCGATCGGCATTCTCATCAACATCGGACGGATCGGCGAGCGGGACGCGGTTCTGCGCGAACAGCAGCAGTATGAGGAAGAGCTGCAGGCGACGGCGCCGCGGCCGCACATCGGCCTGCGCCTCGTGAAAACAGAACGCAGGAAACGCAAGAAAAAATGAAAGGTGATCTACGGATGAATCGTCATATCGCGGGGCTGGACGCTCTGCGCACGCTTGCCATCGCAGGCGTGACCTTCTTTCACATGTTCCCGGAGACCGTCGTCGGCGGCTATCTCGGCGTCTCGCTCTTCTTCGTGCTGACGGGCTATCTCCTCGCTTATACGAGCGTGGGCTCGGCGTCGAAGCAGGGCGTGCTCTGGGTATTCTCGTATTTCGGAAAGCGGATCCGGCGCATTTATCCGGAGCTCCTGCTCATGCTGCTCGTGACGATCGGCGCGTGCCATTTCCTCGCGCCGGACGCCATCGCGGCTGTGCGGCCCGAAGTTCTCTCCGTGCTCGGCGGCTACAACAACTGGTGGCAGATCGCCCAGAACGCAGATTACTTCACGCGGATCACGAATGCTTCGCCCTTCACACATCTCTGGTTCCTCGGCATCGAGCTTCAGTATTACCTTGCCTGGCCGTTGCTTTTCGGCCTGTACCTTGCACTCCGGGAACTCTGCGGCGCGCGCTTTGCCGCAAGCATTCTCTTGTTCCTTGGCGCGGCCAGTGCGGCTATTATGCCGATCGGCTATCTGCAGGGGATGGACATCACACGCCTTTACTATGGGACGGACACGCGCGTCTACGCGCTGCTGCTTGGTGCGGGCATCGGCCTCTGGCAGGCAGAGGAACGCCAGCGCCGCCGTTATGCCGGTGCGTCGTCGATGTTCGATGGCGCGCTCGGCGCGGGCCTCTTCACGCTGCTCACGGCCGAGACGGCTTTTCTCTATTTTCTGCTCGACGGCCAGAGCCCGTATCTTTATGAAGGCGGCATGGTGCTTGTCACCGTGGCATTCGTCGGCATGGTGACGCTGCTCGGCTCGGACGGCTTTGCACTCGCGGACTTTCTCGAGGCAGCTCCCTTCCGCTGGATCGGCAAGAAGAGCTATGGCATCTTCCTCTGGCAGTATCCGGTCATCTACCTCTTCCATGTGCGCGGCTGGGACGCTCTGCCGCTCTACGGCGTCATCGAGCTTGCGATCATCGTCGTTCTTGCCATCTGGTCGGGGGCAGCGGCGGACTGCATCACGCGCCTGCGCCTGCCCGTGCGCGGCCGCTTTGCATTGCCGCGGGCTGCGACATTCCTCGCGGTTTCGCTCTGTGCGCTCGTGTTCATGGGCTTTGGCTGTCAGGGCATTGCGCTTTCGGCCTCATCGAAAGCGCCAGACACGGCACTCCGGACGCAGCTCGCGAAGAATGCAGCGGAGCTGCAGGCGGAAAATGAAAGGCTCCAGAAGGCGCTTAAGAAAAAAGAACTGAACGTCCTTAAGAGACTGTAAGGTCAATAAGAAGGAGGATCTTAAATGGGCATTTTATTTGGGGTATTCGGTGTGATTATGATGGTTCCCGTTGTGATGTTTATTACCATGTGCATGGCAAACATTGTTCTTGTGGACAGCCTGATTGCCGCCCTTACCTGCGGCGGACTGGCCGGCAGCATCATGCATCTGCACCCGGCCATCTGCATCCTGATCGGGTTTGCCGCTTTTTGCTTAGTGACGTATCTTTCCCTTCAGGATAAGGGATTTAAGGTACTTGCCGCTGCAGCGACCATCTCCTGGGCATACATTGCGGGATTTCTTGTCAATGATCTTACCGGCGGCGACCGGATCTGGACTTATTTCACGTTCCTGATCACCGCCGGCATCGTCTGGATGCTGCATATGAACGTAAGGATCATGATCGGAAGCCGGTGATTATAAGGCTTTTGATTTGGCTCCCTCCTGCAGGGAGCCTTATTTTTACTGATCCATGGAAAACAAATTCAGCTGCTCGGCCTGGGCATATTTTTCTTCGACCGTCATATCTTCGTTTTCTTCTTCCTCATCCGCTCTTGCTGCCTGGACAGCTGCCTCCGGCGGAAGAAGA
>OMZR01000087.1 GCA_900315575.1 uncultured Veillonellaceae bacterium
CTTAATTATACCAAACTGGTGTGACTCATGCTATTTATTTAGCCATGAATCTAGATTTTACAAGGCTTTGTGAGTGTTTTGCACCTGCGAAGTTTGTAATGATTTCTAAAAGGGGGCATTCCCTATGAATACGATGAAGACACTTCTTTTGATGGCTCTCTTGACGGGCATTATGGTTGCGGTCGGCGGGGCGGTCGGCGGATCGTCGGGGGCTTCGCTGATGCTGGTCATTTCGCTCGCGATGAACTTCGGCACGTACTGGTTCAGCGCGCCGATGGTGCTGCGGTCGTATGGAGCGCAGGAAATTGCGCGCGAGGATGCGCCGGAGCTCTATGGGCTCATCGAGACGCTCGCGCAGCGGGCAGGCCTCCCGATGCCGACCGTCGCCGTCATCGAAAGCGACGTGCCGAATGCGTTCGCGACGGGGCGCAATCCCGAGCATGCAGCAGTCGCCGTGACGACGGGCATCCTGCGCGTGCTGAACTATGAGGAACTCTCGGGCGTGCTCGCACACGAGCTCACGCATGTGAAGAACCGCGACATCCTGACATCGAGCATTGCGGCGGCCATGGCCGGCGTCATCTCGTGGACGGCGCAGATGGCGTTCTTCTTCGGCGGGCGCAGCGACGATGATGACGGCGGCGGGCTCGCCGGCCTCGTCACGATCCTCCTCGCGCCGATTGCGGCGGGTCTCATTCAGATGGCGATCTCGCGCAGCCGCGAATACGCGGCCGACGAAGGCGGCGGCAGCCTCTGCGGCAATCCGCGCTACCTCGCGAAAGCGCTTGAAAAGCTCGATTACTACGCGAAGCACGGCGAGACAATGCAGGATGCCACGCCTGCGACGGCGCACATGTTCATCATCAACCCGTTCGAGGGCGTCGGCTCGAAAATCGCAAACCTCTACTCGACGCATCCCGCGACGGAAGACCGCATCGCACGCCTCAACGAGCAGGCGCGGAGAATCGGACGGTGAAATCAGGCCCCCTCTCCGAGGGGGCTGCCGAGCGAATGCGAGGCTGGGGGAGTAGTAGGGAGCACAAGCTGAACGAGTATACGAAAATGCTGCTAAAGCATCATGTTGTAATCATGACGTGATGCCTTAGCAGCATTTCTTTATCTTGATAGTTTTCAGCATCCAACGACTCCCCC
This sequence comes from uncultured Veillonellaceae bacterium, assembly GCA_900315575.1. GTDB lineage: Bacteria > Bacillota > Negativicutes > Selenomonadales > Selenomonadaceae > Selenomonas_C. The sequence continues at coordinate 1,153 of OMZR01000087.1, forward strand.
CGCCGCTTACGCGGCCCGTCCCCCCTCAATGAGGGGGGCTGAAAAGGGGGTTACACCATCGTCATCACGATGGCTGCGAGAGGGAAGCAGGGGGTGTAGTTGGAGAGGTCTTTCTGGTTGCGGCCCATGGCGAGCAGGATGAGCGCGGCGAGGCCGCTGAGGAGGAGTCCTGCGATGGCGACGGCGAGGAGCTGGTCCGTGCCGAGCCAGAGGCCGAGGACTGTGATGAGCTTGATGTCGCCGCCGCCAATCGCGCCGTGCGTGAGGAAGGCGAGCGCGAGGAAGACGGCAAAGCCGATGACCGCCGCGATCAGGTGGTCGCCCGCGACGTGCCCGAGGAGCGGCAGGCTCAAGGCGCCGAGGATGGCGAATGGCACGAGCATGCGGTCGAAGATGACGCGCTGCTCGAAGTCCGTGATGGTGAAGAGGACGAGGAAGAATTGGAACACGAGCACGAAGAGGAGCGTGAGGATGGCAAAGCCGAGACTTTCCGCGCCGCTCACGACGCCGCTCGTGAGCATCGACCAGGTAAAGATCAGGCCGTAGACGCCCGCGAGGATCATCGGCCGCCGCTTCGTCTGCGCGGCAAGCCTGCCGGGAAAGCTCAGGACGCTCCGCTCGGAAGCATAGCGCAGCTCCGCCCACCGTGCGCCGAAGATGCCGCCTGAGACGGCCAGTGCGATGGCGCAGAGAGCCAGGAAGAATTTGAGAAGCATATATTTTCACCGCCTTTGCCACTATTTTAGAATATTTGAGATAGGGATGCAAGACATCTCGTATCTTAGGCCCCTTCTCAGAGGGGGCTGTCAGCCGGATGGCTGACTGGGGGAGTCCCTTGTATGGCGTATCAAGAGGATAAAACAAAACTTCCGCGGGTGCGATATCGAAAAGCGATGTGGCTTTCTGGTTCGCACCCGCGGAAGGTCAGGTGATGTAATTTGAAACGTCGTGCAGGGGACTCCCCCCGCCGCTCACGCGGCCCGTCCCCCCTCTGGAGGGGGGCTTTCCTTCAAGCTGATTTTCAGGCGAGCTCGATGCGGTCGCTGGACTGGATGTAGAATTCCTTCACGCTCGTGGCGGCGGAACCGCCCGAGAGGATGAAGTTCTTCGCGAGAATGTCATCGGCTGCCGCCTGGACTTCGGCCTTCGTGAGGCCGTCTTTCGGGTCGGCGAGCGAGATGGTGGACGTCTTCTGGTCCTTGAGGTTGAAGACGATCTTCAGGGTCTTGGACATTTTGTTTCCCTCCTTTCTAAGATAGCCCTTGGCGCTTTAGCGCTTAGGGATATCTTAGCCATTTGCCGTTAGGCAAATAGCTTCCTAATTTCTGGCGCTCTGTCATCATCAGGCGTTATGCCTCTTCGACGAGCGAGGCGCTGTCGACGCGGCTGACGGCGGCGATGGCGTGCGACTGAAGCGCGCCGAGCTTGCTGCCGATGGCGAGCAGGTCGTCGTCGCTGATGGCCGGATTCACGCTCGCGAGCGTGCGCTGCGCCGTCAGGGCCTTGCCCTTGGCGTCCGTGCCAGTGACGACTTTGAGCACGAGCTTCGTGCTCGGTTTATCTTTCTTGACTGCCATGAGGTATCACCTCCTTTCACTCTGATACTTGCAGGGAGAAAGGAGGGATACAACGAGGGAGAGAAAAAATTTTGCAAAAAAAAGAACGTGACTTCGCACCCGCGGAAGCTACGTTCTTGATATTCAATTGTCGTGCAGGGGACTCCCCCCGCCCTTCGGGCCCGTCTCCCCTCTGGAGGGGGGCTGTAAAGCCCGTCAGATCGAGATGCGCAGGTACTCTTCGATGAAGTCGCGGAGGCGGCGCGGGCCGGTGTAGCTGCTGCCGAAGATTTTCGACCATTTGTCGCTGTGCTTCTTGATGGAGGCAAGCGTGCCGCGATAGACTTCGTCTTCGATGGAGCCTGGCGTCAGGTTTTCCCAGTTTCGCGGCTGGTAGCCGCGGCCCTGGACGGTGTTGTCCGGGCGGCCGCCGCTGACTTCGAGCTCGGAGAGGAACTGGATCTGCTGTGTCTTCGGGCGGACGTAGTAGTGGGCGAGATAGTATTTTTGCGGATAGGAATAGTTGCCGCTTTCAGGGTCGTCGGAGCTGTCCGTCGGCACGAGCTTGATCCAGGTATCGACGATGTATTCGTCATCACGGTACGGGATCTGGATCCAGCGCGTGGCGCGGCCGTCGAGGAAGTAGTCGTAGCCGCTGTCCGTCAGGAGATAGGCGTAGCGCTCCTGCTCTTTTTTCTTGCGCTCGTCCGTCTTTTCCATTGTTTCGCTCTGGATGGCGGCTGTCTCCTTGTCCGAGGCGAACCAGTCATCGGCGGATGTCGTGTCGCCGCTGATTTCTTCCGGCTGGGCGTTATCTGATTCGGAGTCAGACGCAGCGGAGGCAAGCGGCGCAGCAAGGGTGAGGGAGAGCATGGCGATGAGGGCCGTGCGGCAGAGTTTCGTTTGCATGAGGTTCACCTCGGTTTCAGAAAAAGGGAACATCAGTCTTCGCTGATGGCGATGTCATTCATAGCCTCTTTCATTGCGTTGTGGACGGCATCCTGGAATGCACGGCCATTGGGAAAGCCGTTGTGCGACTTGCCCTTGGCGGCGATGTCGTTGCGATAGAGATAGTCGCCGCTCCCACAGTCGACGAAGCGCACGCGGAGCCAGACGCTCGGCTTTGTCGTGCTCGAGCCAATCGGAGGCAGCGGCCAGACCATGTGATGGTAGAATTCCGAATTGCCTTCGGTCAGCGTGACCATGAGGACGTACTGATAGTCAAAGGCTTTGCCTGCCGAGACGAGGTCTTTGCGGACGAGGTCGGCAGTGCCGCGCGGCTGGACTTTGACGGGGACGCCGTCGGCATCGAGTGCGTCCTCTTTCTGGATGGAGTCTTTTGAAATGGCGCCGCTCACGAGACCGACGTCGCCAGACGTGCCAGCGCCATCTTTCGTGACGGTCGCCGTGCCATGCTGGCCGGCATAGCGGTCTTCCGCCATCTGCAGGAGGCGCGTATTGACGTCCGTGCCTTTCATGACGGCAAAGCTTTCGCGCGGGAATTTCTGGCGGATCTGCGCGTAAATATCATTTTTCACGCGATCCTCTGAGACGAGGGCTTCGTCACCATTGACGATGACGGCGATCCGCGTGCGGCCGCCCGGGCCGACCGGCCCTTTGCTGCCATAGATGATGTGATGTGCGCGGGCATAGACATCCGAAGACTGGTAGTCCTTGTCCTTTTTGAGTTCTCGCTGTGCGACGCTGACGCTCGGCTGGCTGACAGCTGCCTCAGCCGTCGCGGCGTCCTCTGCGGGCGCAAAGGACGGCAGCAGGAGTGCTGCGAGGAGCAGCAGGCATCCTTGGATGATTCGTTTCATGCTTGGGTCCCTCCAATGCAGATCTGGTGTGGTCGTTCGGTACGATGGTTTTTCTTAAATTCTAACACGGTTTCGTTATACGGACAAGATATATAAGATACTTTAGCTTCGTCGATGTTTGCGTTTGGCTATCGTATCCTACTACTCCCCCTGCCACTTCGTGGCCCTCCCCCCTCAATGAGGGGGGCTGAATCCTAAAGTCACAGCGGTTTCTTTGCGGGCGTGCCGGCCTTTCGCGGATAGGCTTTCGGCGTCGGGGCAGTCTTCTCGATCGTGAGGACGGCGCGCTTGTCGTCGAGGCCGGGGAGCGTGACGGGACGGATGGCCTCGATACGGCCGCCGAGGACTTTGAGTGCGTGCTGCGAGGCGTCGGCTTCTTCCTCTGCGGTGCGTCCTTTGAGCGCGATGAGGTGGCCGCCTTTCTTGACGAATGGCAGCGTGTACTCTAAAAGGACGGGCAGGCGGGCGACGGCGCGGCTGACGGCGAGGTCGTAGCGTTCGCGGTGCTGCGGTTCGCGGGCGGCATCTTCGGCGCGCGCATGGACACAGCTGACGCCCGTGAGGCCGAGGTCTTCGATGACGGTTTCGAGGAACGTCAGGCGCTTTGCGAGGCTGTCCATGAGCGTCAGGCGGATGGACGGGTCGTAGATCTTGAGCGGCAGTCCGGGAAAGCCTGCGCCCGTGCCGACGTCGATGACGGTCGGCGCGCCGGAAAAGAGCTGCTTGTCATAGGCCGTGAGCGAGTCGATCATGTGCTTGACGGCGACGTCGTGCGGCTCGGTGATGGCCGTGAGGTTCATGCGTTCGTTCCAGTCGATGAGGAGCGCGTCATAGCGCGTGAATTTCAGGAGCTGGTCCTCGGTGAGGACGATGTCTGCGGCTGCAGCTGCGGTGCGAAGTTCGGTGGTAAAGTCGGTCATATGCATTCCCTTTTGCAAAATTTCTCTTTCTTCTTTTTCGCCGTGCCCTGTCCGATTTCCTGCCGCAGGCGGGATTTCCGCAGGATTCTGTGGATAAAAACAAAATTCCCGGCACTTATCCACAAAGTTATGCACAGTTCTGTGGATAAGTGCCGGGATTTGTGAGTTCTTTGTCAGTCGCTTGCGGCCATCTGTTCGCGAAAATATGACGCGATGTTACGTTTTTTGCCTCAGCGGCTCTTGCTGCCTGCGCCGGGGCTCGGTGCGTCGTCCTGCGGTGCCGTGCTCTGCGTCTGGCTCGTCTGCGTGTCTTCGCTGCGGGCGTCGTTCGCGCGGGTGGCGGGATTCGTGTCCGTGCTCTCGCTGGTGTCATTCGTGCGGCTGCTGCGGCTTTCCGTGCGGTCGCTGTTCTTGCTCCCCTTGAGCTCGCTCTTTTTCGAGGAGGACGACGAGGACGTGGACGAGCTGCTGCTCTTCGTGTCACTCATGCGGCCGATGCTGTGGTCGCTGGCGGGGACTTCGGTGGCATTCGCCGGGATGGAGTTTTCGTATTCTTTTGCGGCGCGTTCGAGGTTCGTCTTTGCGTTGCCGCTGAGGGTGATGCCGAGCGTCGAGGCGAGCGTCGTGCGGAGCTTTTCGACGTCGGGGATCCAGTAGCTGATGCCCGAGATGTAGAGCGGGCGGCCCGGGACCATGTCGGTCTTGAGGCCGTTCTTCTGCGATTCTTTGAGCGTGCCGGCGAATTCGAGCAGCTGGCGCATGGAGAGGTCGGTCTTGACGGAGCCGAGGACTTCTTTGATGACGCTCGGCAGCTTTGGGATGATGGCCGGCGATGTGATCTTGTCCATGCAGGCCTTCATGAATTTCTGCTGGCGCTTGATGCGGCCGATGTCGCCCTCTTCGTCACGGAAGCGCACATACGTCACGGCCGTCTTGCCGTCCATATGCTGCTTGCCCGGGCGCAGGTCGATGACGAGGCCGCCATCGTCGTCCCACGGGTCTTCGTAGTACATGCGTTTTTCGACGTCGATGTCGATGCCGCCAATGGCGTCGATGATTTTCTGGAAGGCATGCGTGTTGATGATGACGTAGTGGTCCATGTTGACGCCGAGGAAGTCCTCGACGGTGCGCTGCGTGAGCTTTTCGCCGCCATAGGCGTAGGCCGCGTTGATCTTGTCCCATCCATGGCCGTTGATCTTGACGCGCGTGTCACGCGGGATGGAGAGGAGCGCTGCCTGGTTTTTCTTCGGATCGACGGTGGCGATCATGAGGGTGTCGGAGCGGCCAACATCGTCTTCGCGTTCGTCGACGCCCATGATCATGATCGTCGACTTGTCCTTTGCCGTCAGGAGGCCTTCTTCCACGGCCTCGGCAGCCGGGCGGTCGAGGAGCGAGCTCGAAGCGAACATGGCGCCTGCGACGGCCGCGCCGAGGAAGCAGAGGAAGACGATCACCCACGGCCAGATGCGCGTCTTTTTCTTCTGCGTGCGTCCGCGCCGGGGCGGGATGGGATTGCTGCTCAAAAAGATACCTTCTTTTCTATTATAGTAGGAACTTGTTTTCTTGCTTGTAGCGTGTGCTCCCATCATTATAATGACTCCGCACACGTTGTGCAATATCCATTCCTTCATTTTAGCGCCTCTCTATGAAAAATGAAAGCAAAAGGACGAGCGAACACGTTTTCCACACCTCGGAGGGATAAGTCGGAAAGTCCCAGCACTAAATCTTGGGGATGTGGATAACCAAGCCCTAAATCTTGAGTTATCCCCCATTTTATCCACAGTATCCACAGTTTTGGTGGAAAAATCGCTCGGGAAGATATGCACATTGTGCACAAGAACGGAAAATCGCGGTCAAACCTTGTGATTCTGTGGATAAAGTGCAGTTCTTGCTGCCAGGATTCCCAGAAGTTATCCACAGCTGTGGATGAAATTGTGGATAACAAATTTCTTTCGTACAGCGTTCCTCTTTCTCCTCATTCTGTAGTATAATGATGTTTATAGGGAAAGGGGGACGTGCGCCCATGACGACCATCAGCGACGAAGAGCTCCTGCTGCGCCTCGTGCTCTCGTGCGTGCTCGGCGGCATCATCGGCTACGAACGCCAGGCGAGACGAAAGTCGGCGGGCCTCCGGACGAACCTCCTCGTGTGCCTCGGCTCCTGCCTCATCATGGTGCTCTCGCAGGAACTCTACCTGCGCGTCGAAGGCCATACGAATGCCGACCCCGCACGCCTCGCGGCGCAGGTCGTCTCCGGCATCGGCTTCCTCGGCGCCGGCGCCATCATGAAGGAAGGCGTGACCGTCACGGGCCTCACGACGGCGGCGTGCCTCTGGGTCGTCGCGGGCGTCGGCCTCGCCGTCGGCGCAGGCCTCTACACGGGCGCGCTCTTCACGACGGCGCTCGTCTTCGGCACGCTCGGCTTCCTCTCGCGGCTCGACGAATGGGTCGGGCACGAGCATCCCGTCCGTCCCCCGTACCATGCCGCCCGGCCGCTGCCGCGACGTCATCCGCTCCCACCGCAGGCAAGAAAGAACTTTCATTATCTTTATAAGAAAAAATTTTTCAGGAGGAAAACGACTATGCTGAATGAAGAGATCATCGACACGATGGTGCGCCAGGCTATGAACATCACGCGCAACGCCTACCTGCGCCACGAGGACCAGCTCGCGGTCGGCGCCTGCGTGCTCTCGAGCGACGGCACGCTCTATGCGGGCTGCAACATCCAGAACCGCATGCCGCAGCTCTGCGTCTCGGCCGAGCAGGTCGCGATGTACAAGGCTCTCGCCGATGGCAAGCGCGAATTCGACGGCGTCGCCATCATCGCCGACACGCAGGATCCCTACATCCCCTCGGGCCTCTCGCTGCAGCTGCTCGCCGAATTCGACGTCCCCGAAGTCGTCATGGCAAACATGAACGGCCAGGTGGACACGAAATCCCTCGAAGAACTGCTGCCGTACTACCGCCGCATGAAGAAGAACACGCGGTTCACGTTCGGGGATGGCGACAACTACTGAATTTTGGAACCTTCATCAGACAAGAGAGTAAAGGATGGGACGCGCCCTGCGCCCGTGGGAACGGTGCAGGACGGAACTGAGGGAGGGAAGGCTATGGACTGGCAGCCGAAAAATGCAGACCTCGCAGGCGTCCTGCGCCGCGAACGGCGGGACGATCTCACGGGACTGCTCTCCATGATGGACTTCATGGAGCGGGCCGACCGCGAAATCGCGCGCGGCCCTGCGACATTTCTCTATTTCAATGTAGAGAACTTCCGCCTCATGAACCAGGAATACGGCTTCCAGGCTGGCAACCAGCTGCTCGTGCGCATCGCTGAAGCGCTCCTCGAGACGTTCGGCCCCGTGCCGATGGCCCGCCTCAACGACGACCGCTTCATCGTTATGACGCGCTCGACGGGCCTCGAAGAGCACATCCAGGCCGTCGTCGAGACCGTCGACCAGATCGAGGCGCGCATGTCGCTCGCCGTCAAAGTTGGCATCTACGACCCGCCGCCCGACGTCACGGACGTCGCGCTCATCATGGACCGCGCCAAGCTCGCCTGCGACAGCATCAAAGGCATCTACGACAAGCGCTGTGCCCACTTCACGAAAGGCCTCGAAACGCAGCGGAGCCTGCGCACCTACATCGTCACGAACTTCTACCGCGCCCTCGAAGAAGGCTGGATTGAAGTCTGGTACCAGCCCGAAATCCGCGCCGCCACGCGCGAAGTCTGCGGCTTTGAAGCCCTCGCGCGCTGGCGCGACCCCGAACGCGGCATCATCTCGCCTGGAGACTTCATCCCCGTCCTCGAGCGCGCGCACCTCATCGACCGGCTCGACCTCTATGTCATCCAGCGCGTCTGCAGCGACCAGCAGAAAGGCAAGGAGCGCCCGAGCTGGAAATCCTCACACATCTCCGTCAACCTCTCGCGCGTCGATTTCCAGCTCAGCAACATGCTCGAAGAAATCCAGTCCATCTGCCGCGCCTACGATGTCCCGGAAGGCTACCTCCACATCGAGATCACCGAGAGCGCCCTCAATGACAACGACGAATTCCTGCGCCACGAAATCCAGCGCTTCCACGATGCCGGGTTCGAGCTCTGGATGGACGACTTCGGCAGTGGCTACTCCTCGCTGAACAACCTCAAGGACTTCCAGTTCGACCTCCTCAAGATTGACATGGGATTCCTGCGCGACTTCGACACGAAGCCGCAAGCCCGCGTCATCCTCGAAGCCATCGTCGACATGGCGAAAAAACTCGGCATCCACACGCTCTGCGAAGGCGTCGAAACCGAAGAGCAGTACAAATTCCTGAAAGACATCGGCTGCGAAGTCCTGCAAGGCTACCTCTTCTCCCCGCCCGTGCCCTACTCCGACGAGCACACCGGCGAAGTCTCCGGCTCGAAAGAGAACCGGCTCGTCATCGAAGGCACCGAAGCGGAAGACTACTTCCGCACCATCGGCTCGTTCAACGTGCTCGACGCCGACCCCCTGCGCTTTTCCAAAGACAGCTGGGGCCTCGCGCTCGCCGTCCTCGAGTGCCGCGACGACGGCGGCTGCCGCTACCTCTACGCCAACGACCGCGTCCGGGAAATGGCGCGCTTCGTCGGCTTCCACAATCTGGAGGAAGCCATCCGGGATCGCCGCCACAGGGACGACCTCATGCAGCCCGAGCGGCGCTTCTGGAATCTCGTCGAGCGCGCACTCCAGAGCGGCAAGCCAGAATCGATGGAAAACTTCATCAACGGCCGCGCCTACAGCGTCCGCATGGTGCGCATCGCCCGCGACGAACCGCGCGGCGTCTCCGCGATCGCCTACCAGATCATCGACCTCTCCGACTGGGGCATCCAGCACCAGCAGCGCTTCATGGACGTCGCCATGCGCCACATGCTCCAGATCTACACGCGCGTCGACCTCTACGCCGAGGACGGCACGGCCGAAAACCTCGTCGTCGACGCCTCGCAGCAGCGCGTCCTCGACATCGTCCCGTTCACGGACGAGGGACTCCGCCGCTACGCCGACATGTACATCGCCGAAGAAGACCGCGAAAACTTCCTCTCCTTCTACGACATGACGACCGTCGAAGAGCGCTCCCACGCCGCCCGCAACGAACACGTCACCGCCGTCTTCCGCGTCTACGACGAGCTCACGGAAACCGCCGAACCCCAGATGTTCACCCTCATCCCCTTCCGCCTCGAAGGCAAGCACTACGCCCTCTCCTGCATGCGAAGAATCGACAACCTCGACCGCGGAAGGTCGACGAAAGGGTTCTGAAAACAAAAACTCCGCGCCAATCCGGTGCGGAGTTTTTGTATGCCTTGCTGTGGATTAATGATGGAACAAACGAATATGCGTCATCGCCATCGTCATGCCGTACTTGTCGGCCGTCTCGATGACATTGTCGTCGCGGATCGAGCCGCCCGTCTGCGCGACGTACTGCACGCCGGACTTGTGCGCGCGCTCGATATTGTCGCCGAACGGGAAGAACGCATCCGAACCGAGGCAGACGCCGTGCGCCGCCTTCTTCAGCCACGCCTTCTTCTCCTCTGCCGTAAACACGGGCGGCTTCTCCGTGAAGACGCGCTTCCAGTCGTCCGTCTCCAGCAGGTCTTCCCACTCGTCGCCGATGTAGACGTCGATCGCGTTGTCGCGGTCCGGGCGGCGCACCTCCTCCTTGAACGGCAGATTCAGCACCTGCGGGCTCTGGCGCAGGAACCAGCGGTCCGCCTTGCCGCCCGCGAGGCGCGTGCAGTGGACGCGGCTCTGCTGGCCCGCGCCGATGCCGATGGCCTGGCCGTCATACGTATAGCAGACCGAATTCGACTGCGTGTATTTCAGCGTGATGAGCGCGATGAGCAGGTCGCGCTTCGCCGCGCTCGGCAGATCCTTCGCCTTCGTCGCGATGTCCTTCAGGCAGTCCTCCGTGATGGCCACGTCGTTGCGCTTCTGCGAGAACGTCACGCCGAAGACCTGCTTCGTCTCGACCGCAGGCGGCTCATAGGCAGGATCCATCTGAATCACGAGATAGCTGCCCTTGCGCTTCGTCTTGAGGATCTCGAGCGCCTCCGCGCTGTACGACGGCGCGATGATGCCGTCCGACACCTCGCGCTTCAAAAACGACGCCGTCTGCGCGTCGCACTCGTCCGACAGCGCCACGAAATCGCCATACGAGCTCATGCGGTCGGCACCGCGCGCGCGGATGTATGCCGTCGCGACCGGCGAAAGCTCCACGCCCTCGACAAAGTAGACTTTCTGCAGCACATTCGAAAGCGGCACTGCCACCGCCGCGCCCGCCGGGCTCACATGCTTGAACGAAGCCGCCGCCGGCAGCCCCGTCGCCTTTTTGAGCTCCCGTACGAGCTGCCAGCTGTTCATCGCGTCGAGCAGGTTGATGTACCCCGGACGCCCGTTCAAAACCTGGAACGGCAGCTCGCCTTCCTCCATGAACACCTTCGCCGGCTTCTGGTTCGGGTTGCAGCCATACTTCAGTTCGAGTTCTTTCATTTTGCTGTCTCCTTTGCAAAATCGCACGAAAAAAGAGCCGACAAAGTCCAAGGCTCCTGCCCAGACGGTCGGCTCTCACGCAGCAACGCTGCACTTGCACTCCCCGTGGTGAACTCCACTTCCGTCAGTCGTGCAAGATTCCTACAATTAATGTAGCAGAGGTGCGGCAAGGTGTCAAGGAAAATCGCCTTGACGCTCATTCGGAGGGAACGTATACTGGAGGGAAAAGAAAACATTTCATATTCGCACCCGCGGAAGTTCAGCTCTGCTTTTTGTTTTGTCGTACAGGGGACTCCCCCCGCCGCTCACGCGGCCCGTCCCCCCTCTGGAGGGGGGCTTTAGGTTGTGTGAGCTCGAAACGTCATACAAAATAGCAAGCAACTAGCACGTAGTCATCTCGTAACTGCTCGGCCCTCCGAATACATAGCCCCCTTCTAGAGGGGGGGGGCTTTAGGTTGTGTGGGCTC
>OMZR01000170.1 GCA_900315575.1 uncultured Veillonellaceae bacterium
ACGAATTTTTGCGTTGCAGCTAAAGTCTTTGAATAGCACAAGCGAGGCGAAGAACCAATGAAACAGCTATCCATCGAAGAAGGGCAGCAGCAAGAGAGCTTTCTCGTGCTGCTGCTCTTCGTGCTTTCGCTCGGCATCTTTCTCGCAGCCGAGCTGCCGTGGCGCTTGCCCGTTGCCGTGCTTGGCGGCGCGTTCGTGATTTTGCTTCTTGCATCAGCCGTGCTCGTCTTCCGACGGAGCCGCTGGGCGTTCCTGCCGCTCGCGCTGCTGTTCCTCGTGCTCGGCGCTCTGCACTTCCTGACAGCCGACGCACTGCCAGCAAATGACATCTCTGCCTTTGCCCGTCAGGACGTCCACGTCACCGGCCGCCTCGTCGAGGAGCCGCGCGTGACCGAGGACGCGACGGGGCAGACGAANNNCTCCGCTACCATGTCGAGGCGGAGTCCATCCGCCAGCAAGGCGGAGCGCCGCAGACGGCGACAGGCGGGCTCTATATCTACAGCCGCCCGCAGGAAGGGAAAGCTGTGCCGGACGCCTCTATCGGTGATACCATCGAAGCGTCTGGCAAAGTGCGTCTGCCGCATGGCTATCAGAATCCCGGCCAGCTTGACACGAAGCTGCTGCTGCGCGTGCAAGGGATTACGGCCTCTGTCGCCGTCGGCAAGGCGGGCGTGCGTGTGACGCCAGAGGAACACCCGACGCTCACGATGCAGCTCATGCGCCGCATCGCAGCCATCCGCGAACACTATGCGGCGAGCATGCAGGAAGTCATGCCGGAGCATGATGCGGCGGCGATTTTCGCGATGCTGTTCGGCGGCTACGACGGCATCGACCCGGCGCTGCTCGTTTCTTTCACGACGACGGGCATCGTGCACATCCTCTCGGTTTCGGGTTCGCATATCTCGCTGCTCGCGGCCGTGCTGGCGTGGCTCGGCGGCCTGCTGCGATTGCCGCGGCTCGTGACGGCGGGACTCGTGCTGTTCGCCATCACGGTCTATACGCTGCTCGCGGGCTGCGTGCCGCCCGTGCTGCGCGCGGCGGCGATGGGTGGGTTGACGTTCCTCGCGCTGGCGCTCGGGCGGGAGCGCGATGCGCGGCGGTTGTTGCTGATTGTTGGCATCGGGATGCTCCTGCTCTGGCCGCTGCTGCTGTTCCACATCAGCTTCCAGCTTTCGTTTCTCGCGACGGCCGGACTCATCTACCTCGCGCCGGGACTCGGCCGCTGGCTCGAGGCGCACGGACTGCCGCGCTTCCTCGCGGGCAGCTTCGCGCTCTCCATCAGCGCGCAGGGCGCGACGCTCCCGGTCATCGCCTGGTATTTCAACCAGCTCTCGCTCTCGTGCTTGCTCGCGAATCTGATTGTCGTGCCGATTGTCGAGCTCATGATTGTCTTCGGCCTGTTCGCGGGCCTTGTCGGCTGGCTCATCGCGCCGCTCGGCAAAATCGTCTTCGCACTCGACAGCCTGCTGCTCGGTCTCGTGCGTGAGATGACGCGCATCCTCGCGGCGCTGCCAGGCAGCATGGTCTGGGTGCCGACGCCGGGGCCGCTGGCGTGTGTCCTCTATTATCTCGTGCTCGGTGCGTTCCTGCTGGCGGACGAGCAGAAGCAGGCGGCACTGGTCTTTCTCAAGGCACATCGGCGGCAGGAGCTCGCGGGGGTTGCAGCCGTCCTCGTCTTCTGCGTTGCGGCGCATCTTGCGCAACCGGATGAGATGACGGTGCATTTCATCGACGTCGGGCAGGGCGATGCCGCGCTCGTCATCACGCCGCACGGCCATGCGTTCCTCGTCGATACGGGCGGCACGCGCGACGGCGCGTTCGATGTCGGCTCGCGTGTCGATGTGCCGTATCTTCTGCATTATGGCATGTATGATGTCGATGCCATCTTCCTTTCGCATGCGCACGAAGACCATGCGGCGGGCGCTGGTGCCGTGCTGCGATTGATGCCCGTTCAGCATGTCTTTACATCGAGCGAAGGGCGCGAGATGTACGCGAAAAGCATGGGGCTTTCGACCGCTGACCCAGCACTTGGGAAATTCACCACGCTTGAAACGGGCAGCCGCTACGAAATCGATGGCGTGACGATTGACGTCGTCTCCGCGCCGACAGCCGAAGAAGCGCAATCACAGGGCGGCACGGGCGGCAACGAGGCCTGCGATGTTGTGCGCGTGCAGTATGGAAAGGCGTCGTTTCTTTTCACGGGCGACATGACGAAAGAACAGGAAGCAAAGCTGCTCGCGGATGGCCGCGACGCCTCCGCGACCGTGCTCAAAGTCGGCCATCACGGCTCGAACACGTCATCGAGCGAACCGTTCCTGCGCGCCGTCGCGCCACGCTATGCCGTCATCTCCGTCGGCGCCGACAACACGTTCGGCCACCCAAAGCCCGAAGTCCTCAACCGCCTCGCCAGCCTCAACATCCCCGTCCTGCGCACAGACCAGCAGGGCGCCATCGTGTTCCATACGGATGGAACGAAGATTTCCTACGAAACGTATGTGAGATGACCCTCAATCTTCAGCCCCCCTCATTGAGGGGGGACGGGCCGCGTAAGCGGCGGGGGGAGTAGTAGGATGCTGGAGACAGACAAATGTATCGAAATATTGCTAAAGGACTTTTGATGTTTATCTCGAATCAATAAAATATGTAACCGAGAAAAGAGGAGGAATCCCTATGGGCGTAGAAATCGAGCGCAAGTTCCTCGTACAGCCTTCGTGGCATCCTGCGACCTCTGGCGAGGAGATTGCGCAGGGCTATCTTTCCTCCGTGCCCGAGCGCACGGTGCGCGTCCGCATCCGCGGCGAGCGCGGCTATCTGACGGTCAAGGGCAGGAACGGCGGCGCGGATGCGGCGCGGCGGGCGGAGTTCGAGTACGAGATTCCCGTCGCCGATGCCCGCGCCATGCTCGCGCTCTGCGAGCCGGGGCTTTGCGAGAAAGTCCGCCATGTCGAGCGCGCGGCTGACGGTCATGACTGGGAAATCGATGTCTTTCATGGAAAGAACGAGGGTCTCGTCGTCGCCGAGGTGGAACTCGGCAGCGAAGACGAGATGTTCGAGCGGCCAAGCTGGCTCGGAGAGGAAGTCACGGGCGACAAGCGCTATTATAATTCGTGCCTCGCGCAGAACCCCTATACGGAATGGAAGCAGCCGTAAATCATCAGCCGTAAAGATTGGAGGAACTCATCATGGAATTTTCTGACGTCATCCAGAACCGCTATGCCTGCAAGAAATTCGACGGCACGCCCGTCGCGAAGGAGGCGCTCGACGCCATTCTCGCGGCCGGCCGCCTTGCGCCGACGGCGAAGAACTTGCAGGAGCAGCACGTCTATGTCATCCAGTCGGAAGAGGGGCTCAAGAAAATCGACGAGCTCACGCCCTGCCGCTACGGCGCGCCCGTCGTGCTGCTCGTCGCGTTTGATACGACGAACGTCTTCACGTATCCAGGCGACAAGTACAAGAGCGGCGTCGAAGATGCGACGATCGTTGCGACGCACCTCTGCCTCGCGGCGACAAACGCCGACATCGAGAACTGCTGGCTGAACTTCTTCGACCCCGACAAGGCGAAAGAACTCTTCCACCTGCCCGAAAACGAGCAGGTCGTCATGCTCCTCGACCTCGGCCACGCCGCCGACGTCCCGGCTGGAAAGCCGCTTAAAAATCATACAAGCCGCAAGTCCATCGATGAAACCGTGACATATCTCTGAACAGGAGGCTCCCTCCCAGAGGGAGCTGGCAGCGAAGCTGACTGAAGGAGTGTCGAAGGTAGGTTGTAACGGTTTGTAAGATTGTTTTCTGCGAAGGAACGAAAGAAGGAGATTCCACTCATGTTAGAACTTCTCAACTTGAATTCAAAGCAGCGTTCCGTCGCCGAAAATCTCGACGCCCACATCCTCCTGACAGCCCCAGCCGGCACGGGCAAGACGGACACGCTGGCCTACCGCATCGCAAACATCCTCGATTCCGGCCGCGCCGAGCCGGAGGAAGTGCTCTGCCTGACGTTTACGAACAAGGCATGCCAGGAGATGCGCGAACGCATCGAGCTGCGCGCGGGCGAGCCGGGGAGCCGCGTCTGCGTGCGGACGTTCCACAGCTTCTGCTATGATGTCATCAAGTCCGAGGCCAAGCGTCATTCCGACCTCTTCACGGACTTCATCATCTTTGATGAATCCGACTGCCGCACGCTGATCCGCGACCTCATGGGCGAAGACCTCGACGTCCCTGCTACGACGCTCGCGCGCCTGCTCGCGTTCACGAAGGAAAAACTGGCCGTCTGGGACATCTTGACCGGCGATCCCGCCGCTGATGCGAAGGTTGTCGTTGCGCGTATCTATCGCGAGGCGAAAGAAGAACTTGCCGCCATCTGCGTCGACGACCATTACCAGCGCCTGCCGCGTCTCGTCGAGGGCTGGCAGGTCTGGGGCGCGTCATTCCTGCGGCGCTACGACATGCGATTGCAGGAGGCGCACGGCCTCGACTT
>OMZR01000084.1 GCA_900315575.1 uncultured Veillonellaceae bacterium
CTTCACCCATTGGGTAGAGGGATGGAAAGCAGCGTTACGTTAGTTATGGCAAGGGATCGACAATCCCGATCCTTTGCTTGTTGAATAATTCAGGTATAAGTAATCGGCATACAGATTCCTTTCCTGACCGGCGCCGCGTTGTGCGGGCCCGCGTACTTGAGGCGCCGGCTTGTATATGTTTTCCTCTGTAAGGAGGGAGATGCAGCCCAAAGTAAAGCGCACTGGGGTATGTCACATGTGGCATAAGCTTCTGGCGAAATTTTTGCATTGCGAGGCGGAAGCCGTTGTTACCGTACGAAGCCCCGGCAGAGATGGCGACGTCGAAACAGAAAGCACCGCAGTACGAACCGTAGTTCCAGCCCCCGCTGATATAACCGCAGCCCCCATGGGATTATCTCTTATCCTCCGTGAGCTTCTTCAGCCAGCCACCAACAATCGCACCGATTTCGTCTACCTTACGCATCCAGACATCGAGCTTGTGCTCGTCGATGTATTGCAGTCGATACGCTACGCGGATATGTGAGCGCAGGACTTCTACATCGATATCGAGTTCCGTGAGCGTCGTTTTCTTTGTGTACTTCTTGCCGACGCGGATTGTATTGCGTTTGATTTCGTAAATCTGGTGTCGTATCTCAGCCGAGAGGATGAATTTCTCGTACTTCGGAAACTGCCGGAGCGCGATGCGCGTATAGCGCTCAAGTTCTTCGACGCGTGACAGAATGATGAGTGGCTGTTGATTCACGAGATTACCTTCTTTCGTGGATAGGCGGCGCTATCGCGCCGCCAACAGAGAACAGGGAACAGATGTCAGACATCATACTTTGCGAGGCGGAAGCCGAGGTAACCGTTCGAGTACCCGGCAGAGTTGTAGACGTTGAAACAGAAAGCACCGCAGTACGAACCGTCGTACCAGCTCCCGCTGGTGAAGAGAATTGCGTTTGTGCCGGGCCAGCAACCATCCCCCGTGGAGCTTGAATAGGAGCCGTTCGTGCCATCGTCTCCAGGAACAAACAGGTCACCAAGGTCGAAGTTATCGCCCGAAGCCATCGCAAAGCCCTTATCCGCAAACGGGATATTCGTCGAAACGTAGGTGCCGTTGCCCTGCTTGTCAAACACTTTGTACTTTCCGTTGCCGTCCATTTGAAGGCCGTCGCACCACTCCCAGTAGTTGCCCCAGAACTCGTGCAAACCACGCCACGAAGCATCGGTGCTACCGCAGGTCATGGGGGAACCGCTCTCCTTACCGCGTCCGATGGCTGTCTGTACATCCGGTGTACCACACTCAATCATCATGAGCCGCGCGATGAATGACCGCTCGTAGTACGTCTGAAGATGCCAGCCGTACTGCTCGCTGCCGGATGCGCCAGTATTGCGCGAATTACAAGCGTCAATCGCTTTTTGAATGCCGCCAGCATTGGCCCAAGGCGTAGCACCAACCTTGCTTTCAGGCTTACCGTCGCTGCCTCTTGACGCCTCGTAGGACGCAAGGCAGAAATGGTCAAGCTCCTGCCCCTTATACATGAAACACGCGGGAAGGTGGAAGCCTTCGCCTTTCGTCTTACTCGTCATCCAATAACGGCTTCCGGCGTATTTGCCAGATGTCAACTTGCCCTCTTTCGTGTAGGTCTTCGGGACATAAATCATAGTCTGTCCGTCGCGCGTCACTGTTTTGATGTCGCTCCACGGGTAGACTTTTGAGAAATCAAGTCCGTTTGGATATGCCATCTTCTATACCTCCTTAGCTCTTGTCGAGCACGTTCTCGTGAGCGCGTTGCCTTTGTCATCAATATTGACCCAGTTCGTGCCATTTGCCGTACCGCCTGTCTTGATGAGCGCGATGCCGACGCCGTGCGAGTGCTCGACCGTCGTATCGAGCGTCATGAAGCCATCTGATGTAAACTTCGTATCACCCGCAAGAGTAAAAGTATCTGCTTTATCAAGCGTGGATTCGAGCATCACAGTTGACTGCTTCGCGGCTTTCACACCTGCCCAAATCGTCGTCGGCTGCCACGTTGTACCCTTTCGGTCGGACGAGCCGAACGCCGCACCGTTTGCGATGCCCGCAGTTGTGCGGTAGATATACGTCTGCGGGATATTGTAGGTATTCGTGATATCGGTCTTGGCAAGGATGCGATAGAGGCCGCTCGTCGTCTTGACGGCGGATTTCACCTGAATCTGTTCCTGATGTACACCGTCTGTAATCCAATACCAAGCACCCGGATAGATGCCGTCGATGTACTGCACCTCGATTGCATTACTGCCAGCCGTTGCGGCTGTGACACGGACGCTGAAATCATCCACCTGGTCGACTGTCTTGAAGTCCTCGTAGATGCCGAGGTTACTATCTGGCAGCTCTTGCGTCATGAGCAGTTTGAGATTGACGTTCGCAAGCTCTGTCTCCAGCTGATTGATGCGTCCGCGCATAAGCGGCAGCGTCGCGGCGGAATCACCAAGAATCGCCGTGCGCGTATCATCAATCGAGATCGGGTGCAGATGATTGTCGTGGTCTTTCTGCGCCCAGAAAAAATCCGGCGTGTCCGGCTGCTGAATCGTCGTCTTGAGCGATGGCGCATTCGGATGCGGGTTCGTACTGTCGCGGTGCGCGTAGAAGTCGACGCGCGTGATATACGCAACATCGCCGTTGATGACTGCCGTCACATTCTCGGCCTGGTCGACCACGGTCACGACGTCGTAGATGAGGTTCCAGACTTCGCTCGCGCCACCCGCCGGGACGTACTCGCTGTCGTCGCCGGTGTTGCGGTATGCGTAGAGCACTTCTGTCTTGGTCTCGGGGTCCTGCGCGAAGATGCCGACCTCGCGGGCAAAGAAACCCGTTTTGAGGTCATCGTTCTTGAGCTCTGTCTCCATGACCGTCGTACCGACGCCCGTAATCTCGATGGATTTAATCGGCAGGTTGAGCTTCGGCGCAATCATCTTCGTAAAGTCTTTGATGACCGCTCCCTCGCTGAGCTTACCGGCGCCCATGGCGACACGTGTAAACTTGAGCTCGAGCCCTGTCTGACACTTCGCGAGCAGGTTCAGTCCCTGCGTCGTGAGTGTCGTGCTTCTGATATCACTCATTGTGTTGTCTCCTCCTTTGATACCTGGATAGTGATGCGGCCTGTCCGCAAAATGACGCGTCCACCGCGCGGCTCTATACTGCTCTCTGGCGGTGCAGCTGAGCCGATGCGCTTGCGGCCAATAGTCGCGGATGCGATGCCGACCGCTTCCATGCTCCCCGCCTCGGCAGGCGCGGACAAGCCGATATGGCGACGCCCGTAAGTAAGCGATGCGAGACCGGTATGATATCCTGCTCCTGCCGGATACAGACGGCTCTCATGTGCCTGCCCCTCGTCAGCTGGATTGTATGGGATGCGCACGCGCCCGATGCGGTACGCGAGTACACCTACACGCTGCGCGAGTACGGACGGCGGCGGCTCCTCGCCAGCTCCGATGCGCATGCGGCCAGAGCGGAAATAACCGACGCCAGAGCGCGCGCTTATACCCGCGTTGTCCGGTGGCGGTATGCGGATGCGCTTGCGGCCGAGGTGGCAGTCGGCGAGGCCATAGCGGAGGCGATCGCTCTCATTTAGCGCAAGCAAATAGCGCATCAGGATGTCAAACCCTAGATGCGCAGGTTTATACGTATTGAGAGCGTCTAAAAGGTTGTCCGCGTAAGAGACTGTACCGTCTGTGATCTCTGCGTGGAACATGTAGTGCTCATTGTCTTCAATGACGGTGACCTTGCTTTTCTCCGTGCAGTATCGCTTGATGAGATTTGTGAGAAAAGCAACTGTGCTCGTTTGCCGTCCTTGCAGCTTGAGCAGGATCCTGTTTCGCCGCTGCTCGTAGGTGTCCCCTGCATCCGGCACGACATCGACAATACGCTCCCAGTCACGGATGCCCCATGTCGCTGTCGGAACAAAGAACTGCTTGCCGAGCTCTTGTAGGAAAAGGCGCTGCTTTTCGTGCTCCCAAGAAAACGTGTTGAGCAAGTCTGCAAAGGTCTTGTCTTTTGCGAGGAACTTTGGCAGGTATCGCGATATGTCGACAGGATGCGTGCGTAGGAATTCAAAGTTCATCGACTTCGACCTCCTCAGCGCGGATCATCTCGTCTGCTGAGCATTCGATAAGCTCTTTACCGTTGAGCCGGACATCCGCGCAGTCCGCAACGGTTGTCTGATTGAGCAGGATGTCGATGCAGCGCGCGTAGGACAGCGAGCGCAAGTCCATGCCTTTCCCTGCAATGTAGGCATTGACGTCTTTCAAGAACTGCTCCTTGTCGAGCGTGCCGGAAATCTTTGCCGTGATGGTAACAGGGATAGGCGTCGGACTGACAACGGTCACGGTCGCGCCAATCGGCCGGACGGTCTCGATGTAGTCTGCGACGGACTGGATGAGAGACGCCGGCGCAACCTGCATGTTGGCATCAACAATGATGACTTTGACCGTGCCCGGGCCGTTCCAGAGCGATTGGACGCGCGCATCGCCGACACCGGAAACGCTCTTCGCCCACTCGTAGTATTCATACTTGTTGCCGGACGTCGCCGGCAGGCGTACCTTTTCGAGGTAACGTTTCAGCAGGTCTTCATCGTCCTCTTCGTCGTAACCGCCGGACGTCGCTTCGGCGTTTGTGACAGCCGTAATGCCAGGAATTGACATTGGAATGACCGTGATGGTGTTCTCTTTGACGTCGCCCGCTTCGCCGGCATTCACGGCTTCGACAGGGACATCCGCCGTTCCGTTCACGTTACGGTATTCGAGCGTTTGGAACTTTGTACCCGCGGCTGTCGTGAAAAGTGAGCCCGTCGGCACGATTCCCTTGCCCGTGAGCGTGATAGTACCCGTTGCCTTTGCCGCGGCCCTGCGCAGGACTCCGTACTGCTCGGCAATCATTGTGAGGTATTCACCCCAGCTCGTATCGGCAAAGCATGCCTTGTAGAGCTGTTCGAGCTCGACCTCAGTCTTGGCAAACTCGATGGAGTTCGACGCGAGCATGTCATACTCAAACGTGCCCTCGATCTTTGTTGCCGACGTCTCACTCTCGGACTGCAGCTCCGCCAAGATGTCTTCCTGTTCCCTTGCCTCATACATCCATACTCACCTCCCCGTAGATGCTCGTGAGCGTGATCCTGCAGGTCACGGATGGGCCGTCCTGCGAAAATGTGACGCTGTCGATGCTCCTGATGTAGGGATTGACCATCAGGCACTCGACGATGACGCGCCGCAATTCGCTGTAGCGCTCCTTGACGCCCATGACCTTGCCAATAAACGGTTTGAGCTCGATGCCGTAGCTCCAGCTGTAGGCTTCGTGCACGTACCGCTCCGTCTTGAGCGCCTTGTAAATCCAGACCTTCAAAGCCTCCTGCCCCGTCACGACGATATGATGGCCGTCGCCGTCGTACAAAAACTTGTCGGTGTTGAAATCCCACGCATACTCCGTCAGGAGCGGCAGGTTCTCTTCTTCTGTTCCCGTGCTCGCCGTCTCCGATACCGAGCCGACGAAAGGGAAATCCTCGCTCATAGCTTGATCACCTTATCCTCAATGAGATAGAGCTGGTCGCCTTCGAGCGGGATGACGGTCACAAGGTCGCCGGGCACGAGCGTGTCCGTCCATGTCTCATCATTGTCGACGGGGTGGTTGTGGCTCTCATAGGCTGGGTCGCCGCTGCCACCGCCACGGTAGCTCGTCTCGCCGACGACGTGCCGTGTGTAGCCAGAAAGGAGATAGGCGGACACGTAGACGTCCTCCTTTGTCAGGATGATGTCGTCGAGCTGCACCTGAATATTCGGTGGCGATGCCAGCACCCTGCCGACGCGCGTCCGGGCTGGAAGCTCGCTCTTTGCGATGCCATGGAGCGTATGGACGAGGTTTCCCGCACTCTGTTCGACCGTTGGAATCTGTGCCATGCGTTACGCCTCCTTCTTCTTCGACTTCTTTTTCTTCTTCGTTTCTTTCTTGATGGGATTGCCGTTTTCGTCAAGACGGTCATTGTCGGCAATCTTTTCCTCGTTCACGACGTTCTCAAACTCCAGTTCGAGCTTCATCATGTGCGTCCCGCCCTCAAAGGTATGAACGTCGCTTTTGACCCAGAACTGCCCCGGCTGGAGCAGCACCTCTTTGACCATGATGGAATACGGCGCGCGGACGCGGTAGTCGCCGAGGCAGTCAATGGTCGCCGAACGTTCCGGCTTCTTGATGAGCGCTTTCGCCTCCGTCTGCGTGTCCTTCTTCGGGTCGGTCTTGTAGACGTCCTGAATCATGGAGTACTTCTTGATGAGGTCGTCGTCCTTGTAGAAATCGGACTGGTTCCCTTCCTCGTCCGTGATGAGGATCTGATTGACCATGTGCTCGATGCTCTCTTTGTAGCGGCTGTTCAAAAGGTTGTTCAGCCCGTTCGCCTCGTAGTTCTCGATGAGCGCGCCCTTATTGATGATGTTGAGCTTCGCGCCGTCCATGACGGGATGGAAATAGACCTTGTCCTTTTCCTCCTTGTCGGCGTTGAGCTTCTTCGCCGCCTCCGTGTAGGCCATCATGATAATCTGGTATCCCGTCTTTCGGACGGCGATGAAGGAGACAGGCGTCCCTGTCGCCTCGAACGTGCCAGGCAGCACGCCGAGCTCTTTGCATATGGCACCTGCGATATCCTCCGGTGTCATCTTGACAAACTTGCGGGTTGTCCTGGACTTCTGCATGATGATGAGATGGTCGAAGGCCGTGATCGTCACCATGGATGACTTGACATCCTTCTCCACGTCGTAGACGTTGCCAACAAAGACCTCATTTCCTTCCTCGTCGTAGCCATATACCGTCTCACCGTTGTCGATGACATGGAGGGGGATATTCGGGTCACGTGCATCTTGCACGTACTGGAACACGAGCTTCCGTGCGACGGACGTCCGGCTTCCACTCCATGTGATCTTGTGGATGAGTTGCGTGATGTCGGTCATCTGCGGATAAGATCCCTTGTGCTTGATAATCAATCAACTCATCCCTTTCGGCAGCTTCGGTATCTTCAAGTTTTTCAATTTGTTGAGGTTGTTGATGGTCAGGCTCTTGAGGTTGTTTCCTTTGGCGATGTTGCGCCATTTGTTGTACTGGCCATAGGCGTGCTTCGCCTTGTCCAGCACGTCTGATGCTTTCTTGAGCTTGTTCCGCGTCGCGTCCGTCGGGTTCGCAGGACGGCCTTTCAGTCCCGTCTTCTCGTCGACCTTCTTCGGATTGTTCGCGTCCGGCGTATTGAGGTCTTTGTACTCCGTGAGCTCGAGCGTGTAGTAGATGTCCCGCGTGCCGTCCTTCTCTTTGTAATCAAACTTCATGATGCCCGTCAGCAGGTTCACAGGGCTGTCCGTGATGATGATGCGCACGGGCTTCTGCCCTTCCTTCCACTTCATCAAGAGCGCCACACAGTCCGCCGGGCTCTTCTCATCTCCAACGACGAACGGGTATTCGTGATTCTGGTCGGGGAAAAAGCACGAGAAGGAAATCTCCACGGCTTTCGGCAGGCCGAAGACCAGCGCCTCGCCGAGCTGCTCGACGCCGACAACCTTGTTGCCCTGCCCCGTCTTGACGTCGTACTTCCAAGGCGTGACCGGCAGGATAAGCTTGTCACCGTCCGACGAAAGGATGAACTGACGCTGCGCCGTCCCCTCTCCGCCAAGCGCGAAGGAGGCGAGGCTCAACACCCTTCCGACATTCGTCATGAAAGCCATCAGTATGCACCTCCATAGTTGACCTCGGCCTGAAGAATCTGCTGGACGATCTCATGCGCGATGCGCTGGATGTCCGCTTCCTCGCGCACGGTGAAGTTGTTGCCCGAAATGTTGATCGTCGGCGTCGACGGAGCCTCTTTTTCGAGCTGGCGCTCAATCATCCGCTCCGTCGTTGCCGCCGGATAGATGCGGCTCCCCTGCGGCAGGTCGATGAGCTCGCCACCGTGCTCGTTGACCTGCGCGAGGCCGTGAGCGACGCTGCCCTCCGCGAAGGAGGCGATGCCGCCTGAGGCATAGGCAGGGACGAAGTTTGTCGCGCCTGTCCAGCTTCCATCCGGGGCACTCCCCGTGAGACGGATGCTTGCGCCAATGCTCGTGATGCTTGAAATCTTCTGCCTGATGGGGCCAATGACATTGGCCTCGAACCATCCAGAGATTCCAGCCCACGCGCCCTTGATGGTCGCAAGCGCTCCATTGAAAGCATTGACGATGGCGTCACGCACCGAGGAAACCGCGCTCTTGATGGGCGTCCAGACCGTACTCTCGAACCAGCTTGCGGCCGCGTTCCAAAGGCCGGTCACACCCGCCCATGCGGACGATGCCGCATCGACGATGCCGTTCCACGCCCACGTTGCCGTGTTCTGGACTTCCGCCCAGACGCTGGAGAGCACGCTGGATACGCTCTGCCAGATGCCAGACGCGAAGTCAGCCGCCGCAGATGCCGCGTCTACAATGCCATTCCATGCCCAGGTTGCCGTATTGACGACTTCGTCCCAGACGGACGATGCCGCTTCTTCGATGCCACTCCAGACTTCAGACAAGACATCCACGACATACTGCGCGTTGTTCGTGATGCCGTCCCAGACGTAGGAAGCACCTTCGGTAATCAGCTCCCATGCTTCCTGTGCACGGTCAGTAATTGGCGTCCAGACGTAGGTATCGAACATATCAGCAACCGTGCTCGCGGCCTCTGTGATGGTGCTCCAGACGGCCGATGCGGTCTCTGTGATGCTGTCCCATGCCGAGCTCGCGGCTTGCGAAATCGGCTCCAAGACGTTCGACGTGAAC
Source organism: uncultured Veillonellaceae bacterium (assembly GCA_900315575.1). GTDB lineage: Bacteria > Bacillota > Negativicutes > Selenomonadales > Selenomonadaceae > Selenomonas_C. Next base: position 8,782 of record OMZR01000084.1, read on the forward strand.
CATTCGGACGCGCTTTTGAATGCATCAGAAAGGCCTTTCCACATCAAGTAGCCCGCGCCGATGAAGAAGTCTACGACACCGAGCGCCGCGTTCTTGACGGGTTCGAGCGCCGTTCCAAGTTCGGAGAGCTTCTGACCGATGGACTGTCCTGCCTGCGTGAGGCCATTCGTGATCCACTGCCATGTATTCGATGCTTCATTCTTGACGGCCGCAAATGCGATCGCGGCTCCTTCCTTGAGGCCGTTGAACGCTTCACTCGCACCGTTCGCAATCCACTTTGCATTGTTCTCAATACCATTTCCGACATACTGGACATTGTTCTTGATGCCGTTGCCAACGTACTGCGCATTGTTGGCGATGCCGTTCTTTGCGTATTCGAGATTGTTAGACAGCCCCTTGCCGGCCCATTCCTTCGTGTCGCGGAAACGGCCGCCGAGGAACGATCCGAGCTCGCTACCGCCAATGGCGCCAACAGCACCACCGAGCAAACCGCCGATGGCCGCGCCGGGGGCTGCGCCGATGCCGCCGAACGCTGCGCCGATGGCGCCGCCGGCTGCCGCACCTGTTTTCGCGCCGACGAGGCCGCCGGCAAGCATGCCGCCAAAACTACCAACAGAGCTCCCCATACGGTCTTGGTTCTGCTTTTCTGTAGCAGCCTTGTATCTTGCGGCCTCCGCAATTTGCTCATTCGAACCGCTCTGCGCAGCAGCATCGACGCCGTAATTGGCTTCCGCCTCGCGCTTCTGGTTCTCTTCATAGGTGCTGTACATGTCATACGCGCCAAGAGCGACACCTGCGACCGTTGCAATACGTCCGAACATCTTTGCACCGCGAGCAAGCTTCGACGCCTTCGATGCACCACCAGCCGCAGCTGCTCCTCCAGATGCCTCTGCGGCTGTTTCCGCAGCTGCTCCACCGTTGCCATTAATGATGACAGTGCCAGCATTGACTACCATCTCACCAACGCTTTTTTCGGCAGTGGGAGACATAGGCCCGCCTCCGTTTCCAAAAAAGCCTTTCACACCGTCAACGGCTTTCATCGTGAGATGTGTAATCGCAAAAAGGCCGGCCGCGAGAGCACCGCCAGCGAGCACGGAGCCGACACCATCAAGCGCGAGAAACTTGTTCTTGAGATCGTTGACAGCCTCTCCGACGGTTCCGAAAATCGAACGGAATCCAAGGCCGTAAGTTTCAACGCGGCTCGTGAAATCCGTGACAAGTTTTGTCGCTTCATCGACAAACGAGCGGATGCCGTCTGCCGTCCCCGTGCCCTTCATGATCTTGATGGACAGGGATTCCCAAGCACTGCCAAGGAGCGTGATACTGCCGGACAGATTGTCCATACGGATTTTCGCCATACGCTCGGCGGAACCGCTCGCATTATCGATGGAATCCTTAATCTGGTCCCATTTCTCCTGCGACTCGTTCATCATGCCGAGGAAGCCGGCCGAGCCCTCAGTACCTGCGAGCATGGCGCCAAATTTCGCCTGATCCTCTCCGCTAAGTCCCTTGAACTTCTCGCGGAGTTCGTCGAGCACATCACGAAGCGGACGAGCCTTGCCCGCGGCATCGAATGCCTTGATGCCGAGGATGTCCATTGCCGTCCCCGATTCCTTCGTCGGCTTCGCCATGCGCTCCATGAGAGCGCGGAGCGACGTGCCTGCCTGGTCGGCCTTGACGCCGCTGTCGGCCATCGCGCCGGTCGCGAGAGCAACGTCTTCGATGGAGTAGCCGAGAGCACCAGCGAACGAGCCCGCGTACTTAAACGTGTAGCCCATCATGCCGACGTTCGTGTTCGCATTCGCCGCAGCCGCCGCGAGCACGTCTGCAAAGTGACCGGACTCTTCAGCAGGGAGCTTGAACGCCGTCATGGCGTCCGTGACGATGTCCGATACCTGCGCTAGGTCTTCACCGGACGCCGCCGCAAGGTTCATGACGCCCGGAAGGCCGGACATCATCTGGTCGGTGTTCCAGCCGGCCATGGCCATGTAGTTCAGCGCCTGCGCACTTTCGGTTGCCGTGAACTTCGTCGTCTGCCCCATTTCAAGAGCCTTGTCCGTGAGCGCCTGAATCGCATCGCCGGTTGCGCCAGAAATGGCCGCAACACCACTCATGCCCTGCTCGAAGTCCGCCGCGCTCTTGACCATGTCATAGAGCCCGTAGCCGATGCCCGCCGCGCCGGCCATCTGTGCAGATGTGTTCATGAGCATTCCGCCCGCAACGCCGGAAGCCGTGCTGCCGAGTTTCGACATCATGCCTGCTTCCGCGCCTTTGGCATTCGCCCTGATATTGACGTTGTATGCCTTTCCCGTGAGCGCTTCCAGTTTTCCGCGCAGGCGTGAGACAATGGGCGTTGCCTCGTCATTGGCGCGCAGATTTGCACTCTTCGTGCCGCTGGCCGCAAAGGACTTGATGGCGCTCGTAGCACGCTGTGCCGCCGAGGTCGCGTTGTCCTGCGCCGTGATGGTGACGCGATGGTCGCCGGAGACTTCCTTGAGCTTGCCCTTGAGCCCATCAACCTTTTTGCCGAATCCTTCAGCCGAGGCCCCAGCTTTCTGGAGCTGGCTCTGCATTCCGCTCGTCTGAACGCTCTCGATGCCGCTCTTGAGGCTCTTGAGGCCGGACTGCGCCGACTTGATGCCCGCCGTCATCTTGTCCTTGAATTCGAGGACGGCGCTCAGCATGAATTCCTTTGCCATTTACGTCACCAACTTTCGTGCGAGTCCGAGGCTCGCCAGTTTCGTTTCACGTTCATCTTCTGCCTCCATGATGGCATGGCAGAAGAGCTTTTCCGTCTCTGAGAGTGTGTAGAAGTAGCTGAGTGGGTGACCGTGAGCAACAAGGAATGCGACGGTTGCCGCTTCCCAGTTGCTGTCGATCAGTTTTTTAGCTCAGCATGCACCTGCGACTTGATGTCCTTGCCGTAGCCAGACAGCGCAATCACCTTGCGCGAGATTGCCGTGAGCTCGCCTGGACGGAACAACGCTTTGACGATGTCCGTCGGCTCGCCGCACTTGTAGGCTTCCTGCAGCTTCTTGTCCGCGAGGTCTGGCGCGACGACGACGTGGTAAACGAGATACGCATCGCTCTCACCATCCTCGAGCTTGTTCGATTCAAGGACAAGGGAGCGCGTCGGGAGCTCGACCGTGATTTCGCCGATGCTCGTTTCGAGGTCGTACTCCAGATTCTTGTATTTCTGGATTTCATCTTTCTTGTTGATGAGTTCTTCAATACTGACTGCCATAAATGCTAGCTCCTTTCCGTCATTCCACAGACTCGAGGTACTCAACGTCCCCCGGAGTAAAAGCAAACGGGTATTCCTTCTCAACGACCTTGCCCTTTTCGAAGTTCATGAGCAGGATTTCGTTGAACCAGACGTTGCCGATGGAGACACGCTCTTTCTTCGAGTCAATCATGTCTGGGTCATCGAGCAACGCAACGATGGTTGCACGCGGGTCGTGGCCTTCCTTCCACTCTTCGAGATACTTGTTCAGATTGCGATTGATGACGCTCTTGATGGTGATGGAGCCCTCGCCCTTCAGCCCGACGATTTTCGAGTCGACGTTGTCGCCGATGATGACGTCCTCGCGGTTGGCCGTAACCTTCGCCTCGAACTTCTCGATTTCGAACAGCAGTTCGCCGTCCCACCAGACCTTGCCGTGGTTGCCGTTCCAGCGTCTGCGGCCGCGATATTTGATTTCTTCCGGTTCTCTTGGCATGATTCAAACCCTCCCTATCACATCGTGAAGACGATCTTGAGGTCTTCCATGGGAGTGTAAAATAGTTTGTGTAAAAGGCCTTTACAAGTCAACGTCGGTTCTTTCATACTGACAGAATCACTCGCAACCGCAAAGGATGAACACAATG
>OMZR01000102.1 GCA_900315575.1 uncultured Veillonellaceae bacterium
GATGCCGTGAACTTCATGAAGGGCGGCATCATCTATGCCGACCACGTCACGACGGTCTCAAAGACGTACGCCAACGAGATTCAGTATCCGTATTTCGGCGAGCATCTCGACGGGCTTCTCCGCGCCCGCCAGAATGATCTCACGGGCATTGTGAACGGTATCGATTATGACGCCTACAATCCATCGACGGATAAGATGATCTTCAAGACGTATGACGACACGACGCTCGACCGCAAACGCGACAACAAGACGGAGCTCCAGAACAAGCTCGGCCTGCCGGTTGACCGCAACGTTCCGCTCGTGGCCATCGTCTCGCGCCTCGTCGAGCCGAAAGGCATGGATCTTGTCGTGCGCATGATGGATGAAATCCTCCAGCATGAACACATCCAGCTCGTCGTGCTCGGCACGGGCGAGAAGCGCTATGAAGACTGGTTCAAAGGCCTCGCATGGCGCTTCCCGAAGGAAGTCTCGACGAACATCTATTTCTCGAACGAGCTCGCGCACCGCATCTATGCATCGGCCGACATCTTCCTGATGCCGTCGAACTATGAGCCGTGCGGCATTGGCCAGCTCATCGCTCTCCGGTATGGCACGATTCCAGTTGTCCGTCTCACGGGTGGCCTGCGCGATACGGTCACGCAGTACGACAAGTACACGGGCGAAGGCAACGGCTTCGTGTTTGAGAACTACAATGCGCATGAGATGATGTACGCGCTGAAGCGCGCACTGAGCTCGTACGAAAACTATGAAATCTGGCACAGGATCCAGGAGAACGCTGTCCATTCGGATTTCAGCTGGAAGAACTCTGCCAAGGAATATGAAGCACTTTATGAAGAGCTGACCAAGTAAGTTTTGCTGCCAGGTCAGGGCCCGGCAAGTGATTGCCGGGCTTTTTTTCTGGCATGGCATTTGAACAAATCTTCCGTCGAAAGGATGCGGCGGAGGGGATTCAAATGGAGAAGGAGAATGAGATATGATCGAACGAGGTCAGGTGAAGCATGATTCACAAAACATCTACTATCGTTCCACCATCGGCGCGGCGGAAGCGGGCAGCACGCTCGAGATCGGCATCACGCTGAAGACGAAGGAAGACATTCGTCAGGTGCTCCTGCGCATCTGGCGCGAAGGGCAGGGCGAGAAGCTCTATCCGCTCGCGACGGCAGACGACATGGGAGCGGAGGAAAAGTTCTACAAGGGAAAGATCCAGCTGCCGGAATCCGGCTGCCTTGTCTGGTATTATTTCATCATCGCGACGGTGACGGGCACGAAGTTCTACGGCAACAACCCCGAGCAGCTTGGCGGCGTCGGCGAGCTCTACGACCAGGCACCGCCGTCGTATCAGATCACGGTCTACGACGCCGGAGCAAAGACGCCGGACTGGGCGAAGCATGCCGTCATGTACCAGATCTTTCCCGACCGTTTCTGCCGTGTGGGCGACAAGCTCACCCCTAAGCGCGGAGCCGTGTTCCATGCGTCGTGGCAGGACGATCCCTGCTACTACAAGGACCCGGACACGAAGGAAATCGTCGCCTATGATTTCTTCGGCGGCAATCTGCGCGGCATCGAGTCGAAGCTGCCGTACCTCAGGGATCTCGGTATCAATACGATCTACCTGAACCCGGTCTTCGAGTCGGAGAGCAATCATCATTACGATACGGGCGACTACCTCAAGATCGACCCGATCCTCGGCACGAATGACGACTTCAAGCACCTCGTCGAGACGGCGAAGCACATGGGCATCCGTATCATCCTCGACGGTGTCTTCAGCCATACGGGCAGCAACAGCCGCTATTTCAATCGCATGGGGCAGTATGACACGGTCGGTGCTTATCAGTCGAAGTCCTCGCCGTACTATGAATGGTACAACTTCCGCAATTTCCCGAACGACTACGAGAGCTGGTGGAACTTCGATACGCTGCCGGACGTCAAAGAAACGACGCCTTCCTATATGGATTTCATCATCCGCAATAAGGACAGCGTGCTCCATCACTGGCTTGGCGAGGGGATCAGCGGCTGGCGTCTCGATGTCATCGATGAGTTGCCGGCGGCGTTTTCGCAGGCGTTCTACAAGGAGCTCAAGGCGACGGATCCCGACGCGCTGATGATCGGCGAGGTCTGGGAAGATGCATCGCATAAGGTCGCTTATGGCCAGCAGCGCGAATACCTCTGCGGTCACGAGATGGACTCGGCGATGAACTATCCGCTGCGGCAGCATCTCTTTGACTTCCTCATGGGCTACATCGATGGTGGTCTGGCCATGCGCCGCATGGAGAGCCTGCGCGAGAACTATCCGAAAGAAAATTTCTACGTGATGATGAACCTGATCGGCAGCCACGATATCGTGCGCGCCATCACGTTCCTCGGCGAGGCGCCGTATTATGACGGCATGCCAGCCATCCAGCAGTCGCGCTATCGCATGGATGAGGACCACTACAACCTCGGTCTTGCACGCCTCCTGATGGCGGCGCTGTTCCAGATGACGTATCCGGGCGCGCCATGCGTCTATTATGGCGACGAGATTGCCATGCAGGGCTTCAAAGACCCGTACAACCGCCGTCCGTACTGCTGGGACGATGGCGACACCTACGTGCAGGAGCGCTACCGCAAGTACATCCGCGAGCGCAACGAGCACACCGCGCTGCAGACGGGTGAGCTGCTGCCGCTCTATGGCGACGGCGACCTGCTCGCGTTCGCGCGCGTCATCCGCGGTGGCCGCGATGTCTTCGGCGAAAAGGCGGATGATGATGCCTACATCGTGGCATTCAACCGCCACCGTTCGGAAGAGCAGGCGCTGACGGTGCAGGTCGGCGATTTCGCGGGCGGCACGTTTGTCGATGCGTTCCATCCGGAGAAGCGTTATGATGTCGTGCGCGGCGAAGTCACCGTGCATATCCCGCCGCTCAAGGGCGTGCTGCTGCGCGAGGAACATGCGCCGCAGAAATACGCGCGCGAGGCCGGCGTGCTGCTGCATCCGACGTCTCTGCCGTCGAAATACGGTATCGGCGACCTCGGCAAAGAAGCGTACAAGTTCGTCGACTTCCTCGCGGCGGCCGGCCAGCATGTCTGGCAGATCCTGCCGCTCGGCCCTGTCGATTTCGGCTACTCTCCGTATCAGTCTCCCTCGGCTTTCGCTGGCAATCCCATGCTCATCGATCTCGACGACCTCGTCGACCGTGGATGGCTGCAGGCCGCCGATGTCAAGGTGCTGTTCCCAGGCGGCAGCTCGTTCGTCGATTTCACGCGTGTCTGGACATTCAAGCACAAGGCGCTCAAGAAAGCGTATGAACGTTTCCGCAAGGCGGGCGGCGAGCAGCTGCCGGAGTACCTCGTCTTCTGCGACCGAGAGAAAGCCTGGCTCGACGATTTCGCACTGTTCATGGCCGCGAAGAACGACTTCAAGCACAAAGAATGGACGAAGTGGCCGGATGACATCAAGCACCGCAAGCCGAAGGCGCTCGCGCAGCTCGCGGACCGTCTCGAAGAGCATGTCGGCTTCCAGAAGTTCCTGCAGTTCCTGTTTGACGCGCAGTGGACGCGGCTCCACGATTATGCGAAGGAGAAGGGCATCCGCATTCTCGGCGACATGCCGATCTTCATCGCGGGCGACAGCGCTGACGTCTGGAGCCATCAGGAGCTCTTCGACCTCAATCCCGATGGTACCTCCAAGACTGTCGCGGGCGTCCCGCCCGATTATTTCAGCGCGACGGGCCAGCTCTGGGGCAATCCGCAGTATGACTGGGATGCCATGAAGGAAGAGCACTACGCCTGGTGGATTGCGCGGTTCCGCAAGCTTTACAAGCTCGTCGACGTCGTGCGTATCGACCATTTCCGCGGCTTCGAGTCGTACTGGGAAATCGACGGCAAGGCGAAGACGGCCATCAATGGCCGCTGGCTGCCGGGCCCCGGCAAGCCGTTCTTCGACGCCGTGAAGGCGGCGCTCGGCAGCCTGCCCGTCGTGGCCGAAGACCTCGGCATCATCACGGACGAAGTCGAGAAACTCCGCGACGACTGCGGATTCCCTGGCATGAAAGTCCTGCACTTCACGCTTTACTTCAATGACCGCGGCCGTATCGGCTTCGTCGCGCCAGAGAACAGCGTCATCTATACGGGCACGCATGACAACAACACGACGGTCGGCTGGTACACGAGCGACATCAACGATGCCACGCGCGCTGGCGTCGCACAGCTCATCGGTGCCGACCGCGAGAACCCGCAGGACGTTGCCGCGAAGCTCATCCGCTTTGCCTACGCCTCGCGCGCGCGCCTCGCTATCGTGCCGATGCAGGATCTCCTCGGCCTTGACAGCCGCGCCCGCATGAACACGCCGGGCACGGTCGGCCTCAACTGGAAGTGGTGCCTGAAGCCCGACTACCTCGTCATGCTCGATCCGAAGAAAATCCGGGCGATGGTGGAAGAGTACGGCCGCGCATAAAATCGCGAAGAGACACGATTTGGCCCCCTGATATAAGAAGAGCTCGTTTCAGCGCACACTGGAACGAGCTCTTTTTTTGACAAAAATTTTTAAGGTTGCTTGCGTGTTGACCTTTTGTATGACGAGGTGTGATATTCTCTTAAAGAGGCAACCCCTACAAGGTAAATTTTTATTTTAGCAGGAATCCACTACGGGGGGGCGAATGTATACCGTGAAAAATCAAACAGGGAGGCGGACATCATGGAACTCGTGAATGCGAAGAACAGCAGCATTCGGAAATGCGCGTTTTGCAAGCATTGGTACGATCCGACGAACCAAGCCATCGCACCGAAGTCGTCGGCTGCCGGTTTCTGGGAATATGACCCGCGCCAGAAAAAGAAATGCTTGGTACGCAACATGGAGACGGAGAGTTTCTACGGTTGCAACAGATTCGAGTGCAAGCTGGCGTGAGCCAGATATGATAAGTTCCATCAGAAAGACAAGGAGGCAGGAGCCATGAGAGAGCAGGAACTTGCGGAAGCGCTGCAAGCATGCCAAGAATACGCAGAGTTCGGTTATGGTTTTGCAAACGATCGCTATCAGGAAATCCACAAGACGTTGAAAAAAGTGCGGAAGGAACTGAAAGAGACCGACCGCAAGCAGTCGCAAATCAACCGTATTGCCAATTCTCTTGTCATTGCACGCGAGCGGGAAAGTGTCGAAGAACTCCAGCGTACCGATTGGGAAATCCAAGAGGATCTGAATGAGCTTTTTGAGCGGCAGAAAGAATTTTCCGTTGTCGTCTTCGGTCGGACAATGGCGGGCAAGTCGACGCTGATGGAAATTCTCACACACGGCAATGGCGCGAGCATCGGCAAGGGTGCGCAGCGCACGACGCGCGATGTGCGTGACTATCGCTGGAAGGGGATGAAGGTCACGGATGTGCCTGGCATCTGCTCGTTCGATGGGCGCGAAGATGACGAGCTCGCGATGAAAGCGGCGAAAGCGGCAGATCTCATCTTGTTCCTTATCACGGACGACGCGCCGCAAGCGTCAGAAGCGGAAAAACTCGCCGAGCTCAAGCGCCTCGGCAAGAACGTGCTCGGCATCATCAATGTGAAACTCGGATTGAATCTGAGCCGCCGCAAGATGGCGCTCCACGATCTTGCGAAGAAGATGAATGACACTGCGCGCATTGAAGAAATTTGCAACCAGTTCCGCGCGTTCGGTTCGCGCTATCATGATGATTGGAGCGATTTGCCATTTGTTGCCACGCATCTGCAGGCTGCCTATCTTGGACAGGAGGATTCGGAGCTTTACGCATTGAGTAATTTCGATGCTGTCGAGGAATACATCCTTGACAAAGTTCAAAGCGATGCGTGCTTCTTGCGGGTGAAGACATTCATCGACCGCGTCAGTGTGCCAATCAGCAATCACATCGCAGATCTTCTTGATGATACGGCGGATACGGTTGATGCGGCGTTCCTTTATCGTCAGAAATGGCATGAACTTAATGATTGGCGCAAAGACTTTTTCCAAGAAACACAGGAAAAATACGATCGCTTCATGCAGCGCTTACAGGCTCAAATCGACGAAGAAATTGATGACTTTGCCGAAGATAACTATGAGAACGAGAATGCAGGCGAAGATTGGAATGATACCGTTGCTGCGATGAACATCGAGAGTCAATGCAAAAGATTTCTCAAAGAGCGGGCAGAGGTCTGCAATCGCAAGCGCCGGGAACTCGCAGACGAATTCGCGACGGAAATCCGGTTCGGCTCCAGCATTCAAACGAATGCGGATAAAATCGGAATGGAGGACATTACGGATTTCAGCAGCTTGTTCGGTGGCGCGGCGGCTGTCACGGCATTGATTCCAGGCATCGGCTGGGGTGTTAGCATCGGTCTTGGACTTCTTTCACTGTTTTCCGATAGTAAGGAACAGAAGATTCGCGAGGCAAAAGCGACATTGCGGAAAAAATTGAAAGAAGCGATGGGACCAGCAGTAGATAAGATTGGTAATCAAATGGTAAATATTATCAATGATGAAATCTTGCATAAGGGGATTGACGATTTTCGCCAGAGCCTCGTTGATATGGATGAAATGTTCTTTGAACTTGCGGCAGAACAAGAAAATTTGGCGAATGATTTGAAACACGAATTACAACTGTCAAATGCTGTGCTCTGGGATCAGGCAGTTCGTTCTGCCGCTCCATCGATGCAGCAAGGCGAAGTGGGAGACTATGTTCAAAATCTTAGAATTCCTGGCAGGGCATTCGTTCTTTTTTCGGAACAGCATTTGCCAAACAAAGTCATGGGGCTTGTGAAAGAATTGATTGGCGAACCCGTGCGAATCGTCGAGGCTGACCCAGATGACGCGGATGAGGTGTGGAACGCGCAGGAGGAATTGGCAAATCAGTTGCTCAAAGAAGACGCATGGGAGATGAGTGCTTTTGAGTATGGTTCGGAAGATGATACGAAAGTCTACTATACATCTCTCTATGATGAGGAAATTGAGGAAGATTCTGTTGCCTATCGCTTGGTACAACAGATGTTTTATCAGCCGATTCTTCGCTATTGAACTATAGAATGGAGACGATTGGATGGCAACTTTTGAACTCGGTGCGTTTACCGAGAAGACAGCGGAACTCCTACACGATGCACAGGAAACCTTCGAGCGTTATGACTTGCCAACGGACGTACTGCCCGTGCTTCATACGGCGGACGATGAAGCCATCAAGCTTGTCTTTGTCGGTCAGTACAGCGCAGGCAAGTCAAGCATCATCAAGATGCTGACGGGCATCGATACGGGCATCGGCGCGGGCATCAAGACGCAGGAATCCTACACGTACGAGTGGAACGGCATTGACATCATCGATACGCCGGGCATCCAGACAGGTGTGCATCCTGATCATGACGAAATCACGTATCATGAAATCAACCATGCAGCGCTTCTGATTTTCGTCATCACGAACGAAGGCTTTGATCAGACGATGGGCGAGCATTTCCGCAAACTCGCGATCGAGGGGCAGCGTGGCGCGAATATGATTCTCGCCATCAACAAGATGGATCGTGCGGCGCAGGGCAATTCGCCCGAGCAGCAGGAAGTCATGCGCCCCGACATTGAGCGCGTCATTGCGCCGTTCACGATGGAGCAGCTTTATACGTCATTTGTCTCGACTAACCGTTACGAAGAAGCGATGGCCGAGACGGAGGACGAAGAATTCCGGCAGGAACTCCTGACGGAGAGCGGTTATGAATCGTTCGTCGCAAATCTCAATGCATTTGTGCAGGCAAAGAATGTTTCGGCACGCCTTCAGAAGCCGCTTTTTGAACTCGCGGCAGCCATCGAAGGCGTGATTGGCACAGAACAGGAACAGCACGCCATCGACGGCGCGGAAGAACTCGCGAAGCGGAAGCTCCGCATCGCAAGTGAGGGGCGCAAGCGTTGCGAATCGACGCTCCAGGACATCGCACTGACATGCCAGAGCGACATCAATGCCATCGGGCGGCGGGCAAGCCTCTCCATCCAAACGGGCGCAGACGAAGCCACTGTGCAGCAAGCGCTCAATGCTGCTTCGGAAGAAGTCAGGCAGCGTGTGGAACGTTGCACACAGGAAATGGAGCAGGCGTTTCAGAATACGTTCGCGAATGTCACAAAAGAATTTAACGAGCAGCTGAATTCGCCATTTGGAAAGGAAGTCGTTCGTGAGCTTCAGGAAAGTCATGCATTGGTGCCCGTGAATGCAACGGGAACGGCATCAGATGCGCAGGAAGGCGGCATCGCGCTCGAAAAAGGGCTTGGCATCGCGAAGACCCTCGGCGACAAAGTGGCGTCAAGTGCGATCAAGGAGGGCAGCGACCTGGCGGGGAAAGTGGCAGGAAATGGCTCGCTGGGTGGTTTTACGGATGTGCTGGGGTCGTCACTCAAAGGATTCTCTGATTCTGGCATACATGGCATCGTCAAAGATGTCGGTCATTTTTTCGGCGCGAAGTTCAAGCCGTGGGAAGCACTCAAAATCACGAAGGGAATCGCGACATTTGGCAAAGTTCTCGGCGTCGTCGGCACGCTTTATTCGCTTTATTCTGCACTCACAGAGGGGGAGAAAGCGCAGGAAGCAGAGCAAAAAATCCGTGCTGCGCGTGACGAAGTGCGCCAGCAGTTCCAAGACAGCGCGACACAAGTCTATGGCGAAATCATGCGCGCGATGCAGGCGCGGTTCGCCGAGAGCATCGATCCCGTGATCGAGCAGCTGGAGAACAACGTGCAGGCTTTTGAAGACCGCAAAACACAGATGGCAGCGTATACGGAGGAACTGCAAGCACTTGCTGGGCGCACGCAAGCGCTTTTGCAAGAAATGCAAGCCGGCGTGGATGCGGATGTGACAATATGAGAATCGATATGTGAACTTTTTCGTAGCCAGAGATGCCTGCAAAGCGGAACTCGTGCTATACTGTCTATAGGATGAGTTTTCGCGAAAGCAGGTGGAAAGATGAACAAGGTGCTGCCCATTGGAACGGAGTATTTTGCAAAGCTCCGGATGAATGGCTACTATTTTGTTGATAAGACGACATTCCTCAGCGAATTTTTCCGTGGTCATGCTGATGTAACGCTCATCACGCGCCCGCGACGTTTTGGAAAATCGTTGCTGCTTTCCATGACGCAGCAATTTCTCGAGATAGAGGGCGCGGACGAGCATCGGAAGCTCTTTGAAGGACTCAAGGTCATGGATGACCCTGTTGCTATGGCAGAACAGGGAACACGTCCCGTGATTTTCCTGACGATGAAAAATATGGAATGGGACACATGGGAAGGCATGCAGAAGAAAGTTGCTATGGAGCTGTCTCGTTTGTACGGTCGTTTCAAGTATCTGCTAGATGATCAAATGAATCCTGGTGATCGAACGGCATTTGAAGGCATCTACGCGGGCAAGTCGGAGCTTGAAACCATGTCGGACGCATTCCGTCTTCTCTGCCGATTGCTGGAAATGCATTACGGCAAAAAAGCCGTTCTGCTGATCGATGAGTACGATGCACCTCTCCAATGTGCATGGGCGCATGGATATTATCCAGAAGCTATCGGCTTTTATAGAAGTTTGTATTCTTCTGCTTTGAAATCAAACGAGGCGCTTGATTTCGCCATCCTCACGGGCGTCCTTCGCATCGCAAAGGAAAGCATTTTCAGCGGGCTCAACAATCTCAAAGTCTCTTCTGTCATTTCCGGAGGCTTTGCGGATGCCTGCGGCTATACGCGGGAAGAGGTTGCGAAACTGGCGCGGGATTTTGGACAGGAGGACAAGCTCGGGGAAATCGCCTCTTGGTATGATGGCTACAATTTTCATGGCATGGACATCTACAATCCGTGGTCGGTCAACAATTATTTCAGCGAGGGGTGCAAAGCGCGGAAATACTGGGTGCGGACATCGGGCAACAGCATCCTCAAGGCGATGCTGTTGCAGCTCGACCAGAGGCGGGCGCGTCATTTGGAGAAACTCATGGAAGGGAAGACGATTCGCACGCGGATCGAAGAATCGTTTATCTATCCCGACATCGAGAAGCATCGCGCCAACCTTTATGATGTCCTCCTGGCAACAGGCTATCTCAAATGCGTGGGCGCCATCGACGATGAAGATGGAGAGAAATATGATCTTTCCATCCCGAATATGGAGATTCGACGTGTCTTCCGTGATGAGATATTGAAATTCCGGCTCAATCATAAAACCTGTGGGATAAATAATTCTGCCACATAATTCATGTTGTCAAAAAAGAAGACATCCACTAAGATGTGGAAATGCATCTAGCAAA